>NC_011761.1:946250-1249375 GCF_000021485.1 Acidithiobacillus ferrooxidans ATCC 23270
GCCGCGCGGAACGCTATCAACGGGATCAGGGCCGGAATCAAAACCTGAAACATGTGGAGCAGGTTAATGGTTTTGGCGAGTTTGACGCGGTTGAGATAGAGACAACGAAAGCCGAAGTGATGACGGACTCCGAGTTTGTCTTCGGCAGAATCAAAGATGTAGCACGGTTTATTGTGTGGGCACTGGTACGGTTGGCGCTTTTCATGGCGTTTGTTCTGGGCTTGATAATTGCCCATGACGTTGGCTGGAACCTCATTAAATTCCATCAACAGTTTGCAACTGCTTCATGGAATAACCTGCCGATGGCCAAGGAAATTTACAAAGACCAGGGTTTTTTCCTGATGGCGTTCGGATTCTTCCTTATGGTTGATGTCGCGGGCGTGCGTGGTTTCGGAAAAGAGCAGCACGAGATTTTTATGCGATTCGTGGGCAAGCGGCTTGCTCGGAAACGACAGACAAAGGCGCGGGCGGACTGAAGAAGCAGGAGATGGGAGATGCGCAGCAGAATACTAGCGCTGGGTGCGCTGGCCTTGGCGCTGTCCGGCTGCGGCAGTTCGCATATAGATCATCATTCCAACGCTCAGATCGGCCTTGGCCAGGTTAAGCGGGCCAGCGCTTGCGTCAAGACACGGATCATCCGATTCGTGGACCTGCATCATTCCATGATGGATTATCGGCAACTAAGAATGGCGGAGAAGGCATGTGGAGAGGTTGGGGACAAGCAGGGCATTGTCTGATCGAAATCCTGCTTCCACATATTGGCTTTGCGCAAAGGGGGATTACTCCCTCCGTCGCTTGATTGCGCGGATAGCCCAATACACAAACCAAAATAGAAAAGACCCAAAAGTAAAAACGGAAATGAGAACGCTCGACCAAAACAACCAACCGTGCTGCTTTAGTTCGGAATTATATTTGATGCCGCGCACATAATCGGCGCTTGCACGCTGTCGGCGTATTTTCTCGAACAGATTAGATTGTTTGCGCAGCAAACTCATGGTCAATTTTTGCGTCATCAGCGGGGGCCACTCTTTAACGGCCAGGCGCATGCAACGTTGCGAATCGCGCAACCGCATCCTGTTCGCCCTCCAGTCCGAACTCTGTGGCGTTAGATTGATTTTGGCCGTTATTTCCTCCGCTTTGCTGAGATGCCGCAAGGCCGAAGCCTGGCTGATGTCACCATTATTCCAGAAGGGGGAACAGGGTTCGAATGGCGAAGGCGCTCTGAAAATGAAGCCAAGGAGAACGAATGCTACCAATATTCCAATAATATTGCCCATCAGAATTTACCAATCCACGAGTAAGTTGACATCCTAGATAGAATAGTATATTAATACACATGGCGCAACATGCTGATGGGTGGCGACAAAAAGGGGCTTCTAAGATGCTAAAACAACAGTTTGTGCTGGATGTGGCGGATGAGATCGTCGTGGACCTGTTTGCCGGCGGCGGGGGCATGTCCACGGCCATGACGGGCGGAAGTTCAGCAAGAGCAATCAGGTACGGTTTTGCGGGAATTCGGTGTCGCCACCGCCTGCTGAGGCGCTGATATGGGCGAATTATGTGGACGCCGGACAGGCGCAACAGGCGAGGGTGGCATGAACAAAGACGCTATTTCAAGTATGCAAAGACTGCTGTGCGATCGGCCCGTATCTGTCGCCTGGAGCGGCGGAAAGGACTCAAGCGTGGTCCTGAACCTTACCATGCAGGCTGCGAAGGCGGTTCTCGAAAGCGGTCAAACCATAGCCGCACCCATCCTCGTGACCCATGGGGATACAGGTATCGAGAACCCGGAAATACGCGCCTATGCAAGCACTGAAATCGGCCGTTTGCGCCGGTACGCCGAACGGCATCGTATTCCTCTGGCAGTTCATGTCGCCACGCCAAATCTCACAGAGTCCTGGCCGCTTCGGGTGATCGGTGGCCGTGCTCTGCCGTCTTTTCCAGGCATGAATCATGACTGCACCACGGATCTCAAAATTCATCCGATGCAGCGTTTGCGCAAGCGATTACAGAATCCGAAAACGGCCGCTTCTCTGGTTACCATCATCGGAACCCGTTTCGAGGAAAGCCCGCAAAGGGCAGCCCGCATGCTCGAGCGCGAAGAAACGGCGGATAAACCATGGCTCGGGGACGACAATCAATGGTATCTGTCACCGATCGCCTATTGGACCATGGAAGAGGTTTGGGAATACCTGGGGCAGTGCCGCGACGGGAATCCGGATGTACTGACGTTTTCTCGATTTGAAGAGGTCTTTCGGATCTACGCGGACGCGGCTGGATCTTCCTGCGCAGTGGTCGGAGACATGGCGACCAAGGGACAAGCCAAACCCTGTGGTGCCCGCACTGGTTGTGCGGTCTGCACGCCGATTGGCCGGGACAAAAGTCTCGAAGCCATGATCGAGGCTGACCCGCGCTACCACTATTTGCTGGGCCTGAATCAGTTGCAGCGTTTCTTGCTCAACACCCGTTGGGATTTCACTCGTCGCAACTGGATGGGCCGCAGCGTGGATGCGGAAGGATATATCACGATTGCGCCAGATGTGTATTCGCCGGACATGCTGCGGGATCTCTTGCGCTATGTACTGACCATTGACGCTGTAGAGGCAGAAACCGCTCGCGCCGAGGGGCATGCACCCCGGTTTCAGTGGATCGATCCGAAAATACTGTTGGCGATCGACGCGCAATGGAGTCTGTACGGGTATCACCCGGCTTTTGAAGCGTTGCGAATATTCCATGACGTCCACGATCTGGGCCGCCGCTATCCGGTTCCGGATGTGGATGCCTGGCCGCAACAGCCCATGCCCCGCAAACAGCGGTTGTATGTGGGCACACCCTGGGAAGATCAGCAGGACTTGCAGGGCTATCGGGATATCCAGCAAGAGATCGCCGTTGGTTCCGATAGTCCTTGCATGGGGACGCGGCGACTCGCGAACGGCCATGTCGTTATGGATGTGGAAAGTAGCGTGGCATTCGATTTTGATGATGAGGGGGTTGCAGACTTCTTCGGGCTGGAGTACGACGCCATTCTGGAAGATTTGCAAGATGGTCGGGATTTTGGATGCTGCGGTTCCTACCTGTATTACTCCCGTATGGGGATGTTGTCTGTTGCGCCACAAGCCATTGCCACCATAGACAAGATCATGCGCCGCACCCAATGGTTGTATGCCAAAGGGTGGAATGGACAGCGTCAGGTGGAATTTTTGCCGCATCGATCCATCCGACCAGAAAAAGATGGGATGACCGGACCATTGCCGCTTCACGAGTCGTTCCTGGAACATCATTTGGATACTGGACAGAAACAGCAGGAGCTGGTGGCATGAGAAAGCGTGATATTTCCATCATGGGCGGCGTTATTGTGTTTGTCATAGCCGTACTTTTGGGTATGGCGCTGTTAGTGGGCAACATGCATCGCTGGTATCAGGTGCGTGTGCCGTTTGCGGTGGCCGTACAGCACAACAGAGCATATCTTGAAGCTGCGAACGGCATTATAGATGAATCTCGCAGGTGGCATGCTTACACGAAAAAAACACCGCAAAAATCGTGGAGCATTTTTCGCTTTAAGCGCATTCCCCACACGCAGGTGACACAACAGGGTGGATACCCCGTGTGGACGGCGCACATTCCGTTGGGCGGCGAAACCTGCAAGCAGGTGGAATATGACGAAGCTCCGATCTCGCCCCGAGTTTCATACTGGAAAACGCCCATCCTGCAAAGGTGTCAGGATCTCACCAAAAACGGCGCTTGCATGGGGTACAGTTACGATTCGCATAGAAACGGTGATCGCATGACGCCTGGTACGCTCCAGGATTGGCACATTTCAGTGCATTGCGGCCGACAATTTATCATGATCCGCAAATATGGGGCGGTCTTTTTTGGTCCCGCCCTGGAAAGCAGCCTGCATCAGGCGGGGATGCTGGTTTTCAGTTTGACACACGCCATGGATTACAGCGTGATCCAACAGCAGCACTTGCATTTTTCGCGGTTTAATCGGCTACTGCATCGTCCGCTATATCCGGTTTCCTTGCCGGATGTCGGCCATCACTTCCATTTTTTTTATGGCGCTAACGATACGTTGTATTTAGGCGTCCATGTTCAGAGCCATGCATTGATAAAGCGTGCTGTGGAGTATTTTGGGTATGAGACTACGGAGGAAATGGGTGCAAACCGGCGTGGTGGTCATTGGTTGCTATTTCGCGAGCAGGATTGACAGAATGGAAAACAGACATCTGGTCAAAGATTACTGCTCCTTCTGTCACAAGTCGGTGTATGCCGACGAAGGCTACCACGGAGCCACCTTGGATCATTACGATTGCCATACGGCCGACAAGCCGGTTGTTGATCACCAGGCGGAAATGCAGGCGGCCATGGACGCCGGTGATAGAGCCATAGGCAGCCTGCTGGACGGCCTACAGCTAAAACGGCGCAGGGCCAGGGCTGGTGAAGGCGCACTGGCGCAGCATGTCAAAAAACTGGTTATTGAGGCCATCCAGGAGAAATTCGGATGCGGTGTGCGATCCGCCCATCTTTGGTTGCAGGAAGGCGATTATCGTGGCCCCAAATGGGACTGCGATAGCTGGGGTGTCAACGCCGTGCTGGATGATGGGCACAATCTGATGGTGAGTTGCAGTAGTCTCGCCACAATGGGCGAATATCGAAGGTGCAACCAGGTCAAGCTCGATCACGATGAGGGTGATGCGCTAACGAGTTTTCACATTAACCCATATGCTTTTTTGGGCATTATCAAAGGCTAACGCTGGGTAACGGAGGAAAATATTATGGAGAACCAAAACTGTGAACAAGATAGTCCTTTATTTGCAATCATGATGGTCTTTTCCGGATTGACAATTTTAGGGATAATTCTGTTACCAAATTATGGGCTTAACATTTTTACTTATGGGCTTCTTACAGTTTGTTTTGGGATACCGCTCATTGGATTTTTCTTAGGTTTGGCGAAAATGAGGTAAGGGTAGATGGTGCATCCAATGGAATTGCTTCTTGCGATAATTATATTCTCCCCTCTTACATTGCTATACGTGGTTTTAGTTTTTGGAGCGCTAGGAGCACAGCTTTATGGTGATGCGCTTCTTATGGGTGGCATATTTATCTGTAATGAAACGGTATTTGCGGCCGCAATCGTTTATTTGCACGTCCTTTCTATGCCCGGTTATGCGCTTGTTTCCGGAGGAGTCGTTGGGGCGCTGCTCTTTTTTGCAGGACTCGCGAAAACAGGAATGGCTCCAAAAGCGCGATAACGACTCAATTCAGACGGATTCCGTGGAGAGTGGACGTCAATAAACACACGCAAATCCATCACGCATTAATGCGATCCGCCCTGCTGCACCTGCAATCAGGCCGGTACCAGGACGCGGTGGATGCTTTTCTTCGGGTGGCCCAGTCCGCATCCAGCCCGACCGCTATGCGCGCCGACGCGCTTTCCAATATGGCCGTCTGTTATTTGCGCGTTCGAGATTGGAAAAACGCCGCAGGATGCGCGCAGGCCGCAGTGAAGCTCGATGCTACCCATGTCGATGCCTGGTTCAACCTGGGTGGCGCACAGAAGGCGCTGGACAATAGCTTGGACGCCATGCACGCCTTCCGGCGCGTTTGCGCGCTGCGCCCCGAGCGATTGGACGCCTGGAGGTACCGGGCGATCGTAGCGCAAAGCATCGCCCTTTGGGACGAGGCGATCGAGTGCTGGTCGACGGTGCTTCAGAAAAACGGCGATCCCTCTGCGTTCGCGGGCCGGATCGAGTGCCTGGTCCAGAGCGGAAGGGCGCCGGCGGCGGAACAGGAAACCGCCGCTTATCTGGCCCGGAACCCGGAGGACGTGTTGGCGCGATATCTCCATGCGCTGGTGCTATCCAACCTGCAGCGATTCGATGAAGCCTGGCTGTTGGCGCAACGGTTGCACGGGAATCCCGCGCTGGATCTCCTGTCCGCCTGGGTGGCGATCCATGCTGGAAAAGAAGTGGCGAAATCCATGTTGGAAAAGCTCCCGGAAAGCGCCAGAAAGCACATTCTGCGGCTGAAGACCGCGCGGGCGGAGGATCTTCCCGGGCTTGTCGCTCAGGCCAGGTCTTGGCTGGCGAGACCCCAGGCCGATCCGGCGGACGATTTGGCAGGTTTGCACTTTCAGTTGGGCAGAATCGCGGACGACTCCCAGAAGTACGAGGCAGCCTGGGAGCACTACACGGCGGCGCATCGCTGGCTCGCCCGCGTGCAGCCCTATCACGAAGATGGACGGCAGGCGCTGGACGCCTGGTTACGACAACGCCCCTGGGAAGCTGTATCGCCGGTGGATCATGGCGCTCCATCATGGATCTTCATCGTCGGCATGCCCCGGTCGGGAACCTCGCTGCTCGAACAGATCCTGGACCAGCACCCCGTGATCACGGGGACGGGAGAGCGCCACGAAATGCAGGCCATGGCCCAGGCGCTCTTCGCCGACGGGAACCTGGACGCCGCGCGCGAGGCCTGCGTAACCTTTGCGCGGAAAGGCCGGGAGCTGGCGCCGGATAGTCGCTGGATCATCGACAAGATGCCGCACAATTTCCTTTACGCCGGGATGTTGCTGCACTTATTTCCTGGCGCGCGAGTGCTCTGGTGCCGGCGCGATCCGCTGGATACCACGGTATCCATTTGGCGCCAGCATTTCCGGGGGGTGCATCCGTACGCCCACGACTGGGAGGCTCTGCAAGCCACGTACCGCTGGCACGAGACGCTGATGGAAGCATGGCGTGAGCGGTATCCGGAGCGAGTGTTGGAAGTTCGGTACGAATCCATCGTGGAAAATCTGGAAGGAACGATTACCGGCGTATTGGGTGGACTGGGCGAAACCTGGGACTCGGCTTGCGCGAGGTTCTTTGAAAATCCCCGGAAGATTATCACTGCCAGCCGGGAGCAGGTGACCCAGCCACTGTATCGGGACGCTGTGGGATCTGGAAAAAGGTACGGCATTCCTGTAGGTTAAATATACTATAGGGATTGCGGAGAAAAAATTTCATGAGTGTGTTGGAAGGAGTGTTGACATCCTCCTCGCCCTAAAGGATGAGGATTCCTTCCTGCCAGCAGCGGCCCTACTTCAGCCACTTCGATTGACCCATTCCCTTTGGTTTGGGCCAACTTTACGGCTTACGCCGCGAAACAGGCTACCCCGGCGTGCCCCGCCGTTGACTGCAACCCCTCGCAGGGTGCTAACCCTCTTGCGAGGATGTTCTGTGCCGCATTCACATCGGCGTGCGCTTCGTGCCCGCAATGCAGACAACGGAACACTGCCGCTTTACGGTTCCCGGCGTCCACAGCACCGCACGACGCGCACGCTTGTGAGGTGTAGGCAGGGTCCACCAAGAGCAGTATGCCGCCGGCCCACTGGAGCTTGTAGCCCAGCATCTGTTTGAGCATGCCCCAGCCCTGATCGAGAATGGATTTGTTCAGCCCTGATTTCTGCCGGACATTGCGCCCGGGTTGCTCGACGGTCCCCTTTGCGGACGCCGTCATGTTCTGCACTTTCAGATCTTCCAGTACCACCACCGCGTGGTTTTTGCTGATGATGGTACTGATCTGATGCAGAATGGTCTTGCGAGTCGCAGCTATTCGCTGATGCAGTCGCGCGATTTTGGCCTTCTGTTTTTTCCAGTTGGCCGAGAACTTCACTTTGTGCGCGAGCTTTCTTTGCTCCCGCGCCAGCCTCTTTTGCAGATCCCGATAAGCCGTAACCGGCAGGAACATAGTACCATCGGACAAGGTCAGGACATTGTCCGCTACGTTCCGGTCACCGCCAACGGCGGTAGTAGCCTGGCGAACCGGATCGGCGACTGTTTTCTCGGTCTGAATGGCGACGTACCAGTGCCCACCCGCACGGCTGACGGTGACATTGCGGATTTCACCACCGATGATGCAGGACTTGCGGAATTTCACCCATCCAATTTTCGGCAGGAAGATTTTAGGAAGTACATGCCGACCGTCTTGGTCCGCTAGCTTCAGATCGAAGCGGATATGGTCGGGCTCCGGGTAGCGCATACTGTCATGGACGAACTTCTTTTTGAATTTCGGGAATTTCTTGACGGATGTATTATCGAATGCGTCTTTGAGTGCCCGTGTCAGGTTTTTCAGCGTCTGCTGCTGCGGCATCGACGGGGATTCCGCGAGGAATCCGAAAGCTTCCGTGTTCCGCCAGGTTGTGAGCAAATCGCACAGCCCGGCATAATTCAGGGTACCGCACTGGTGATCGAGATAGCTCTTCTGGACGGAGAGTGCCCGGTTCCAGACGAAGCGCACGCAACCTACTGCGCGAGCCAGAAGGTTTTCCTGTTCCGGTGTAGTTTCGAGTCGGTAGCGCACGGCTTTTTGGATCAGCATGGTGTATAATTATACAGTAGTCATGGTAGGCTGGCAACCGATCTGTCGATGGAAAGCCGGTTTCGACGGCATGGAGCCGTCTCACTGCCGCGCTATGCATCCCCGCCGTGAACAGACGGGGCTTTTCGCGCTTTTTGGTAAGAGCTGTGCCTGTTGGTCTCTCTACGGGGCCGCGCGAAGATTATGTGGCGCCGAAGAGTTATCGGCGAGATACAGATGTCGGCGCGGTCGCGAAAATGGTGATGGCGCAGGCGGGCAAAAGCTCATCATTGGATCGTGCTTCGGCGTTGGCGATGAAGCCGGCAGTAGCGGCAAAGGCGGTTACGGACACCGCACTGGTTCTGGAGGCAGTGCGTCAGGGCGCAAAAAGCACCACGGAGATAGCGGCGCGGATCGGCTTCCAAAAACACCGTGTCGTTAAAATCGTCTCGAATTTGGTGCGGCAAACGGTGCTTCGTGATCTTCCCAGAAAACCTGGAGAGGACCGCCTGGTGGAGCTGGCGGATGTCGGAGAGCACGAAGGGAAAACGGAAGATCTTGCGCAGTGCGATGTAACGGATGGCCCGCGTTTGGCGGCGGAACAAACACAGATCGGGAAAGGGGAAGACGTGGACATCGACACCATCACCAAGCTGGTCACGCAAATCAAAGCGGATCTGGACGCCGTAGTCGAAACCGCCAGGCGGCTGGAAGAGCGGGCCGAAGCTGGCGAGAAAGCGTCGGAAGAACTAGCGGCGTTGCGGGAAACGCTCAAAAGACTGGTGCCATAGCCGTCGATCTGGAGCGCCGGCATGGCATTCAGCCCTGGTGACTTGGCCGGCCTGCTCACGATCATTTGGGTGCTGGTGCTACGCCTGTTTCGCCGACACATCGTCGTTCTCTGGATGGTGGCACTCCCCGGTGTAATCCTGCATGAGTTGGCGCACTGGACCATCGCGTTCATCACCATCGGTCGCCCCGGCTTTCCACGCTTCCTGCCCAAGCGAATGGGCAACGCCTGGGCCCTTGGCCGCGTGCCCATCCATCATCCCCGCTGGTACAACGGCGCGCTGATCGGCCTGGCGCCGTTGCTGCTCATCCCGTTGGCGGGATTGGCGCTCCATGATGGAATCCCGGACACATTCCACTGGGGCGCCGCCTGGAAATTCGCGGTGGTCCCATTTATCGCGGCCGAATGCCTGCTAGAATGTCTGCCGTCGCCGGCGGACTGGAGGTTGGCGCGGATGTCGGCGATTCCGCTGCTATTATTCGGGATTGCTGGATTTTTGTGGTGGAAGGCGCACTGAAGGGATCACTATGCCCAGGCACGTTGATTTTAGGCCGTCCGGATTGATCGAGCTTTTATTGTTGGTAGCCATCGCCGTCCTTTTGGGATTTGCGGTGGTCCCGCATATCGACGCTTACTTTTACCGGCTCAAAGCGGAAACCGTGGTGACCAGGTATCTGGACGCAGTACGTGCCGTGCAGCGCGATATTCGCCAAGCGACCGCCGGGCGTGTCCTGTACTTTGTCCGGACAGATTCGCACTCCGGCCTTTTTGCCAATCATGGAAAACTGCTGCACCATGCCGCAACCTATGCCGTGGGCAGCAAGTACGCGGAGCCTGGTGTTATCTATCTGAGCCATGCTTCCTTTATCCTGGCGCCGAATATCCGGTTTGCAGATCACTATTTCCAGCGGGATCCTGATCTCATGTTTCTGTACCGGGATTGGTCTCGTGTGGGCAGGCCGTTGCGATGGCCTGCCATGGAGATCTCTGGGGACGCGGCGCAAGACGCCGGATCGTTCTGCAAAGGCAATCCGGTGGTGGTGACGGTCGGGATGAATTTCGATTATCGAAGCCGGAACAGGAATATCCGAAGCAAGGTGGGGGCGCTGTTGCGGAAAAACGGGTTCAAACCCCATAACGATACGGTGGCCGTGGCCATCAATACCCAAGGCGCCGTATGCAATGTCGAGTGAAAAATCGCCAGCCGGACCATCCTGAAATTTTGGATGTCCCGGCCATCACGGGCAGGCCGGATAATTCGGGTGGACCAAAAATTGGGCGGCAGTTGACGCTAAGAAAGGAGAAGCCATGTTGAGGAAAACGCTGTGTGCATTGGTTCTGGTCGGAGTTTCCGGAATAGCGATGGCAGGCACGCCATATGCTGGAAAGTGGCAAGCCAAGTTCTCTGGTGGTGATCATGGACATTGCAAGATCCAGATTCGCCCATCCGGGCAGATCGAAGGCAAATGCAACGGGCATGATGAGGGCGCCGCCCCGTTTTGGGTGAAAGGATTCGTGCATGGATCCTCCGTGCATTTCGGGGTAGCCGCTACCGGTGCCCGATTTGCGGGATATATATGCGGAAATCACGGCGAAGGCACATGGCGCAATGCCGGTACTGCCGGATCATGGAAAATCCGGAAAGACGGATAACCACTTGCCGAACAGGGCTGCTGGATAATCCAGATGAGATCGGGAAAGCCGGTACCGATGGGAAATCCGTACTGTGGAAGACGGATGGTCCGAATATGACCCAGGTGGATCGGGATGGCGAACGCAGGCACGACGGCAGTGCCGAGACAAGGGAGCCGAAGGCGACCGCACGTTCCCGGACGTGCGCTGTACGCTCGCAGAGCGTGATCCGGCCCGAAGGGCCTGAAATGCCCCGTAGGGGCTGATGTGGGGCCCGGAGCGTAGCGAAGGAGCCTGAATGCCCCGGAACGAAGTGGAGGGGCTTTTAGAGCTAAAATCCAGCAACAGAGGGTCCTGCACGGCGCATGCTGTTGGCACTGCTGATAGCATGCTATGGGTATGCTGTACGCATAAGAAAAACCCCAAAGCCGAAGCGATGGGGTTGGGGTAGATCGGATGGTTACGCTGCAGAGGATTCCGCAGCCTGTTCGGACGGGAAAAGACTCAGCTTTTGGGCGAGCGCGTAGAAGTATTCTTCCTTGGCACTCGCCTTGACGGCGTTGAGAGCCTTCTTGTCCTTCACACCTGCAGCTACCAAAGCGTCAGATGCGGTGGCAGCGGCAGCGGCGGCCAACTGGAAGTGCGGCTTGGTAGCCTTTACCTCCTCGCCGTTGATTTTCACCGACGCAACATGGTTGACGAAGGTACGACCATCGCGCTCCACTACGTCCGGGAAGCAGGTGATGGTCACCTCTGCACCGATACCATGAATGGCAACGGCGGCACCCAGTTTGGGCAGGAGGCGTTCGCAGAACTCGGTCCCGACATCGAGACTGAGAATCGGCGAGGACCTGTCATTCCCGAGAGCAACACGGACCTTGCGGTACACATTGCCTTCCCCGTCTTTGGTTTCCGTGGTGGAAACCTTGGTGATTGGGCCGGTCAGTTTGTACTGAACCGGGACATTGGCGGTTTTCAGGGTGGAGCGTGCAATCTTGCAACGCTCTTCTGAATAGCCTTTCTTCCATTCATCGGCACCTATGATGCCTTTGGCGGCGGTGAGCGCTGCGGTTGTAGCTGCGTCATTGACCAAGATGAAACCGCTTACTACCGTATTATGCTGTAACATGGCACATCTCCTTTCAAAAATGGGCTGGATGCCCGGTAAATTCCGGAAAGGAGTAGCAGACAGTTTTCCGAACACCATGCCAGACAGTTTTCCGCCTGTTCTGGACAACAACGGAAGCCTCTTGCATAGAATCGCGGCACTGTGTATAAGATATTTGCTAAATATACTACTGCTTGCGAGGTCGCGCATGTTCTTGCCTCCCGGATCCTTCCACGGAGTACCAGTCGAATGCATAGAGCGGGCCTCATCGACCTACGGTGTTCCATATCAGGATATTGTGGCGCTGATGCGAAACGAAGGAGGGCGGCCGGGGACGGCGGCACGAGACTCGAATGGAACAACGGATCTAGGTCCGATGCAAGTAAATACATGCCACCTGCCGTTTTTGGAAAAGTACGGGTACCGTTACCGGACATTGCGGTATAATGGGTGCGCAAACGTAATGGCGGGCGCTTGGGTTTTTGCGCGCTGCCTGGCCCAGACGGGCAGTTTGCTCGCGGCGGCAGCGTGTTATAATGCGGGGCACGGGAATATGCAGGCAGCGTGGCGGTCGGGTTATGTGCAGCGGTTCGCCGGCCATCTGGGCATTGTGATCGGCGGGGCGTCGGAAAATCCTGCAAGGCTGGCGAATCCGTGGATGGATGCCAGCTTGGTGGTGGAGCACTGAGCAGGGCGGAAATTGAGGTTTCGTCAAAGCATCACAAGACAAATTAATATACTTGTTTTACGCTAAGAAAAGGGAACGACTTGGGCCACTGTAGTAACCAGCGGATTCACCATGGAAATGTCCTTGCGATAGCCGTCGCGACGACGTTTATTGGTTTGTGCCTGTCGTTCTGCGGACCCGATGTCGCTCAGGCTAATGTGCTTTCCGGCGACACACACGGCTGGTTTTGGTACCAATTGCCACCTCCACCGCCCAAGCCACTGCCACCACCCAGACCCGTGGTGCAGGCACCGCCAAAACCCGCTCCGGTGAAGAAGGTCGCGCCCAAACCGGCGGGACCGAAGGTCTTTTCGGTGCAGTGGATTAAAAAAACATTGCCCAAATGGAGAAATCGGGCGATCAACGACCCAAGCACCAAGAATGTCACGCAATACTTGGCGTTGCAGAAGGTCATGTTCGATAAGGCCCAGAATTTCGCAGAGCGATTCGTCCAAGTCGCCAACACGAATCCGGTGCTCAATTATTCCGCGATCATTCCACGATCCGGCGCAGGCAATACGGATTTCCAGTCCTATTTGCAGCAGAATAAAATGCGGGCACTGCGCTATTTGAGCAAACACGTCGGGATGTGGGTGTTCGTGAAGCATGGATGCCCGTTTTGCGACATGCAGTTGACGCAGTACGGCAATATGAACCAGATGATCCATTTCGCTACTGACTATATCGACGTGAATAACGGGCCGATTACGGGTCTACCGAAAAATGCGGTGCTTGTGCAGGATCATGGCCAGGCGAAGGATTTGCACCTGGTCGAGACCCCGACCATCATCATGATTTATCCGCCCGATAATTTTGCGATTATCGCGCAGGGTTACCAGGTCATGGGCAGCCTCGAGGACAATATCCTGGCGGACGCCGAGTATCTGCATCTCTTGCCGAAAAAGCTCACGGAATGGACCGGGGCCAATGCATATGAGCGCGGAGTGCTGACCACGGCACAGATGAAGCAAGCGCAGAACCAGAAAAACGCGAACCCGCAGACCATTACGCAGTACATCGAAAACGCCACGGCATCCAGAATCTCAAATTGGTGAGGAATTTCATTATGCAACAAGCCCATCCGGAACTAAAGAAGATCACCAAGGGCGTACTGGTCGCCACGCTGACATCGGTGCTCACTTCCGGCTTTCTGAACGCAGAAAGCCAGGCTTTGGGCATGCAGAACTTCGTGAACCAGATGTTCATCGCCAGCAGCGGCGCGACCGCCGCCGGATCCGGAAACGGTGTGACTTATTCGGGCGGTTATTTCGAAGCTCGCACACCGCTATCCGGCGCTAACGTCATTGCGTTCTCTCCGCCGGACATTTCGGCCGGGTGCGGCGGCATCAACCTGTTCTTCGGATCCTTTCATTTTATTAACGGCCAAGAATTTATGGCGCTGTTGCGGGAAATCGGTCAGCAAGCCCTGGGCTATGCCTTCCAGTTGGCCATCGACGCCATGTGCCACCAGTGCGGCGCATTGCTTTCGATGATTGAAAAAGATATTCAGGACATGAATAACGCCCTTAAGAATACCTGTCAGTTGGCTAAGGGGATTTTCAACGGCGATGATATGGGCGATATTGCGCAGGTGGTGAACCAGACCCGAAGGGTGATGTCGTCCGCTGTCGGTGACGTGTCCGATATTTTTAAGGGCACGGAGCCGGCGATGTCGTCAACCATTGCCAGCGATGAAACCAGCATCTCCACAAACTGGACAGAGCTGATGACTTCAGTCGGACTCAACGGGCAAGCAGCCAAGACCCCCGTGCCGAAAACTGCACCGCAAGCTTATAGTTTGCCCCAGTACAATATGTTCTGGAAAGCGATCAATGCGGCGGATACTCAGGATATGCTGCTTGGACTGAGTGATACGACTATGGTAGCCAGCGTACCGGAAGCGGTGAGCACGACCAACTCGAATATTTGCGCGACGACTACGGAAACCACCAACGCCTGCACCAAGGAAATTCTCATGAGCCTGGTCGGGACGCTGATCATCCTGCCGGGGGAATCGACCAACAGCAGCAATGCGAGCGGCGCCGCCACGCAGAATCAGACCAACAATACAGCCACCGGCAACATCAACAGCAACACACTGGCCTGGGGTGCATCGCTGAATTTGCAGCAACTCGTGAACGGAATATCAAAGGCGCCCGTTTGGCAATGCACTTACCGGAATATTGGCGGAACGCATTACCAGACATTTGGTCCGGTCACGGGATGTATAGGACCACTGGGTACGACCACCCTGGGTGGTATGGGATATGTCGGGATAAAAACCGCTGTGCGCGGATATCTGTTGGGCGGATACGTGGGCGGGGTCTATCACAATGGACTGGTCAACGATCTGAATATGGGAATCACGCCAAGCGCGGCTACACTGGCTTTTGAGCAGGGGATGCCGTACGGCACGGCCACTATCCTGCAGGATGCGGAAACCGGAAATCAGAACGATCCAGGTGTTGGTTTGATGGCGCAAATCGCGAAATTGCTGGAACCCTATATCGTCGATGAATTCGCCGTGAAATTCGGAGACGCGGCGCTGGATGCCGTCGGCGTATATAACGGACAGAACCATATCATCGTCCCTCCGGATTACAAGTTCTATTTGGCGGCGCTGAATGCGCAAATACAGACCTACGAGACAAAAGAATCGCTGAACGACAAAAACGTGCGCCTGGCGGAAGAGTTGGTGCAAAGCGCCAAGGCCAGGATAGCCAACGCGAGCGGAGGAAAGGTCTGATCATGTACATTTACGTCGTCGGCAACATTCAGTCTTTCTTTAGCGTCCTGACCGGCATACAGATGCTGTTCAACCCGGCGAACAACACCCTGTGGGCAAGTCAGGGCACCAACGCGTCAGGCTTCCCTGGCAGTTGGGCGCTGGGGCTGGGGTTGATGTTCGGGTTCATCATCATGATCCTGACCGGCATGAACAATCTGCGCATCGAATTCCACAAAATGCTGATTATCATGGTTGTTTTCATGGCGCTCTGGGAAGTGCAAACCAGCGCCACGGTGGAAAACATGCTGACGGGTAATTCCGTGACGGTGCAAGGCATACCCATCGGCATTGTCTATCCGGCCGCCATTTTTTCGACCATCGCCTATGATGCGGCGGAAGAAATCGGGCAGGCCGATCAAAACGCCGGCAACAATAACCCCTCTTTGTTCACCGGAAGCTACAACAGCAATTACGGTTTTGCCGGCCCGCTGGCGCTGACGTATAAACTGCGAGGGCTGTACAGCGTTTTCAATGAGTATGACTCCCCGCTTTCCGGATCGGTCGCGCAATACGTGGATCATTGCATCATTCCGCAAGCATCCGTGGTTGATTCTGGCGAACTCATCGACAGCCCGGATCTGGCCGCAACGCTGTTCACCGGCCCAAACGCCATAGCTCCATCCAATAACCAGGTACCTATCGATGTAAACGGCTCCAATCAGGCCACCGCATGGCAGTCGGTACCCTGTTCCACCGCGCAATCGACGTTGAGCAATGCCTGGAGCACGTTTTACGGCGGTGCCGGGAGCAATAGCCTCAACAACGTAGTTTCCATGAAAACGCAGAGCAACGGGAAAACCGGTGTGGATGCCAGTACGGCGGAATCTGTCCTGCAAACCATGTTCACTACCACGGCGAACGGCGGGCAGAACTTCATCGGAAACCTGATTCTGAATTGCGCGGCGGAAGCCGGGAACGCGCAGGCCGCGAGCGACATGAGCAGCAGCGCGGACGTGACGGATCCGTCCACTCTTTCTCCGTACTGTACCACGAAAGCGGCCGCCCTGGGCCGACAGCAGGCCATGAACGCGGGGTCGGCGTCGCTCTTCGAGAGCAACATGATCCCAACCATGGCGCTCCTGCAATTCCTGTTTTTCGCCATGGCGCCGCTGACCTTGATCATCGCCGCGATGATGGGCGTACAGGGCTTGCCGATGCTGGGCAAGTACATGATTTTTGGTGCATGGACGGAATCCTGGATCCCCGTTGCCCAGATCATCAACGATTACATCCAGCAGACCACCAATCAGCTCTATGCGAATATCCAGACGGCGGCGGCGGCGACCAGTATTACGACCCCCGGCGGCGGCACGATGACGATGTCCGCGACCTCATCGGCCAACATCCCCATGATCCTGACCCATGCCATGAACGCCCTTTCCATGGCGGATATGATGATGTCGGCGACCCCGATCATCACCCTGGTGCTTCTGACCGGCTCCTATTTCGCGCTGACGCAGCTCGGCAGCAAGATCTCGGGCAACGACGTGGTGGACAAGAATATGAGCGAGTCCACGCCTACAAACGGCACGAATGTGATGGCGAGCGGGGCGTATGGGGTGGGGGTGAATAACCCTGGGACCGTGGGCGGAAGCTACGGGTCAACCGCGCCGCTTAATGCTGTTTCTTACTCCGCTTCGAGTGGCATCAACGCGACAACGACCCAATCGGAAGCCGCACAGGCGAGTCTGACGCGGCAGGCGACCGAAAGTGCCGGTATAACCGCTCAAAATATGTCGTCGTTGATCAATAGCCAGTCCGCTGGCGTGCAGAGCGCGCTCACACAAACGGCAGGGGCGCAGCATGCCGCCAAAGTTGCGCGGCATGCACAAACACAATACATGAGTGACTTTGGTTTTAGCAAAGATAATGCGCTGACTTTTGCTGGGATATTGTCTGGTGAACTTGCAACAGGAGGGCAAATCACTGGAGAGATGGTGAAGGGACTGGTCGGAAAGTTGGGGGGGTCAGCGACTGGCCAGCAAGCAGCGAAGTTCGCGGACAGTATCAAAAGTGGCGATGGCCTGAAACAACTAGAGGATTTTAGTCACGCAGAAGAGGCGCTAAGTTCCAACGGACTTGAGAGCAAATTGTCCCATACCGATCAAAAAGGAACCGCTGCGGCCATTGGAACATCAACCGCAAAAACCAGGTCTCTTCTGAGTGCTCGTAATGCCGTAGAAACGCAAAGTGCAGGCCTGGCCAAGGCCGCCGTTGCGGCGCAGTCTGCCGGCGGAAACATCAATTTTGATGTCGCGAATACGGCGCCAGCGATTACCGATACCGCAGCGGCCATCGGTCATGTAAGTGGAAATGAATGGGCCAGGATGTCGATTATCGCCGCAACCGGCCGGAACGGCCAGGCCAGCGAGGATGCCGCGCTAGCTCAATTCGATCAATTGCATAAGCGCGGTATGGCCATTTACGGCGGTTCCAATGAAGCGGCCACTGGCTATGCGTTGATTTCCATGGCGCGCAGCATGCCGAACAAGGCAGAGGCTACGGAAATGCTGGCAAGAGCGACTGGTCATCATGAGTTGGCGGCGGCGGCGGCCGGGATGGCGCGGGACATGCAGAACATCCAGCGGGCGGTGGCAGGCGCTGGTGTGGCGATTGATCCGTCAGCGACCGGATCCGTTCCAGATCTCGTCTCGCAGGTTGGCGGTGCCACCGGAGCGCCGAGTGCGGGAGCGACCCAGGCCCAATATCAGGCAGATCATGGTGCGGCTGCAAGCAACGTCAACAACTCGACAGGCGCCGCCGACTGGAATCCGTCTGCTGTAACTGGGTTTTTCCAGGGGGCGCAAAGCGATGTGGCTAACCACGGTCCAGGTGCCAAATTGCTAAATCAGGCCATGGGCATGTTTGGATCCGGAGTCATGACCCCACAGCAGGCGCAGCAAGGAATGGGGAAAGAAAGGGGGGCCTACATAGACAAGGCGGCGCGGCTAGGATCTGAAGACCCAAACCTGACAAGCCTAGCCCTTGGCGCCACCGGACTTGGCGGTATGGCCGCTGCGTTGGCGCTTGGCGGTGGGCTCAAAAAAATGATGGGGAACAAGGCGGCGCAAGCTGATCTGGAAAAGGGGATGAGCCCAGAGGAACAGCAAGCCATGTCTGAAGCGGCTAATGAGATGGCTGATGGCAAATCGTTCGGAGATTTAACTGAGGCGCAGCAAGGCGCTGTCATGAAGGCGACTGGGAATCTGAACAGCGTTGCAAACGCGAAGATAACGCAGGAACTCGGCACGAAAACAATGGATTCCTACAACAGTGGTGTTGAGAAGATGCTCAACGGAAAAGCAAATGAGATTACGCCAGGAGAACGCGCATCCATTGCCAAGGTTGCCCAGGCGCGACAGGCAATTACCGATAAATTGGGGCTGTCGAAAGCGCCGTCTGGTGGTGAAGCCGTTGATAGCGGGGGTGACGGAATTGCGCAGGGGAACTCTGGTGCAGAAGAGGCAAACGGGCAGGTTCCTGGGGAGTCTGTGGGCGCAGATCCGTTGGATCCGGGATCACCGCCAAGTGTTCCTGTAGAAAAAACCGTGGTTCCAATGTTCCCTGGGCAAGACGGATACCAGGGCCCGTCAAATAGCCCCGGATCGAAAGAATAAATGCTTGACATAATTTTGCGAGTATGGTAGCTAGAAGTCGGGAAGATTCTAGTAAGGAAGTTGTGTGATGCAGAATGGAAAAATGATCAGGTTCTTGCGCCGGTTTGAGTATCGCGATGTTGCGATCCTTGCCGAAGAGGCGGTTTTCTACGTCTTCGGTTTGCTTATGATCGCGGTGGCCAGCGGTGGAATGCACCGGTGGCTGTTCCTTGGGGCGTTTCTCGCTGGAGTCCCGGCGGGCATGGTGGTCACGTATGTATACAACCGGATCGTCTCATCGCGATTTCACCGGGACATGCCCGGCTATGCATGGTTCGGATACCCGATGGGACTGGGGTTTCTCCTGCTCGCGTTGCAGGCGTGCGGAGACAGCCTGCTTCCGGCGGCTATCATGGCAGTGGTCTGTGGATTCGTCCTGTTGATGGGCTTGCTGACCATTTCTAATGAGGAGGCGGCAGTGGGTGTAGGCTGCGAGTTCAACGAATTCGATGATTGGTTCAAGGAGATGAGAGACAACAATCTCGGGTTAACGACCGGTATTCCAATTGGTAAGTGGTGGTTTTTGCACGACGACTAACCCGGCCAAACCGATCCTTTTTGCATCGAGAAGCGGGTTCGCCGCTTTTTAGCAGCACGGTGGAGTTTGCCGCGCGGAAGAGGAGCGGTTTTTCCGGTTTCTTCTGAGCACCGGTGAGGCGCTAGGCTGTGCGCGCAGTGCCATATTCGGGTATGAGGCGACTCGCAGCGCGACGAAAGACGGTCACCTTTTAGCACCTTTCCCTGACCAGTTGGCTGGCCCGAAACGTCACCACCCGCCGCGCCTTGATCTCGAACGGCTCCCCATTCTTCGGATTCCGCCCGGGTCGTGCCCGTTTCTCATGCAGGATGAAGTTCCCGAAGCCGGATAGCTTCACGTCCTCACCAGAGGCCAATGTGGCGCGGATGGTGTCGAACATGGCATTGACCAGCGCGGCGCATTCTTTGGCGGTCAGACCCATGGTATCCGATAGGTGGCGGGTCAAATCCAGTTTTGTGATGGTCATGCTGTGTGCTCATTCTTGCCAAAGCCGCGCTCAATATAGCAGAACACGGCTTTTGGATGAATGCCTTGCGGTGATTACGATTCGTTGCATCTGCAACGTAAAATGTTATACTTGCTGCATAGTATGGAGGTGCAGCATGGCGCAAGCGATCATCGCAACCGGCAAGGAAAATCAGGCGCAGCATCGCGCCGCCTTGGCGAAAATGCTGATGAAGGCGTTTGATCTCTGGAATGTGCCCAATGAGGACCAGCTTGCCTTGCTGGGGCTGGCACTGGAAAACCGTGCGGCCCTCAGCCGTTATCGCAGAGGCGAACCGCTGGCGACAAACCGGGATCTCCTGGAGCGATCTGGTCACTTGCTGGCTATCCACAAGAATCTGCGTCTGCTTTTTCCGCACGACAGAGACCTGGCCTATCGTTGGATGACCGCGCGAAACCGAGCATTCGGCAATCAAACTCCCGTGGAAGTGATCTGCGAGTGGGGCTTTACGGGGTTGCTCATGGTGCGTTCCTATCTGGACCGGGCTCTGGGCAGCTAGCCAGTGGATTCCTTTTTTGACGGACTATCACTCACCGATGTCCACAAAACGCTGATACGCAACATCATCAGTTCATGGGCATCGGAAGATCTCTTCGATGATCTTTCGGAAAATCCAGAGGACTGGCCTGTGGCGCAACGGTACGAGGCTGCCGCCAAGCCACATAACCACATATCAGCAGCGCCGATCATCGATCGTCCTTTTGAAGAGGCCGAGTGGTACGCCGCCATCGAATTCCCGTTTCGGCACTGGACGACGAGCAGATACAGCGATGGCTCGTTTGGTGTCTGGTATGGCGCGGATACCGTGGAAACCTCGGTGTATGAGACCGTGTACCATTGGCGGTCCAGGTTGCTGCGTGATGCCGGATTCGAGCAGATGGTGATCGCCGGCGAGCGGGAAAGCATTACGGGAGATCGGGCAATCTATGGGGTTCGTTGTGACGCGGCGCTGGTGGACTTGCGACCAAGAGTGGCGAGCTACCCGGCCCTGGTGGATCCCGAAAACGTTCGTTTTACCCAGCCCATTGGCGCCAGGCTAAAAACGGAAGGACACCCCGGCCTGGCCACCCGTTCCGCGCGGTGCGAGGGAGACGTGTATGCTGTCCTCAACCCGAACGTATTATCCGGGCCTAAAATCCAGTCTTATCTCACTTACCGGCTCACGGACCATGGCGTAGTGATCAGTCAGGGGCCCGTGGGAAGCATTCGACCGTGGATGCGGATTCCTTGATAGTCTCTTTACCAATGCTATTGTAAAATAGTATATTTATAATTCATGCGAAAGCGTGGAGGAAAGTGAGATGCAGAACGTAATTCCGTTTGAGTACGAAGGTCGGGACATTCGGGTGATTCCAGGGGAGAACGGCGAACCGTGGTGGGTGGCGGTGGATGTGTGTCGAGCGTTGGGGCTGGTGGACGCATCAGTTGCAATGAGAAAGCTGGACGAGGACGAAAAGACCACCCTGTGTTTAACACCGGGTCATGTCAAACAAGGACTTAGCGACAACGCTCCCGGCACTTCTCTCAACCTGGTCAATGAGCCAGGCCTCTATCGCCTGATCCTGACTAGCCGCAAGCCGGAAGCTCACGCCTTCAAACGTTGGGTCACCCACGAAGTTCTGCCCATGATTCGTAAGACCGGCAAGTACGAGACCTCGCCCGCACAACCGAAATACGCCCGGTTTGCCGATGTGGATTGGCCTGCTGTCGCGCGGATGCATGCGGCATATAAGCGTGTCGCTAAGTCTCGCAAAATTCCGGTTGCGGCGCAGGTCACCGTAGCGGATCTGGCTGTCGAATTGCTGATCGGCGTACCGCTGCGGGCGATTATCAGCGATGCCATCGCGCAATTGGGAGATCTCACAGAACCGACAACCGATGTGCGCACGAAGGCCGGACCATCGGAGCATGTGGCCATCGACTCGATCCAAGAAACAGACGTTCGCTTGTCCCCGGAAGCGACGCTGAACGTAAGCGACTTGGGCGCGCTCTTGGGCGGCTACACCGGGATCGCATTTAACCGCCTATTATATGGCTTAGGCTATCAGGTCCGCCACACGATTCGCGGAAAATCGGAATGGCATCCAACGGAGAAAGGCACCCCCTTTGCGGTCAAGATCTTTGTGCCGCGTACGGGCGGTCGTGGTGCCGACGTGCCCCAGTTGCTCTGGAAAGCAGGGATCCTGGACGCGCTGCGGGCAGAACCGGCGGTGCAGAAAAACTTCGATCCAATAAAACATTGATGACAACCGACGCCGATCTCCAGGCCACGTCTAAATACCTGGTCAGCCTGCCGCCGGAGGAGTTTGCGGCGGCGATGCTGCAGTGGATGTTTTTGCAGTTTCTCTCGAAGAAGGGGCTGCGGGAGATGACCGTGGCATTGCCGGGGGGGATTTTCACGATAGGTGAGGGCGACCCGCTGGAGCGGTTACGGGCGGCGCGGGCGGTGATCGATCGGGAAATTTCGATCTTGGAACACAATCGTCCGGTGTAAGCTCTTGCAACTTCCAAGAAACGATATAATATACTAGCAGACGCGAACCACATCGAGGGTACCCATGTTTGGAAAAGACTCCGGTGGCAAGGCCAAAAAGCCGTTGCCGCCATTGAAGAAAAGACTGATAACCGGCGGCGCGATTCTTGCGGCGGTGGCGGTGTTGATCGGCGGCAAGGTGCTGATGGGTCACCAGGAAACAGCGACGGGGGCTGGCGGCACTGATCAGGTGCATGTGCTGAAGCCTTCGGCGTTGCCGGTTCCTCGTCCTGTGCCCTCTGCGCCGAAGGGGTTGATATCTCCGCAGCCAACGCCTTTGGCACAAGGTGTGCTGCCGGGGACTACCGCAGTCGCTCCGCCCTCGATCGCCATGGCATCAACGGCCCCGGCAACTTCTGGTTCATCTGCCGAGACGCAGGAGATCGCGCAACTCATCGGATCCGCCAGTCAGGGCGCGGCCACCGTCAAACAGGTGTACATGAACGGACCACAGGGGTTTGTCGGTGTGGTGTACGAAATTGCCGGCGGTGATCGCGGTATGGCCTGGGTGAACCTCCCAGATCATCTGGTATTGATCGGAACCCTGTTGACGGCTTCCGGGCAGGATCTCAACGGGCCCTATCTCTTCGCCAAGACGGCGAAGAGTGCTGGTGCGTCCGGCGTCACCGCGTCAACACAAAGCGGCACGACCGGAAGCGTCATGGCCACCGCCTATAACGGTGGTACCGGCTTCGTGGTAGGCACGGCCGGCCCGGAAGCCACTGTGTACATTGATCCGGACAGCGGAAAGGGACACGCGCTGTATCTGGCGCTGGAGCCGCTGGTCCATGGCGGAAAAATCAGGGTGCGCTATGTGCCCATCGCGGAAAAAGGCAAAGACAGCCTGGCGGTGGCGGAAGCCATCCTGTCCGCGCCAAACCCGGCGACCGCCCTGGACAAAAACGAGCACCTGTTCAAAAAGCGCGCCAATGGAGCCAATAAGGGCGGGTTGCGCGGCATCACCCCGAACCTGCAGATGACGCAGATCGTGGACGGAAACACCGGGATGCTGGCCGCCGCCGGATATATCAGTGATCCGGTCATGGTGTATTGCGACAAGGCGGGTGACTACCAGGTGCAGCAGGGGCATCAGGCCGCCATGGATCTGGATGCGGTGATGGAAAACATCGGAGCCTGTCATTGAAGCATTTCGGCGAACTGTTCTTCTTTCTCGTCGTGGTTTTCGCGGTATGGATCTTTGTCGGATCCACTCCCGACGCGCGAATCGGGAGAGCTTGTGAGCCAGCGCAATGGATTGGACACGCGGTGGGCTCGGCGGCCATGGCCGGCGGCACCGACTATGGGCAAAGCATCAATGGCGGATCCAACGAGCTGGATTATCACTGCAAGCTGGCCATCTGGGATTATTTCTATGCCGACGAATGGGAGAAGGCGCACCCAGGGCAGCCTTTGCCGGGACAGCCGCGCGTCGTGGCGCCGGTGCCTGCGGCACAGCAACCTGCAACCACCAGCACAGAAGCAACAACCAGTTCTCAACCTGCAGCAACCGCGACGGGGCCGAATTAATGCGACAGGGATCAACGAATGAGCAAAGATCGAAAGGCGCCTTTGTGGCGATCATGGCGGCTATGGGCCTGGGTGTTCGCGCTGGGCTTCGGATGGCACACCTGGGCGACCCAATGGGTGCCGGCGTACCAGCTCCCGTGCTATCAAACCTACGTGGGCGACTTCCAGAAGGAAGCGGTCGATTGGCAGATGGGGCATCCGTTTATGTCCGGGATATATTCGGGCATGACGCTGGGTTTTTGGCCGGAGGGTTACGCGATCCCCAGGGGCTGCACCTATGTGAACGAGGGGCAGGGGATTCCGCCCTGGACTTACAGCCCGTTCGCGCGACTGGCGTTCCCCGCCTTTCATCTCTACGCCACGTTTTTCGCCATTCTGTTCGCGCGGCTATACCTGGGCTTTCTGCGCTATGCCTTGCGGCCGGGCTCACGGGATGCGCCCATTTTCCGGCTGCTGCGCCGGTGGCAAGAGTTTCGGCACCGCCGCCGGTTATCCGATTCCGCCCCGCCCCAAGACTTGGATCCGGCTGGCAGTATGCCAACCCACAAAGCGGATTGATTCAGGTGATGGGTGCGCGGGAACCCATGATCGTGCGGCGCTCTCCGCAGGAGTGGGTGCTGGAAAACAGCGTGACCGCGCCAGTGGCGCCGGTGCGACATACACCAGGGCAGATCACCATGCCGCTGCATTTGCCCGCCGTGCCGGTTTTCCATTACCAGATGGCCAGTAACCCCTGGACATGCCATCCGGCCAATCTGCCTTGCGGCAAGAGCGGGCATGCCTACTGGTCCTGCAGCAAAGATCAGGGAAAGGCCTCGGACGGGGCACTGCCAAAAGGGTGGAAATGGACGAAAACGGGGCCAGCATGCAACCCGTGAGGATACCTAATCACTTTGATGACCAGCGCCAGATCCTGTTTTGGGACATCGACACCCTGGCCGTGGTCATTATGTTTTTCATCATCGGATATGTGCTGCGCGAGTTGACCATCATGATGGTGCTGGCGTTTTTTGCGGGCCATCTGTTTTCAAAATGGAAGACCAATCAGCTCAATGGAGTTCTGATCCATCTCAGCTATCGGTTCGGATGGTGGCGCATCAACGATGTTTTCAAAAACGGCAATACGAAGGAGTGGGTCGATTGAAATTCGAACTGTTCAAAAAGGATTACGAAGGCCTGCTCCGCAACAACCGCGCGTTCCTGATCGTCATTGGCGTTCTGGCGGTAGTGGTGCTGATGCAGCAATGGGCCATCGTCACGGAAAAAACGCGCATGGTCTTGGTGCCGCCCTACATCGACAAGGCGGTGAAGATCGGCTATGCCAGCGCTGACGCCGATTATTACGAGTCCTGGGGGCTGTATGTTTCGGAACTGATGGGCAACCTCACCCCGGGCGACGCGCCGTTTGTCGAAAAGGCGATGGGCAAACTCTTTTCTTCCGTGAGTTACGAAGGGGTGAAGTCGCGGATCGCGCAAAGCGCGGCTGAAGAGGCCAACGCGGATGCCACGTTCGCTTTTGAGGCGAAGTCGGTGATCTGGCAAAGCCAGACCGGCACCGTGTTCGTGCATGGCACGCTGCGCCAAGTCAATGGCGCTGGCCGGACCATATCCGCCACCCCGTTCACCTTTTCCATGCGGGTACATATCGCCGCTGGAAGGCCTGTGCTGGACGATTTCCACTCTTATGCCGGAAGTCCGCACACCATTCAGTGGAAACTGCATCACATCGTCAAAAAGCAAGGAGGCGCCTCTTGAAGCGCAGGACCGTAGTCATCGCGTTGTGCGGGGCCCTGGGCGCCTGCGTTTCTTCTCTGGCTGACGCCAACGCCTTTGTGCAGGGCGCCCAGCCGGCGTTTCCGACCAGTCCGGTGCCCATGCCGCCCTCTCCGGCATTCAAGAGCCTGGGCACCATCCCGTCGGCCCCGACGCCAGGAGGGGTAACGCTTCCGGCCCAGGATCAGACCGCCGTCGAGGCGGAAGTGAGAAGGGCGGAGGCCGCTGCCAATCGTCCCAGTCAGCCAGCGGATGCTGGCCTGCCGCCGCAGTCCTTCGGGCGAACGCCCGCCGCCGTCCCGGTCACGGGTTATGCGGGAGCGGGCCGATTGCCAGCGCCGTTGCCGTCTGGTGGTTTTGTTCCTCCGCCGGCGGGCGCGTCTCCCCAAATGATCTCCGGGTACGCGAACAATATGGGCGGAGAGGAAGAGCCGCCGCACATGAGTATGAGCGCCGCCTTAAAGGACGGCACAATGGTGCGGCAGCAGAACATCCGGGTGCATTCCGGAAAAACGTACTCCATCATCGTCAGCGGTGTCGCTCCGAACCTGATCGAGACGCCTTTTCGCCATCCGGAGATGCTGGTGACCAACAGCAAGCTGGCGACACCTATCGTGCATGGCCAGAACCTGGTGGTTTCCACGACGCCGGCATTCCCGGTCGGCGTTTATGTGACGGGCAAGAACCCGCATGACCCGATGATTTCGCTGACCATGATCCCTAAAAAGATTCCGCCGAAGAATTACCGGCTGATCATTCCGGGATTCATTCCCTCGGTGGCGCCAACCGTCACCGGTCAGAGGTCCGGGTATGCGCAGCGCATGGTGCATTTGATGCGGGACGCGGCGTTGAAGCAGGTGCCGGAAAACTATCGGCAGTCGCATAAGCGGCTGGCGTTGCCGGGGCCCGGCGGCGCGTTCTCCTGGACTTGGGAATTTTCCTGGGTAGGCAACCGGTACCGGATTACGGCCTATTCCCTGAAAAACACCCTGGTTGGGCCAGTGAACCTGATGGAAACGAATTTCTACGCGCCTGGCGTCCTGTCCGCCAGCGTGTATCCGCATCACCATCTATATCCGGGCGAGAAAACGCAGGTTTTTGTGATCACGAAACTGACGGCGGCGCACGGCACGCTCGGGGGTGTTTCTTGAAGCCAAAAGAGCAGTTCAAGCTCTGGTGGAAAACCCAGTCGCCAGAACGCAAGCAAAAAATCAAATTCGCCGGCTTGGCTGCCGGGGTGATCGGTGCGGTAGTGATCGGCACCAACCTGTCCGGTTTCCACCATCACCAAGACGAAGAGGCAGCATTAAAAAAAGCGGAGGAGGTTTCCAGTAATAAGCTGACGGTGCCCCGCGCTCAGAACATTACGCCGCAATCCTTGCAGGCGCAGATCGCCTCGACTCAAAAACAGCTCAAGTCTCTGACCAAGATCATCGCCGAAGAAAACGGCGTGAAAAGCAGTCAGATGAAGGACCTGAAAGGGCAGATGAGCCAGGAAGTGCTCAAGGAAATTCAGGAGAATGAGAAGAAACACGCCCTGCAGTTGCAGAACCCGGCTACGCAAAAACAGATCGCGGCGCTGACGCAGGAGATCAAAACCCTGAAGGCGGAGAAGCAGCAGCCGGTGTACAATCAGGTAGCACCTGGCGTGGCCCCGGCGCCCTCCATGCCGGTCAACACCTGGTCGCCGGCGCAGCCCATTGAGATCCTGGGGGAAGGCGGGGTGGCATCATCCCCGTCTACCAATGGTATTGCGCCGCCAACGGCCCCGGCAATACCAGGGACACCTGGCGCGCACGGCGTCCCAACCGCGCCCGCCATCGCCGGACGGCGCCCGACGGTCAGCTATCACCAGCCGAAGACCCTGAAGCAGTTGGGGGGCACGGTGAAGGTCAGCAATAAAAAGACGGGCATCTATCTGCCGGCCTCCACCATCCTAACGGGCGTGCTGATCAACGGCGTTATTGCGGGTACCGGGCCGGATTCGAAGCACAATCCGCAGATCGTGGACATTCGTATCAAGAAAAAGGCCATCCTGCCCAACGGCCTGCGCATCAATCTGGAAAACTGCGAAGTGCTGGCGAGCGGATACGGAAGCATGAACGAGCGACGGGTGTTCATGCGCACCGACACGTTGAGCTGCGTGAACCGTCGCACTGGGAACGTCATTTCGGCGCCAATTCACGCGTATGTCGTGAGTAGCGGCGGGCATGGCGGTGTTCCTGGCAAGGTGATCTCCCATCAGGGTCCGGCCATGCTGAAGTCCTTCCTGTCGGGTATTTTCTCTGGGCTGGGTAATGCGATCCAACCTAATCAAGTGGATAGCTTGAGTCTGAATCCACAATCCGGATCGGCGCAAAGCTATCAGATGCCTTCCCTGGGTTATATGGGCGGCAGCGCACTGGCTGGTGGCATATCGACACCGGCGGGAGAAATCTCCAAGTTTTATCTGCATGAGGCCGAATCGGAACTGCCGACTATTGAGGTGAACCCTGGCGTATCCGTTTCCATGATCATCGAGACCGGCGTGCGGGTGCATGTGCATGGCGAAACGAAGGGCCAACTGGCGGAAGCCCAGTACCAGTCGGCGTCCAGCATCAGCAACAGCCCGCAGGGCGGGCCCGCGCTAACCCCTGGCGAGAGCATGCAGAGCCCGTACGGCATGCAGAGCCCGTACGCCGGTAATGGACAATCCAGCGCCGTGCGGGATGCCTTTCCAAATCAGACCGCTGCCGCCCGGCAATCCTACGCCATTCAACCAGGAGAACAACAGCCGTGAAGATCCGTTTTGCATTGGCCAGTGCCATCATCGCTCTCGGCGGATGCGCGACGTCGCATCCCTGTATTCATGGGAAAGGCGGGGTATGCGTAGGCCCACGGGAAACCTGGGGCATCACCCGGCATCGGGATCAGGTGAATCCCGACAAGCGCACGTTGAAGGCGCAGAATGAGGCCCGCAAATTGTTGCACACCTCACCCAGCGCGCGTGACCAGCTTCCCAACATCCACCCGCAGACCGCCCCGTCACAGCAAACGCTTGACGGTGGTAAAGCTGCTCAATATACTACAGGAAATCAGCCTTTACAGGCTCCGACCGGATATCCGAAACCGTTGCTCACGCAACCCCGGGTGCTCAGGGTCTGGGTCGCACCTTACCGTGGTCCGGAAGGCAATCTGCATTTTCCGGGCATGGTTTACTCCATTATTCAGCCACAAAGTTGGACCTTGGGACATGGTTCGTCCCATGTGCCAATCCCGGTCGCTGATTATTGAGAGTCCTCAGCTTGCACATTATTCAGGAGGTTCCCATGCAGGCAGTTGCGACGTTCCCTGGTGTATCGCTGTACAATCGTGCCGTATCTAAACTGGATCGGATGTTCTCCAGCAAACGGGCTTTGATGGCCGCTGCCCTGATGACGATGGCGTTTTTCATCGCGCTGATGGAAGCCCATGCCGGTACGGGCGGCGTATCCTTCACCACCATTGCCACGCGTGTGGAAGGATGGGCGCAAGGGCAGTTGGGTCTGGCCATCGTTGCCGGTGGTCTGATCTTCGGTGTGGCCTCGATGGTGTTCACAGGTAAGGGCACCATTCTGGCGGTGATCGTCGGCGGCGCCGTGGCGCTGTACTACGGCATCCCGGTGTTGATCAGCATCTTCGCTGCCAACGGTGGTTTGGCCATCGCTCATACCCTGATTCTCGGGGCGGCAGCGTAAGCACCAGAGCTAAGTCCACCACGGCTTGTGCCGTGGTGGACCACATCAGGCACATCCAGATTCAGGAGGTTTTCATGCAAGCAGTTGCGACGTTCCCTGGTGTATCGCTGTACAATCGTGCCGTATCCAAACTGGATCGGATGTTCTCCAGCAAGCGGGTCATCATGGCCGCTGCGCTGTTCACTGTGGCTCTGTTGGCGGCCCTGATCGAAGCCCATGCGGGCGCCGGCGGCGTGTCCTTCACCAATATTGCCAAGCGCATAGAAGGATGGGCGCAGGGGCAGTTGGGTCTGGCCATCGTTGCCGGTGGTCTGATCTTCGGTGTGGCCTCGATGGTGTTCACGGGTAAGGGCACCATTCTGGCGGTGATCGTCGGCGGCGCCGTGGCGCTGTACTACGGCATCCCGGTGCTGATCACCATTTTCGCGGCCAACGGTGGTTTGGCCATAGCTCATACCCTGATTCTCGGGGCGGCGGGGGCTTAACCCATATCCCATTCGGGATGGCAAAGGGCCACGGAATTTTTCCGTGGCTTTTTGTTTGCCTCCTGGACAATAAGCTAGTATATTTATTACTGTTAACGAAATAGGCGAGGAGAAACGATCTTGAAACTGCGTAAAACCATTCTGGCCGGATTGCTGGCCGCAGGAGTCTCGGGGGCGGCCATAGCCGGCGTGCCCAATGTCGGTAAGGATTTCCAGCCTGGAGCGGAGGCGATTGTTGCCATGAGTCATGGGCATGCCCAGATCCTCAAGGCGTTTCATACCGGGGTGGCGGACATGGATGGATATGCCGTGCAGTTGGCGCCTGGGCACGCGATGATCATGTACGCGAGCGCGGACGGCAAATACCTGTTCATGGGCGGAATGTTCAACCGGAAAGGCACGAACGAGTCCATGAAGTACGCCCATGAATACCTCCCCAGCGCGGATCTGCCGAAAGTATTCACGCCGGCGGCGATGGGCACGGCGATCCAGAAAACGGCGCATTTCCTGATTGGAAAGCCCAGCGCGCCCAAAACCGTCTGGATGGTCATGGATCCCAATTGCGTGTTCTGCCATCTGACCTATGAGCATCTGCTGCCTTACCTGAAAAAAGGCGCTGTACGGATTGAGCTGGTGCCGGTGGGCTTCCTGAAGCCCAGCAGCTTGCCCAAGGCGGCGACCATCCTGGCCTCGAAAGACCCGGCAAAGGCCTGGGCATACGACGAGACGCATTACATCATGCCGCCGACCGAAGAGGGCGGAACGGTGCCGTTGAAGCATATTCCCCAGTCCGATATCCGGACGATCCAGGCGAACAACACCTGGATGAACCAGCACGGGATTGGTGGTACACCTTATCTGATCTACCGGGGCCCCAAACACCAGTGGCATGTGGTGAACGGCATGCCGTCCGATATGTCAAGTTTTGTGGCGGGGATGGGTTAAAAACTGCGCTTTTCATTGTTTAGGCGGCTTGAAAATCAAGAGGAGTTTCATTATGTGCGGTGTGTTGATCAATATCAGTGGCAAAACCAATTCAGGCAAAACCACACTGGCGCTCACTATAGCAAAGAATGCCGCTCGCTCAGGGCTTTTGCTGACAATCTTTGACGATGCTGACCGCGTTGGAGAAACGCTAAACCCATTGGTCGAAAGGCTGCTTGAACAAGGCACGCATGTTGTGACCATTACGCATGGTGCCAGTGATCAGCCTGTTGTTTCCATTGCAGGACAGCCGGGTGATTTCTTGATGCGCGCGTTATTTGGAGATGCGTTGGCACCTGGTAATAGGGTTAAGTTTTCAGGTGAAAAGGCTGTATACACCCAGATGAACACAACATTTAGCGCAGCACTGTTGGATGCCATACAGACCGGAAAATCGTATACCAATCCGATTCTTGAACAAAAAATTCTGGAAATTCAGGAAATTGAGCGAGTTGTTTACAGCAGGATTCTGGAAGCGGCGCGGATGGGTGAAGTCAAACTGATCGTGAATACATTGCTCTCTAGCCAGGAATTGACATTACTTTTTTCAACGGGTGAGCATGCTTCCGTTAAAATCACCGATGCACAACATGCCGATATCATAGGGGACACTGATGGTCTCGGTTTGATGTCGTTGGTGAGACAACGCCTGGAGATGGCCGGTCTGAATGTCAAGACTCTGGAAAAGAAGGGATCTCTGCGGGTGTCCTGGGAGGGTTTCGAGAAAAGACAAATGAATGATCCCTATCTTGCGTTTGCGCGGGATCTCCACGAATTGCTGCTAAAGCATTCCGGTATTGTTAACCGGGATGCAGCCCGATCCGACGGTGTGCAGATTGCGGTAACGCCGGAAGTTGCCGAGATGCTATGTCATTATGATGGTGCATCCGGCTATCTTAATAATCTTCGGCGTTTTGACAGCAATCAGCGCACTTGAGGCGCAGCGTGGCGCAACGCAAGGTGGACGAGCAGAAGCGGGCGGATCCGCAGAGACGCTTGTTGGCCGGCGGTTGATCATGTTTTTGCGGTGCGGTTATTGGCTTGGGTATCCCGGGCCTTTTTTTGTTGCTTGTTTGCTAGTATATTTAACCGATCAATAAGAGGGCCTGCGCTTTGGAAGTCAACCGCTTCATCTCCACCAGCGATCACGATCAGGATGTCGTGGATTTTCTGAATGCCGTCTACGACAAAGCCGCTGAAAAAGGCTGGTCCGACCTGCATTTCGAGACACTGTTGAACGGCGATATCGAGGTGCGCGCGCGCATATTGGGGCAACTCAGCATCATCGAGACGTTGCCGAAACACATGGCGCACACCCTCGACATCAAGATGCGCTACCGCTGCGATCTGGACGTGGCGGACAATCGCCTGGAGCAGGACGGGCGCTTCATGGAGGAGTGCCATGGTCGCCGGATCGACGTGCGCTACAACCGCGTCACGACCACCAACGGTTTTTCCAAGGTCACCCGATTGCTGGACTCCGCGAATGCCGGGATACCCATTGAAGACCTGAATATGCCGCCTGCTGTAGAGCAGATGTTCCGTGCTGCGTTGGCGTTGCGGGAGGGCTTGATTCTCACCACGGGGCCCACGGGTTCCGGCAAAACGACCACTCTCTATGCCGGCCTGGGCCACTTAAACCAGCCGACACGGAAAATTATCACGGCGGAAGATCCGGTGGAGTACCGCATGGAGCGGGTGCAGCAGATCCCGGTAGGGCAGGGGACTGGGCGCACTTTTCATACGGCCTTGCGGGCCATGATGCGGCAGGACCCGGACATTATTCTAGTCGGCGAGATCCGCGATCAGGAAACGGCGGTGGCAGCGATGCGGGCCGGTATGACCGGACACCTGGTGCTTTCCACCCTGCATGCCAATAGCGCGGTGGACACCTATTTCCGGCTGGAGGATTTGGGGGTGCCCCGGCATATCCTCGCGGCATCCGTCAAAATCATCATCGCCCAGCGCATCATCAAGATCGTTTGCCCGCATTGCGCCGAAGAACATCCCGTGGAATTCCCGGAGTTTTTCACGTCCTGGGGCATGGAGCCGCCGGAAGCGGAGATGGTCGGCGCCGGGTGCGAGGCATGTTCCGGCGTTGGCTATATCAGCCGCATGGCCTTGTTCGAGTGCATCCGCATGACGAAGGAATTCCGGGACGCGCTGGGCGATCGTGAGGCCATGCAGCGGGTGGCGGATCGTCAGCCGCAATACCAGCCATTGGCGAAGACGGCGCTGGATCTGGTGCTGCAGAAGAAAACCAACTCCCGTGCGTTGGTGGAGGGATTGTCGGATGCGGAGTAAGCGATTGGTGGGCATGTTGTCGGCAGGACTGGTCCTGTTTTCAGGGCTGCTCCCGGCAGGGCTGCTCCCGGCAGGGCTGCTCCCGGCAAGGATGGCGTTCGCGGATGGTCTGCCTGGCATGGGAATAGGGTCTGCGGGATTGGCCGGGTTGCCTGGCACATCCCAGCCGGGTGCAGGCATGCCTGGATTCAAGCCCTATCAGACCGTGCATCTGGGCGCCCATCTTGACCATTCGGTTATCGAGGTGATGGCGTACGAGTGCCCTTATTGCATGCGTCTGGAAACGGCCATGCTGCGCTGGTCGGCCACGTTGCCCAGGGCCATCCGGTTTGACCAGATGCCGGCGGCGATCGGCAAACGGTGGGTACCCATGGCGCAGGGTTTTTACGCGGCGGCGGTCATCGATCCGAAGGCCATCCCTCGCTTCAACGCAGCGGCCTTTTCTCTGGTGCAAAAGCAGGGCTATGCGTTCCAGGATCCGCGCACCTATGCGCTGGCGGCGGAAGAAGCGGGCATTCCGCCCTCCCTGTACCGGGAAATGCTGGGGTACAAGGGGGTTCGCCAACTGGTGTACAACGACGAGAAGATCATGTTGAAGACCCAGATCGTCAAGACGCCGACGTTGATCATTTGCGGACGTTATCTGATCAATCCGGGCGACACCCAGGGTAATTACAGCCTGTTTTTCCAGTTGGCCAACGGGCTGGTGTCCCGTTGCGAAAGTCTCGACAAACTCAAGGAACCCTCCGAATGAGCATAGTGCGCGATCAGTTGTTCCGTGTGATCCACAGGGCGCGGCCCCGGGATTTCTTCCCGTGGTTGGCGGTGGACGAAAAGAAAAAGCTGATCTTCATGGAGCGGGGGTATGTCGGCGCGATCCTGATGTGCAATACGCTGTACGGAGCGGACGAATCCGTCGTGCAGGAGTTGTCCTCCGCACTCTCCATCGACTTCCCGGCCGGGACGATCATTCAGGCGGTCAACTGGAACGTGCCGGACTCGATGGACATTTTGGAGCGGTTCCTGGATCGCCGGCGCGGCAACTCCGATGACAAAGGCCTGTCCGACCAACAAAAAACCCTCATCAACGGTACCGCAGAGAACATTCATCGGTATTTCGAGGCGGCGCAGAACCGGAATCGGGTTTTTCAGGATTCCGGCGTTCCATTGACGAAAAATTTGGTGTTTTTCGCCATCAAGATTCCCGTCGCGGAGTTTCCCACGGACGACGAGATCGACATGGTAGATGAGAAAATTGGGTCTTTCGCCTCCACCATCAACATGATGTCCCCATACCGGGTGGATCACCATATCGCCCTGTCGCTTTGGCGACGCATGTTGCATCTGCGTCATGAGTGGGAAGAGGAGTTTGATGAAAACGCCTTGCTCCGGGACCAGATCACAGGGCCCGGGGACGCCATCGAAGATCACGAATCCTATTTGAGCGTGGATCACGGCGATGGGGAGAAAGACTATATTTCGGTACTTTCCATCAAGGAATTCTCGCGTCCGATCAATATGCTGGCCACGAACTTCCTCATGGGAGATCCGTTGGGGCGAGGAACCCAGTTGACCCTGCCGGCGGCACTGGTCTGGACCATCAATATCCCGGACCAGGTGAAAAAGCGGCGCGCCATCACCAACGAATCCACCCTGATCAACTGGCAGTCGGGGAAGCGCATGATGTCCTGGAGTCCCAAGCTACGCCTCAAAAAGGAAGGTATCGATTTTCTGATGGAGGCCATCAACACTGGGGATAATGCCCTGGAGATGGCCTTTACCGCGCTGCTTTGGGGACCGGACGCGAAAACGGTCAAGAACGCGTCGGGATCGTTCATCAGCCATGCGGCCAAAGCCGGGTTCGTGATGCTGCCCGACAAGCAGATCGCCCTGCCCATGTTCCTGAACGCCATGCCGTTGTTTCCAGATCGGGAAAGCATGGCCATGACTTTTCGGTACAAATCGGTGGGGACCACCCATGCGGTGGCCGCCTGCCCGGTAATTTCCGACTGGCAGGGCAACAATATGGAGGATAGTCGCCTAAGCCCCGCCTGTTCCGGCACCCTGCTGGTGTCCAGGCGCGGTCATCTGATGGTTTTCGATATCTTCGCCTCGAACTCCGGGCACAATTTCGTGTTGGCCGGCATGACCAGGTCCGGCAAGTCGGTGACGGCGCAGCAGTTGGTCATGGATCAGCTTTCCGTCGGCGCACAGGTCTGGGTGATCGAGGTTGGGCGTTCTTTTGAGAAACTATGCAAGCTGTTTGGCGGGGATCACATCGACTTGCGGCCGGAAATGGACGTGGGGCTCAATCCGTTTACGGTGGTCGGCGTGCTGGACGACGAGATATCCGAGTTGACGGCCATCATCGGCACGATGATTTCGCCGCGTGGCGAGCTGTCCGACGAGGACCTGTCCACGGTGGCCATGGCGATCCGGTCCGTATACGGCAAGGCCGGCCGCGAGGCGACTCCAACCGACGTGCAGGCGTATCTGGTAGCCCAGGACAACAACCCTCGCGCCATCGCCATGGGCAAGATGATGAACGAGTTTACGCTGAATGGAGCGCATGGCCGCTGGTTCAATGCGCCGATGAACGTCAGCCTGAACGGTTCCCGTTTTGTGAATCTGGAACTCATGGAGCTGCAGCGGCGGCCGCAGGTGATGCTGGTGGTGCTGATGCAAATGATGTTCGCCATCGGCAAGGAGATTTCGAGCGCAACGGACAAGCGCCGGCGCATCCTTTTTGTGGATGAGGCCAGTGTATTGCTCGAAATTCAGACCGCACTGGACTTTTTGGAAGGCTTGGCGCGGCGCGTGGCCAAGCACCAGGGGGCATTGGGGATCGGCATCCAGGCGCTCTCGGATCTCTACAAGAACGAGAAAACCCGCACGATCTCCGCACAGACCGCGCATTTTCTGGTCATGCGGCAAAATGCGGACAGCGTGGCCCAACTGGAGAACAACAAACAGTTCGTCATTGGTCCATCCGGGTTGGCGATGATGAAAACGGTGCGCAAGACCAAGGAATATGCAGAGACCTTCCTGTACTCGGAAGAATCCATGGCGATAGGCCGGCTCAAGCTGGATCCGTATCGGCGGGTGCTGTTCGCCACCGATGGACCCGAGAAGGAGGAGGTCGTCGAGGCCATGCGCAATGGGGTGGATCCAGACGCCGCGATTCGCCAGTTTCTGGCGCAACACCCGGAGTTTTCGACCGGGGAGTATTCCGGTGAGATCTTGGACAGCGAAGACGCGGAAGAAGCGGAGAAGGGGGGTAAGGAAGTGGAATATCTGGGGGACATCGCAGGCATTGCGGAAGACGTCGAAGAAACGAAAGGGGCTGCCTGATGGAAGAGACAGCAGAATCCAAAGATATCAAGCCGGAAAAGAAAAGCTTTTGGGAGCGGCACAGTTTCACGGTCATGGCCGTGGCCGGCATATTGGTGGCTGGCACGGTGTCCTTCTGGTTCAGTGGCGGTCATGGCAAGGTGCCGGCGGCACCATCCTTTACGAGATCCGCCCTACAGTCGCGCCCCAAGGGCACGGTGCTGGTGCTGAACGCCGGCGCCATCATGGCTTCCGCCGCTCGTTACGCCAATGCGCATCCCATCAACGCCGGGCAGGCTTCGCAAATCGGTAGGGTGGTTGGCGACACCATCGAGCAGGCGGCTCACGGCTACGCCCAGCGCGGGTACGTTGTGCTATCGCGGGGAATTTTGGCGGCGCCGCCATCCGCGAATATCACCGGTGCCGTGCAGAAAATCGTCATGGCGAAACTCAACGCGCTCTACGGGGGGCAAAATGGCAACGCAAGCGTCACCGCATCCGGCAAACGTTCATAAACTCAGCCGCAAGGCGAAAGTCGGCATAGGCGTTTGGGCGCTCCTGATTTTTGGGGCGTTTGCGCAAACGGTGCGATCCGATATCCCCATGCACTACGGCATTAGCATCGATCCGCAATATGAAAGCTGCCTGCCATGGTCGAACTTCCTGGTGCATTACGAGCAGCCCAAAACATTGCATGTGGGTGAGCTTGTGCTCTTCCATTATCACAAGGAAGACGTCATCACCAAAGGCGACAAGCGCATTTTGGTGGTCAAGTACGTGGCGGCGTTGCCGGGGGGTACCATTCGCATCCAAAAGGACGGATCTGTCTGGATCGATGGGAAATATTGGGGCAAGCGGTGGCTGATCCCCTGGGCCCAAATGAAGCACCTGAAGATACTGAAACCCGGCACGTATACTGTGCAAAAGGGGCACGTCCTGATGATGGGCACCACATCGGGGTCGTATGATGGCCGGTATTGGGGAACGGTGCCGGACCAGAATATCCTGGGTCGGGCCTGGGTGCTTTGATAAAAAATTTAATATACTATGTAATAGTTTTTACAGATAAGGATGGTCGTGGATACATCGCCAGTCATTTGTGCCATGGAAGGTTGGTCGCAGGGCGGCCTGGGGCTGCTTTTGACCGCGAGCGCGCTGATTTTTGCAGTGGGCCTGATGGTGTATCTGCGCTACTACATGGGCATTGTCTTCGTGCTGCTGGGCGCATTGGCGCTCTACTACGGCTGGCCAGTGTTGGAGGACATCTTCAACTTCCATCCCAACTGCGTCGTAGTCAACCAGCAATTTGCACAGGAAGAGGGATATGCGAACAACACCCTGGCGTGTCAGCGCAACCTGATCGCCACGGACAACCAGACCGGAGAAGACTGCTCTTGTAATGGGGAGTCGGCGACGCCGCAGTGCGTGACATATTATTCCGTGTGCAGTGGAAATCTGGCCAATTACGAATCGGGTGGAGATTCCTGTACTTGCGGATTCGCCAACAGCACACAAAGCCAAATACCGGTATGCGATGCGCCACCTCCCGGCGGGGTGGACCAGGACAACCTGACCAATGCCTGCACTACCAGTACCGGCGGATGGGTTGGAGGAGCTGGGTACTGTACCGATACCTCAATTCCCCATGAGGCGGTTTTTATCGCGCCTGTAGCCCTTGCTGACGATGGTCAAATCGTTGGAAACGCGTATTACACAGAACAGACCACGATAGACAATACAACGAGCTCTCCCGTCACCGTCACATGGTATGGAGAAAGTGATAATTCAGGTTGGTATTTCATCAACGGCCAGCAGGTTGGCTATAACCCCAATTGGGATGCGCTGAACACCATGACCGTGACCCTTCAGCCGGGCATTAACACGCTCGATGTTACGGTATGGAATTCCCCACAATCATCATCCGGACCTTATTACGGAGCGAATCCATCTGGCACCGCAGATGAAGTAGTAGGGAATGGTGGAACAATCTATAGCGCAACTGGGCAGGGCAACTCCTGGCAGGAAGTGGCTGGTCCACCAATAGCACCAAATCCCGCGCCACCAGCAAGCCAAACCGATTGCTATACCCAAAGCTGTAGCGCTCCTTAAATCACTGGAGAAACCATTGAAAATAGTCTGGCGTACAACACTTGCAACCACCTTACTGGCCGGATCTCTGGCCACCCATGCGATGGCGGCCAATACCGGCATCCTGGCGCGCGTGTTGGCTTCCCATCACGCAGGGAAGATCATCAGCACCTTCCCGGGGCCGGACGGCCTCACGGGGGTCGTGATGACGTACAACGGCAGCAAGGCCATCGCCTACCTGACGCCCAACGGGAAATACCTGATCAGCGGCCTGGTGCTGAACTTGGCTACTGGCATGAATGTCACGGCTGGGTATGGGGTCAAGTATATTGGCAAGGTCAACCTGGTGAAGGGTGCCGCCGCCGCCAAGATCGCCTATCAATGCGCCAATCTTTCCGGGATCGTCGTTGGTAACAAGGCGGCCGCCAATGTCATGATTGCTGTGTTCAATCCTTCTACGCCGAACGGCCGCCAAGTCATGACGGCCATGATGGGCGAGGCGGGGCAAATGGCCAAGAAGGGGACACTGAAAGTCCTGGCACTCAGAATGGTGCCGTACGGGCCCTTGGCGCCGGCCATTCTTTCCGCCGGCAACGCCGGGCGGGAACAGCGCCTGATGGCCGTGTTGAAAAACCAGTCGCCCGGGTATGTCACCGACATGGGAACCCGCTTCGCGCAACGGAATCAGGTGGTTTTAGGCAACATTCCCATGAAACCGCCTTTCCTGGTCATCCTGTTTCCACAAGCGGGGATTTCCGCCGCCATTCCTGTCCGCAACCTGATGCGGGTGGAATCGACCGTGAAGTCGGCGGAAATTCTCGCGGGACACGCTCAATGATCCCTACTCCGGTTGTCGATCAGCAGCAAGTCACCGCCATCGTCCAGCGATCCGACAGCATCATGCAGAATGCTGGAAAGCAGACTGCCCCGGCCTGGTTGCGGGTGCCCAAAAAGGCTGCCGCAGAAACGGAGATGGCCGTGCCCAAATCCGACGTGCAGGCGAACAACATCCTCCAGCGCTACGCCCAACAGTACGCGCCACAATCCGCCAGCGCCGCTCAACAATGGTTGCGCACGCGGGTCAATGGGGTGCCGGTGGTACCGCCAAATCTGCATGGCAAGGCGCTCCAGGAATACGTGGACCACACGCTGATGGCGAAAGAAGAGAATGCCGCCAAAACGCTGGTGTTCATTTCCATGGACATGCCCAAGGCGATTTTGCGCAAGTGGTTCGCGGAAGTGGCGGACAACCGGCATCTATTCGAGACCACGGTGTTCGTGTTGCGCGGTTGGCCGGATAATCCTGAAGGGTTGCCGGAAACAGTCAGCAAGATCAACCGGCTGATGCCATCCGCAAAAAAAGCGGCGAATGTCGAGATCAATCCCATACTCTTTACCGACCACAAGGTCAACATCGTGCCGGTGATCATCCATCAGCCGGGCAATGGCGCCTGGAGCGTCATCGTCGGCGATGGCGACGGCTTGCAGGGGGCGATCCGGGCGATCAACCAAGGGAAAGACAGCCCTACTAAAATCCATGGGCATACTTGGAAAGTGGCCGAGCCCAACATGATTTCCATCTTCGAACAGAAGATCAAGACATTCAACTGGAAAAAGACGGTGGAGCAGGCGAAGGAGAGAGGTTGGGAGAATATGTCCACCCGGCTGGGCGACGCCTTGCCGGATTCCCTCCACGGCAAAAGCTACACCTATAATCCCAGCATTATCGCGACCGCCACCATTCGCATGCCGAACGGCAAGGTGCTGGTGCGCAAAGGGCAGGAGATCAACCCTCTGACGGCGTTCCCGTTCCCGTGGACCCAGAGCTACATCGTGTTCAATCCGGCCCAGGCCTGGCAGGTGGCTCAGGTGCAGGCCTGGGAGAGCACGGTTCCCAACGTGGTCATCATGGCCAGCGAGCTACCGAAGACCTTGCAGGGCGAAGACCGGCTGGTGACTGCGCTGCAGCATCCGGTGTACGGCTTCTATCCGCATCTGGCGCACCGGCTCGGCATCAACCGGGTGCCGGCGCTGATCCAGCCGGATCACGATGTGTTGTCCATTACGGTTCCGAAAGAGCCGCTACCGGGAGCAAAACGGTAATGTTTGGGTGCAAGAAAAAAGAATACAAGGAGATCTGTGCTGCCCTTGATCTGACTTCCGGCGGCATTTACAAGCGTATCGATGAGAATCGGGAATTGCTGGAATTGATCGCAAAAGAACACCCGGAAGTGCTCAAAAATAGCCCGTGGATTGTCGGGTGGATCCGCGCGAACGACGAATATTTCATGGCAGCGCTGCATGGCATGGGGATGACGCTTCATCGAGATAATCCCCATTGTCCAAGACCATTTCCCGTTGTTGAAACGAGGTTAGACCATTGAAATTGCGCAATAAGATCGCTGGCATTGCCGCTGCGCTTGTCTTGACGTTTGCGGTTCCCGCTCTTGCTACAGGTGCCCAGGTGGCTACCCTGTGTCCAGACGCGGGTGTTTTCAACGAACTGATCGGCGGTGTTTGCTGGTCGGCGCTGTTCCCCTTGCGCATCGCCGGCATGACCTGGTTCGGTGGCAATTCCGGAGTGCCCAATGGCGCTTCTTCAGGGTTCATGTGTGAATGCGGCGGAAGCTGGTCACATCTGCAGCTCCCGACGGTGGGCGTGCAAATCGGATACTGGCAACCGACCATGCTGATGGAGGCCGTGAGCCATCCTTTCTGTTCGCCCGTGCTGGGTGGCGTGAGTCTGCAGCCCGATTCCACGGTCGGTTCACAATGGACGGGTTCCTGGGGCGGCAACGTCGGCACCGGAGTTTCTACCGGCAACAAGAACAGCACTTTTTTCAACGTGCATTTGTGGACCTTCCCCCTGATTACCATGATGCAGTTGGCCAACATCCCCGACTGCAATACCGGGTATAGCGGCATGAACCTCATGCTCATGAGCGAAGTGTTTCCAACCTGGAACGACGATCTGTTGTCTTTCCTGGCAAGTCCGGAAGAACTGCTTTATGACAACCCGATTGGCTTGCTGGGCGCCACTGAGGAATGCGCGCAGGAATCCCTGGGGGCACAGCCTATCGACGATGAATATTGGACAGCGGGTTGCTGGGGGCTGCTCTACCCGATGGTTGGCAGCAATCTTGGGGGTAACGACCCGATTCAGGCTTCGAATATCGATGTCGCCCGCATGATCGCCATGGGCTTTCGCCTGGGATTTCTGGAACGGACGATGGGCAACAGCACGCTTTGCGGCCCACGCCGCACGTATGTGCTGCCCAAGGCGCAATACCGCTTCCAGATTCTGTTTCCCAATGACGAGACCAATCAGGAGCCCAACGCCAGCGTCACGGCGCCCAATGTCAGCGCCCAGCCGTCGGGAGGTAGCATGCCGCCGGCGAATTATGTGACGCCTGCGGCCAGCAATCAGGGTACGTTGCCGCAGAACGGCGGCGTGAATATTCAGGCCCCGCCAACCCAGTCCGGGGAATGTACGCATTGGATGGGGCAGACCCCGTTCCAGTGGGGAGAATGGGATACGCAACCAGCTACCGGAGGAAATTATGTGTATCTGGTCTGGCAATGGACTAACTGTTGCCTGGGGCTGATCGGCAATCAGGGGCCGACGGGGTAACGCTCGCACTCATAACAGCGTTTTAATATACTTGGTATGTAATCCGGACTTGCGCGGAGTAGCTGATGGGCTTTTTCATCTGGATGGGGCACCCCAAACGCCAGCGCCGCGCCGGCGCGTTGTTCATCGCCTGGATGGCGGCGTTGGGGGTCATTTACGAGGCTACCGCAACCGCCAATGCCGGTACGTTCATCAACCAAGCGCAAAGCGGAGCGGATCTCGGCAACACTTTGCTTCTGGGCGGACAAACCGATGCCGCCGGCAATGCCGGTGGTCAGGAGATGCAAGGTTTCGCCGGCACTCAGCCAGCGGGTGTGGAGAATAACGCTTCTTCCTATTACCTGTCGGACAATGTGGGGCTGACGCCAGGGAACGCGCTCAATCAGGCCAGCGCCGCCAACACGGCGGTTTTGAGTGATCCGACTTGTCCCTCTGGTTGGCCGGGACCGCTCAATCAGTTCCAGCAGCAGGGCATGGGTGCGGTGGCCTCCACCCAGAACGCCTGCAAAGGCCCCTTGCAGGCCGCAGCGACCTCCCTGACGCAAGCTATGGCCGGAACCAGTGGAAGCACGCTGGCGGCATATCAGGGCGCTCAACAATCCATCCAGACGTTTGGGCAGGAACTTAGCCAGGTCAACAGCGCGGGCAACGCCCTGGAAACCACCTGCGCGCCGGTGATCAACGGGTACTATCAATACGCGCCAGCCTGCAACCTCTTGAGCGTGTCCGGGGTGCCTTCCTTGGGGACGCTGGCCGCCGCCTGGGCGGGGCCGCTGGGTACCGTGGCGTCCGGGTGCGCGGCGCTGCCCACGGCCATCACCAGCCCTGCGGCGGCGCAGAGCCTGGAGAACGCACTGGCGCCGCTGACCGCAGACCTGCAAGGGATCATCGGCGGCGCGACGGGAAGCGTCTACGCCAATGGCAATGGAGATGGTGCGGCCATCTTGACCGGGGGGTATGGGAGCGGCGCCGTCACGGCAGCGTCCCAGGAGTACCAGCAGATATACGGGCAATGCAGCTATGCCCAATCCTATCTGGAAAACATCTCCACCTACCCGGGCGGCATGAACGCCTATGCCAGCGACCCGATGCTCAACAACTTCCTGAGCAATCCGGCGAATCAGGGCATGATCAACCAGATGATGCCTTTTATCGAGAGCAACCCCAACGTCTTCAGCCAGTATTACCAGAACGTCGCCTGCACAAACAACAACGTCAACATTACCAATGCCGGGACATCCGCGACAGGGCCTAGCACGACCACGACCAGCGCGCCGTCGATCCAGTCCAGTCCGGTCGCCTGTACGGAACCGCTCTCGGCTTATACCAGTACCGGCTGGATCGATGCCGCTGACTGGCCTGACCCCAATGCACAATGGATCTACGGAACAGCCGGAGGATGCGGGGCCGGAGTGCCCAACGGCACGACGGATCTCATGGAGGGAGTGTATTCCAATACCACGGGCGCGCCCTTGAACGCCACGCTGTACCTGGCGGCCGACGATGAAGGTGTAGTGGACATCAACGGCACGCAGGTGGCGACCTACTCGGATGGGGGGCAAGGCGGCGATGGAGCGGCGGCCTATCCTTCGACCGGAGGTGTGGTTTCCGTGCCGATCACGCTGAGTCCGGGGCCGGACCAGATCATGTACTACATCACCAATGCTGGTGGCGGCACGGCGGCCAATCCATCATCGGGCATCCTCACCATCATCGGCACCGTGAACGGCACCAGTCAGGTGCTGATCGACACCAACAGCAATTGGGTCTATGTACCGCAAAACGCGGCGCAAGCGGGGTCAACCGTCACCGTCAACCCCGGGTCCGTGACGACCAACACCACGCCGAACACGCATGCCCAGAGCATCCTGTGCAATAGCCCGATCCAATGCATGGGCACGGAATGCCACGCCCTGTTCGGCAACCAGGACCTGCAATTCAGCCAGGCGCTCACGGCCCTGTCCGCGTTGCAACAAATGGAGCAGGGGGCCGTCTGCGCAACCGGTACGTCTATGGCGGCAGGCAATTGTCAGCCGATCATTTTTGGCGGTACTGCCGACTATTGCCGGACCTGGCCGGCCGGTGGGGTATTCACGAATAACTGCTGCGCACAAGGGTTGCAGGATGCAGGGCAATCCGGAAACTTGGCAAGTTACCTTGAGCTCGCTCACGACACATGGAAGATCGCCAATGCACCGATTGTAGATGCGCATGTCTGGGGTATGAAAGCATTCCATAGTTGGGTGGAAGGCGCCTACAGCACCATGGATCAATGGGCGGCTCAAGGCTGGGGTTATGTGGTCACAGCTTTTAGGGGCGCGGCTGATGCTGTGGCGCAAGCCTTTGGTCAGGTTGGACCATATGCGTTCCACGACTGTGGCATCCTAAGCAATTCAGTCTTTACTTCACCTCCTGCTACCAAAGGGCTGGAGACTGCAATGGAGAACGAAATAAAGGGATGGTTAGAAACTGCTGCAAAATGGGTATTGAAAAAGATTTTTGGGAAAGCAATTGAAAAGGAGGTAATGACGTTCCTTGCTTCAAAAATAGCAGAGAAAATTGGAAGTTATGCTGCAGACGCCGCGAGTATTATAGGATGGGTTTATTTGGCATACCAAGTTTTGCAAATTATTGGTAATCTCCTGACCGCATGCAAAAACGAAGAGTTTAAACTCGGACAGAAGCGCAAACTCCATGCTTGCCAGAATCTGGGGACCTATTGCACGGATAAATTTTTGGGCTTCTGTCTGGAGCACAAGGACGTGTTCTGCTGCTACGCGAGTCCGCTTTCACGGATTATTGCGGCGCAAATCAAGATCGGTCAGCCCAACGTCGCCGGGGGTTATGGCACCCCCCAGGATCCCCAGTGCGGCGGATTCACGGTGCAGCAGCTTGCGGCAGTGGACTGGTCTGAGGTTTCCTTGGCGCAATGGCAAGCATTGCTGCAGAGCGCAGGATTGATTGCGGGGGGTAATGCTCAAGGATCAGCCATCTATACGCCGGCGCAAATCGATCATCCAGGCGGTGATGTAAATATTGAGCAGGCACCGATACCGGTTGGCCATTCTGGCACGCCGGTAACACCAGTGCCAATGCCAACGATAAACCCCAATGCCAGCCCTTGACCAGCTTGGCCTGACGGGATAGTATCAACAAAGACGATACGTTAGGGGCGGAACGCCATGCGGGTGATTGTGAAAAAGTGGGGGAATAGCGCTGCCGTACGCATGCCTGCCGCCGTCATGGAAGCGGCTCAATTGCACCTGGATGATACTGTGGATGTGCGGGAAGAGGGTGGGCGTATTATCATCGAAACACTTCGGCAAAAGTTCGATCTGGAGGAGATGGTAGCGGCCATTACGCCGGAGAACATGCATGCTGCAGTCGATTTTGGGCCGGCAGTTGGCAGGGAACTGCTCTGATGGGCGCTGCCTATGTTCCGGAAGCTGGCGATGTCGTCTGGCTACATTTTGACCCGCAGGCTGGTCACGAACAAAAGGGCCACCGGCCCGCTTTGGTGCTGACATCCGCGAGTTACCATGCAAAAACGGGACTGATGGTTTGCTGTCCGATGACCACTCAGGCCAAGGGATATCCGTTTGAAGTGCGCATCGCAGGAGATATCCCCGGCGTGGTGCTTGCGGACCAGGTGAAAAGCCTGGATTGGGAGGAGCGCCAAGTCAGATTCAAAGGGCGGGTGACGGCGCTGGAACTGGATGAGGCAAGGGCGAAGGCCTGCGTGCTGATTGGCCGCAAGGCATAGCTATTGGGAGAAAGGAACCACGCCGTGGGACATACAACGGATGTGTTCGGCAATGGGAGTTTAGCGATGAGATGGCAAAAAAATGTAACGCAATGTTTAAGCGTGGCGATTTTGGCTTCGCTGCTTGCCGGATGTTCAGAACGTGCCGCCATTATGGATGTTGGTCTTTTGCATGACCATCAAAAGATACCGCTCCGTTCAGCTACCATTCAAGGCATAGTTAGCCAGGACGGACACTTTGGAGAGAAGAAAACGATATCTAGCACTTGTCACGTTCGATATGCCTCAACCGCCAATAGTTGTGCCGCTTATTATAACGAGAAATACACAGGGCCTGGCTCTGATTATGCGTATGCGGCACAGGAAGGTAACAATCCTCAAGCCACGAAAACATTGGTTGCAGTTACCAGTGGTGGACCAGGTGCAATCGGGATTGTAGGGACCGGGTTGGCAGTTGGTTCTGTGGTTACTGGATCCGTGTTAGGTCCCGCTGGTATTTTAGCCTCTTTTTTGGTTCCCACCTCTGGCTCATCGAAGAAAATCGCTGGCCTTGCGGCGCTAACCGATTATAACCACCAGGTAAAAGCCTTCAACGCTGGCAAAATATTTTGGGTGGCACGGTACTATCCGACGCAACAATGGCGGGAAGGGCTCAATACGGCCTCGCACATGGCTATCACTATGGACCCATTCCTGACGCCTGGTACATGGGCCAGCGGTACGGTTGGTACATACCTGTATCGTATCCATTCCGGGTGGTGGGTTGATTACCAGGATGGGCTTTTCAATTGGAATTGGATTCCTTGGATTTCAAAACCAAAGCCTATTCCAGCCATCTTGCCAAGGAGGTTAACGTGGACGGTTCAGCCTTGGAAAAGACCTGCTCAGCCATTTTATATTCTGAACTCAAAGAACATTGAATATCCATTTATGGCTTTAGCGACCATTGAATATGGCATTCAGCCGGGCTTCAATATTCCACAGTGGATTTCCGCGCATGATCGTCAGCTAGCAGGATGGATGGTGATCTACCATTATAATGGCAAGGCAGCAGTGTGGAAGGGTGGAAAAATTACGCGTTACGCTTCACCAAAAGCAATGGTTATTCCGGCAAAGTTGGAAAAGCGCTAGGAGCCTGTCGCAGTATTCGCGCAACTCATTGCTATCGGGGGAAAGGAAATCATGGGCATAACGCACACAACGATCACACTGAGAAATCCGGTAAAAAGAGATCTTGCGCCGATGGACGTCTCCGCTCTCGCGGATACCGGGGCGCTGCACCTTTGTATTCCGGAACATGTAGCCATTCAACGGGGCAATCTGGGAACCTCATGAGAAGCGGTGGGGCACGAGTACGGGAGGATCTATCGGCCTTTTTTACAAGGTGCGGCCAGCATCCACAGATCCTGTGATGCAACCCTTTGTGGTCTGGGAAACCAGGCTCAATCCGCTGATGAATGCCTATGCCGTTACCGATCAGTGGAAATTGCATGGGGTGGCTACCCGCAAGGTCGGCAACGCTGAGGCTAAAGCGCTGTCGCCGGACTACCCCGGTTGGATTTTCGTGGTAGGCGGTGGCGATGAAAAGCCTCTGATTTGTGTCGCCGGAACCTGCCATTCTGGGCCAAGAGTCGTTCGATCTGCGGCAATTTCTTGAACGAAGTCGCTGCACACGTTTGGTGGCGGACCGTTTATCTGTGATGCTGGCGCATGTTACACTAGCCACAGGAACGAATTAGGAGGATACAATATGGGGCGTCGGAAAAGGTTATTTTGTTCGATGTGCGCAACGGTAGTATATTTATATGCTTCTAATGCGCTGGCCTTTACCCCAGCTCCCGGCGACACCATCCAGGACGACATCGCACGGGAGTTCAGCGGATCCCCACGCCCGATCAATGATGGGGCGGCGCCACCGCCTCCACCGGCGGGTTGCAACACCACGTTGCAGCAGGAACAGGCGGCGGGGCAGATCCCCGCTAACGAGTCCTGCTATTGTCCGGTGGGGGCCACTACACCGACGTGCGTGGTCAATACCTCGAACTCCTGCCAATCCATATTGCCCGCAGAAGAATCCCGCCTGGGTTCCAACGCCCAATATTATGACTGCACTTGTCCGTCCGGGGCCTCTACACCATCTTGCCCAAGCTATTACTCGCTTTGCGAAGCCAACTTGCCGAATTATCAGACGAATGCCAACCAGTGCTCCTGCGCCAATCCGGATACAAATTCTGTCCCGGTTTGCGTGAGTGATTATTCCATTTGCGAAAACAACGCGGCGCAATATGAAAATAGCACGACCACCTGTAATTGTTCTCAGACCAGTACCCAGCCCTATTGCTGCACATCGACGACGACGCAACAGTGCTCGACGACACAGCAATGTCATACAGTAACAAACTGCTCTGGGCTTTCTATCGTTGATGGTAATGGGGGGTGGGGATATTGTCAGGCCCCAGGTGGCAATTGGTACCTTGGCGGTGGGGAGTGGTGGAGCGGTCCATGTCCTGCCGGTGACAATATGCTCGACTGCCCTTCGGAATATTTAGGACCAAACCAGATAAACATTTCTCCCGGGTGGTGCTACGAATTTAGTTGGCCTGGTAATGCGTCGGCCACATTGAACGACGGGGCGGTCGGGTGGTGTAGAGGTGGAAACCATAGTGCGTGTGGATATGCTGCTGTGGCCCAGAATACTTGCTCTACATACCAATCTTGCAGTCCGGTTACCACCTGCACCCCCGTCACCACCCAATCCTGCACCACGGAGCCATGATGAAACTCCGCGCCGCCATCCTCCTCGCTCTCTTCGCCGGCCTGCCGGCTGTAGGCTTGTCGGACACGGCCCAGGCCGCATCCGTCTATGGCATCGCCCAGGACGACCTCAACATGAACACCCTGGGCACGCCGTATATCCATTCGCGGCATACGGGGCTCATGCCCTACTGGGGCCCGTGCTATCGTTGTTCGACGCAGATGGTCTCGGAGCCCGCCTGCACTGTTGGAACGCCCCCCGTGACCCTGGCCTCCTGGACCAATAGCGGGAATAGCTCCTGTGGCGGATATGAAAGCGATTCGTTTACGGCCTCGACCCAATGCTCGACCAGCGGAGTGGTGCAACTGGTCGTCACGAATTCCAGTTACAATCCTGCGGATACCACAGGTAAGGTCAATTACGGGGTAACCATTCCATTATCCATTCCCAACGGTGGCAACTACGGTTCCGCCGTGAATATGAACGACGTGTTTGGTGGCAATAACTGTTCCCAAAACTTTGACTGGTATCCCAGCTACGCCGTCACCGGAGAAGATGTCAACGGTACCTTCAATGGGACGGTGACGTTCGGTAATTATCTGTCGCCATCGCAATACGCGCAAAGCCCGTCTTTCCCAGTGGTATTCCAGAACTACAAACTGGTGGCGGTGCGAACCTGCCATCAATACGCACCGACCTCCAGCGAGTGCCAGACGCCGCCGCCGCCAACTCAGACCAATCTTCCGGTATACCAGTGGGCGTGTGATATAGCCGAGAGTGGATGGCAACCAGGCGGAATTTGTTCCAACAGCTTGATATCGGGAAATGGCGCCGAATGGATTTTTGGCGCTAATGATGGGCTCAGCGGCACGGCGCAGTCCGGGTATTCGGTCATGGAGGCGCAATACGACAACCCGACGAACCTGGGCATGCCGGCGACGCTCACCTTTGCCGCTGATAATTTCGGTTGGGTGTGGATCAATGGGCAACAGGTCGGATACAAGGCGGGTTTTAGCACGCTGGATACGGTCTCCATCATGTTACCGCCTGGGACGGATACCATCGACTTCATGGTGATGAACGATCCGAACGCGCCTGTTAGCGATCCCAGTGAGTTCCAGAACCCGGCCGCCGGCATTCTGGCCATTTCCAACAGTTCTGGCCAGGCACTGATCGGGACCAACGACACCAACTGGTATTTGGTGGACAACCCGCCGGCCGCCCCAGTCCCGTCGCCGTCTTCGTTGCTCGCCGGCACCGGATATACCCCGCAAAACTGCGCCGCAGGAGGGTGCTGATGGGGCTCACGAGCGAGCACAAAGCGAGAAGGGATCGGGCGAGGGTTCGCAACTGTTGCTATGAACAAGGAACTTTATAGAGATTGATGTTGTCTTATTACGCATGAGACTGAGCGCATGGGCAAAGACACAGGGTGTGACCTATCGCACCGCATGGGAATGGTTCAAAAACGGGACCATGCCGGTGCCCGTGCGCCAGTTATCGACGGGCACCATTCTGGTGGACGTGCCAGAGACGCCCGCTGGCAGAACGGTGGTGTATGCGCGGGTCTCCAGCCATGACCAAAAACCGAACCTGGACGGACAGGTGGCGCGATGCGTGGCTTTCGCCAACGGGCGGGGCCTGGCGGTGAGCGAAACCATCACCGAAGTGGGCTCCGGCATGAACGGGCATCGAAAGAAATTGCTGCGTTTGCTAGGTGACAGATCGGTGGAGCACATTGTCGTGGAGCACCGCGACCGACTCATGCGCTTCGGTGCCGAATATGTGGAAGCGGCTCTGGCCGGACGTGGCGGGAAACTGCTGGTAGTGGATGAATCCGAACTCAAGGACGATCTTGTACAGGACATGATTTCGGTATTGACCTCCTTTTGCGCCCGCCTATATGGTCGGCGCTCTGCGAAACATCGCGCTGAAAAGGCGATAGCGGTCATGGCGGCGGATGGCATGGACCTCGTCACGGGGGTGGAATGATCACGTTACATACCCGCATCGCACGCATCTCACCAGAACAGGATTCGGCGTTATCCGCCTATGCGGAGCGGTTCAACCAGGTTGCGCATCATCTGGCTGCGGATATGGCCAAAGAGCAGCGCACGGGGCCTTCATTCAAAAACGCCTATCTCCGTCGATTCGACATCACCGCCCGACAATTCAACGCCGTGCGCCAGTACGTCGAAGGTTTGGCATCGAATCGGGTGGAGAACCTCAAAAACCAGGAAAACACTCTGAGCGGCAAGATTGCGGCAACGCAAAAACTCCTGCCGAAAATCGAAAAGCAGATTGCCAAAGCTCGGAAAGCTGGTGAATCTCCAGAAAAAATTCAGCGTCTCGAAAATCGTTTGCACCAGAAGAAACGGAAGATGGGCAACCTGCTGGAACGGCAATCCAAAGTGATCCAAGAGATGCATCGCCCGTTTGCTTCCGGGATATGCTTTGGCGGAAGGTCACTGTTCCACAGGCAATATCATCTGGAAGAAAACGGTTACAAGGACCATGCGGAATGGTTGTCCGACTGGAAAGCCGCGCGAGTCAGCCAGTTCTTTGTATTGGGTTCGAGAGACGAGACAGGCGGCTGTCAGGGTTGTGTTGCCCGCATTCAGGCAGATGGCACGTTTCTACTGGATTTGCGCTTACCTGGAGAAAATGGTGAGCGTGTTACTATTGGACCGCTGCGCTTTCCCTATCAGGAAGAAAAATTGCGCTCGGCCCTCTTGGCGCATGCGGAGTTATCCAAGAAAACGTTGCCCAAAAAGACCTTTACCTCAAAGGATGGCAAGTCCTATTCGCGCATTGTCTATCCAGACCATCTTAGTGCGTTATCCTGGCGCTTCCAGCAGGACAGGAAGGGTTGGCGGGTGCTGGTGAGTTTTGATGAACCACAAGTAGCCGTGACGACCCATGCAAAAGTGGGTGTGCTGGCCGTAGACCTGAACGCGGACCATCTGGCCTGGGCGGAACTGGACCGGTTCGGCAATCCGGTGGCAACGGGAAGCATTCCCTGTGTCACTTACGGAAAGACGACGGAGCATGCGGCAGCCATTATTGAAGGTGCCGCCATTACACTGTCGAATCGCGCGAAGCAGGCCGGCAAGTCGCTGGTTCTGGAAAGACTGGACTTTTCCAAAAAGAAAGGGCAGATCACCGAAGTGGACGGCGCGCGGTATGCGCGGATGTTGTCCAGTCTGTCTTACAGAAAGATTCACACTGCCATCAGCGTTCGTGCCGCTAAGGATGGGGTGGCGGTCAAAATGGTGAACCCGGCCTATACATCGGTATTGGGCCGTTTGCATTGGGCGGATCGCTACGGATTGACGGTCCACGAAGGGGCGGCAGTAGCGATCGGTCGTAGAGAATTGCGTTTGCGGGAAGTCCCGGCGCATCGTGTGGTGCATGGAGAGAACGTCTTCAAGGCACCGGACGGTAGGAATGGTCATGTCACCCTGGTCGCACCCGTGCGGAAGCGGCCCAGGCATGTATGGTCGTACCTCAGCCAGGTGAACCGCAAACTCAAAGCGGCGCTTGCAGCGCAGCGCGAGGCGAGAAAACTCGACCCTCCCGGGCACGCGGTATCGGACGCAAGGAAGATATCAAACGCCCCGGTTGTGGCGGTGGCTTAGGCCGCCCTTCGAACTTGTCGGTGGGATTCCGGCACGTAGCTGGCAACATCGTTCGGCCAGCGGGACTTCGGTCCATCGGGTCCATGGAATAGTTTTCTATGGATTGAGCAACGGCAAGCGCACCAAAAAGGGGATTTCGCAAGTGGTGGCGCAACTGGACAAGAAAAAATCCTGGCTAGGCACATCCTTGCTCAAAAACCTGGTTGGGCGCGGATATTTGCGACCGGACGGAACCGGATATAGGATCACGGCAAAAGGCTTGGCGCTCAGAAATCAGCAAAGCTCGGTGGCCGGCAAGCCTTTCCCGTAATGGGCTTTTGTTCTATAGTATATTAAATCCATATATTTTGAGGTCGAGCGATGCGCCCCATCCTGTTTGAAAACGCCTGGGTCAGTCTGATGATCTTCTGGAGATACGTCTGGCGCCTGTGGTTTTTTATGGCGCTGACCGGCACGGGTTTGTCTTTCAGCTTTTATGCGGCCACGCATGGAAGAGGTCTGAGCCAGGCTGGGGATCTCCATATGCTGTATTGGGAAGCCCTGATGCTGATGCTGGCGATTTCGGTGTACTCCATCCTGATCTGGCACTCGCAGTCCCTGTACAAGCCGCTTCACGCGAAGCGCGCCACTATTACGATGTGGCTGGAGCGAAAAGGGCAGGTGGTGCCATCACGGTGGCGGCGGATGTGGATCTGCTGGTGGGCGTTCAACTGGCGCTATGCCCTGATCAGCCTCCCATTGTTCTGGATCGTCGCTGCATTATCGAAAGGCCAGTCCTTGGGGTTGCCCATGGATGCCGCAATCAGCCTTTGGTCGGGGTGGCTGGCGATGTGGTGGTGGCTTTTCCATCCTTTGGGCAAATCCCATTTCATGCTGCAGCGGTCCAGCGAGGAGCGCGCGTGATCACCAGGCTGATCGCGGCGCTGATCGAAATGATCAGGAAGGGCCTCGTCACTGCGGTGCTTTCGTCACTGCTGGTCTGGGTGCTGTTTTTCACCCTGTCCCTCTATCGCTACCACTTTTTAGGGCATGCGCCGGACCATATTCTTTGGTTGGCTCCAAAGCATATGTCTTGGGATCTGGCGCTGAAAAAGGGAGCGTACATCGCCTCGGTGAGCGCCATCATCATGTTTGGTCTGGCTGTCTGTCTGGTTCTGGTGATGAACCTGCTGGGCTGGTTGATTGTGGGCATCGCGCTTTTGGCCAGAAAAAGCGGCCACACACATTCTAGGGGGTAACCATGTTCTGGCTCTTGTTATCGTTAGGTATTCCGGTTGTGGTTGTGCTGATGCTGTTCTTCTCCGCGATGGACGATTTCTGGCAGATCATCACGCTACGCATCGACGTGAGTCGTCTGTTCGGCGATCTGTTCCATGTGCTGTTCATCATTGGTATTGGTCTGGTGGCCGAGCTACTCAGTCTGTTCATGCTGGTAAAGGATATCCTTTGATTTTTCCATTGAGCATCGCGGGAGCCATTCTGATTCTGATCGGCGGGCGCGCATGGCGGATTCATGCACGGGGGAAGGCGGGCGAGCTGCGGGTGCGCATGATGTTGTTTGCGCTCCGTGCGCCGGCCTTGAACGACATCATCCTCAACGGTCAGCGCGGGCTTACCCAGATCGACCATGTGGTGCTCACCCGGTCCGGTTTGCTGGTGCTGGAGACCAAGAACTTCAGCGGCCAGCTTTACGATCAGGGCCGCCGCAAGCCATGGCTGCAATATCTGGGGGGCACCCAGCGCCCGTTGCACAACCCCCAGGACCAGAATTATGGGCACCGAAAGGCCGTCATCGAGAACAGCGGCATTCGCCCTCAAGAGGTCTTCGACGCAGTAGTGCTGGCTGGCGACGCGCAGTTTCCCAGAGGGGCCCCGGAAGGCGTGATTCACCTGAAGAGCCTCCCTGCCTTGTTGCGAAACCTGGGCGGCACCAGAGAGATTCCAGACGCCTACCGGGAGGCCTGGGCACGCCTGAAGACCCGGATACAGGGCAGCCAGGAAGCTCGTGTGGCACAGATGCGCAAGGTGACCGGCGGTGGCCTGAATTACTGGATACAAGCCCACGGTCCATGGCTGGCGGCGTTGGGCTTCGGCTGTTTCGTGGCGGGGATTTTCCCTTGGTGATGGCTTTTTAATGTGAAAGAAATCCGTGGAATGGGCACGGCAATCCCTGGCCATCGGGTGGCCATATTGGGATCGAAGTGACGCTCTACGCTGGCTGATGCTGCGGCAGGAAGCCGAATTTGATCAGTTTCTTGATCCAGCGAGAAGCATTGCGCTGCACACTCAGTGCCTCATAGTCCGTATCGGCATCCCGGTAGTACTTGCCGTGTGAGAGCATGAAGTAGATGATGCGCAGCATTTTGTGGGCCAGGGCGATGATGGAGCGCTTGTGCCCCCTACGGACGACCAGACTCTGGAACTTGGAGCGCAGGGCGCAGTGGGTACGACTGGCGGCGTGGGCGCATTCGCAGAGGATCCGACGGACATACGGGTTGCCCTTGCGGGTTCGCCCACTTTTCCGTTTTCCGGCAGACTCATTGTTCCCGGGACAAAGGCCGGTCCAGGAGGCCAGTCGATCGGCGCTCCCAAAGACGCTCATGTCGTCTCCGATTTCGACCAGCAGCAAGGCAGCACCCACGGTATCGATGCCCGGCAAGGTCTGCAGGAGTTCGAGAGCATTCTTTTGCGGCTTCAAGCCCTCCAGCAGTTGGACATCGAAGCGCGCGATTTGGGCCTCCAGAGACTCGATATGGCGGAGCGTCTCGTCCAGGACAAAGCGGTGACTGGCACTCAACTCGCCTTGCAGGGCATCCAGGATCTCCTCCTGGCTGGCTTTGAGCCGTCGGCTGGCCAGTCGGAGTACGGCCTCCGGGGGACTCCCCTGAATCAGGGCCTGGATCATGGCCCGGGCCGATTGCCCATGGATATCGCTGACCACCACCCCCAGTCGAATTCCGCCATCGGTCAGCACCTTGTGCAAGCGGTTTTTCTCCGACGAGAGCATGCCCACCAGATTTTGCCGCTGTCGGGCGATCAGCCGCAGCTCCCGCAGTTGTGCCGGGGGAACGAAGGAACCCCGCAGCAGTCCGGCTCGAGCCAGGGTGGCGAGCCACTCTGCATCCCCAACATCGGTCTTGCGACCGGGGACCTGTTTGACGTGCCTGGCGTTCACGACCTGTGCCTGGATCCCCACCTTTTCCAGGGCCGCATAGGGACTCTTCCAGTAGATCCCGGTGCTCTCCATGACCACCGTATCGGGCCGATGGGAGGCACACCACAGGGCCAATGCCTTCCGGTCCTTCTGAAAAGCACCAAATTGCCGGCGCTCAATCGTAACGTTTCCGTCAGGGTCCGTGAGAATGGCACAGGCGGTGACCTGGGCCTGATGAACATCCAGTCCGATAACCCGGTGAAAGAGGGATTGCAGTTCCATAACGACGTCTCTCCAATTACTATCAAAGGGAGAGATGGCGAATGCCAGCGCCGAAATCACCAGCCTGTGGCAAGCCTCAGGCGGCCCTTTTAATGTGCGCTCTCAAGGGAGGCAATCCGGGGTACGAGTCGGCCTGGCGGGTCACGTTAGAGTCGGGATGGAATCACCAAAAACTTGCTCGACCTCAATCCGCCATCTCCTCACCCCCCATTCTCTTTCATCCTCTGGGGTGGCGCGAGTCGCAATGTCCGTTAGAGAGAGGTGATGGTGGCATGGGATTTGGTGGATGCAACACGGAAAAAACCAGCCAACTCGCGGTCGAGATCGCGCGGCTGATGCGTGAGGGTGCCGCTGGCAAGGAAAAGGCGAGGGCGCTGTTGCAGGCGGCCATGTCGGCTCCGGCCCCGGGTACGCTGAATGGCGGAAACTTGGCGCATCGCGGTGCGAAAAGAGCCGGCTGATGGCGAACATTCAGCATGTTGCTACTCGTATTTTTCGGCATGTCGATGCCGGGCACCTGCCTGCTGGTTATGCGCTCGCCATGGGTGCGCTGGTCGATGCTTATGATGATGACCCGGATTTTCACGAATGGGCGGATGCGGTCCCGGGGAGCGCTGTCGAGAAATTGATGGCCTGCATGGTGCGCAACGGCGCATGGAGTAACCAGGAATGGCTGCGGGAATATGTGCGGGTTTGCACCCTGCAAGGGGTTTGCACCCTGCAAGGGGTTTGCACCCTGCAAGGGGAAGCATTAAAGGAGAGTGCGGCATGAGCATCCCTTATATGATTGGGTGGCGTACAATGGCCAAAACTCCAGAATCTGACCAGCATGGCCGCCGCCTGCATGGCCGCGACACATCAAGTCTGCGCGCAGAAGATAGCGGTAGGACGGCGTTGCGGACCGTTGGCTGGAGCATCGCCACATTCGGTGCCGGTGCGATTCTGGGATGGGCGGCTACACGGAAAGCATCGGCACTGGAACCGGAAGATGATGCATCTTGAGCCTGCCACGGTGACTCGTCCGGTTGCACAAGCGGTGGCGCGATATCAAGCGGTTGTGGCCCAGATTCGTGCCGGCGATGCCGCGATAGCGGCGCGCATCCATGCCGACAAACAGGTGGCTGGCACCGAACCGGCAAAGCCATCCGCAGGAAAAGCTCATGCGCCTTCATCACCAGGTCCATTTGCGAACACCACGAAAGAGGTTAATACTTCCAGTATCAGGCCATAAGGAGGTCCATTATGCGTTCCTTGAAAGCACTTGCACTGATGTTCGCGGTCAATCTGTTGTTCGTCGTGACCTTGTCCGCTGCGCTGGCGATTTTCCATGTGCGAATGCACCTGGTCGGCTTCGCGTTGCTCTTTGGGTTTGGCGGAGCGTTTTTGTCCCTGTTTCTGTCGAAGTGGCTGGTCAAGCGCATGTTCCACATGGTCCAGGTTCACCAGGGCGATACTGGTGTGAATGGCCAGGTTTGGCAGCTTGCCGCCGAGACGGCGCAAAAAGCCCAGTTGCCCATGCCTGAGATCTGGATTTACGCCGATGATCGGCCCAATGCTTTCGCTACGGGCGCCACCCGGCACAGCGCCATGATCGCGGTCAGTACGGGACTGCTCAATCTCCTGGATGCTGGCACGCTGCGGTCGGTATTGGGCCATGAGATGGGCCATATTGCCAACGGCGACATGCTCAGCACCACCTTGCTCATGGGTCTCATGAACAGCTACGTGATCTGGATGGGCAATCTTGCCGGCCGGTACCTGGGCAACAACGTCCTGACACAGCTCGTGATCACCATTGCTTTCGAGATTGGCCTGTCGTTCCTGGCGCTCATTCCGATCACCGCATACTCGCGGCATCGGGAATATGGCGCGGATGCGTTCTCTGCCCGGCTGTGGGGCAAGGAGTCGATGATCAATGCCTTGCGGCGCCTGGAAAGCGCGCCGGTAGAGGTGAACCCGCGCAAGGATGCGCTGGCCACGGCCTACATCCACGGCCCCATGGGGGGCTTGTTTGCAACGCATCCCAACATGGAAAAGCGGATCGCCGCAATCCGGGCGCTGTGATCAGCAATCCGATCCGGAAACCGCCGCCTTCGGGCGGCTTTTCTGTCTCAAAGCTTGCGCCTTATAAAATAGTATATTAAAATAAATGGCAGATACGAAAGTGGAGATTCCATGTTTCTCACCAGCCAGCCAACCGTCATCCATCACGCTGTCAACGCCCAGGGCCGAGATTTCATCGTGGGCGACCTCCATGGTTGCCGGTCCATGCTGGACGCGCTGCTGGGTCATGCTGGATTCGACACCGCCAGGGACCGTCTGTTTTCCGTCGGCGACCTGGTGGATCGCGGGCCTGATTCCATGGCGTGCCTCGATCTGCTCCTGGAGCCGTGGTTTTACCCGGTTCTGGGAAACCACGACGCCATGCTGATGGCGTGGATACTGAAGGACGATCAGGATCTGCGGGCCGACGTGTACGGGGGCGGATTTGCGCTCAACGGCGGTTTGCAATGGGCTGGCAGCCTGGGATCGTGGGCCAACGAGTTCCTGCCGTTGCTGCAGGCCATGCCGCTGGTGCGGGTGATTGGCCAGGATGTCGGCGCCAACGACCGGTTTCATGTCGCGCATGCCGAGTTGCGTATGCCGGATGGCCGTGGATTTTCCAACGGCAACCTGGACGAGGAGGGCGCTCTGGCCTGGGATCTGGACCACTTCATCCCCGGCTTCGGGGACAACGGCGACTGGCGGGATCATGTTTTGTGGGGCCGGAGTTTGATTCACGACTTTCTGGGGCGCTCTCAGCGTGGTTCGGAGATGCCGGAAAAGCGAAATGGCGCGCTGTCTACCACCTATGTGGGGCACACCATCGTGCCGCCTACGTTTGGCCCTGGCCAGAACACGCCATTGCGTGTGCAAAGCCATGTGTTCCTGGATGGCGGGGCATTTAACGCGCCACAGAATGCGCGTTACGGGCTGGTCATCTGGTGCCACGGAGAAGATCGCGGCTGGCTGCTGAATAATCGGGGCGAGGTTGTTGATCTGGATGGAGACGCGAAATGACCGAATACACCATCAAGGAAGAAAACGGCTGCACGTTTGTCTTTGGAGCTTTGCCGATCAGCGCGCTTGACAGGCTGACTCGCGGCAACCCCAAAGGCACTGTCCTGGATCCAAATTTGGCTCGGATGGCCGGAGCGAATTTCGCCTGGGGAAAGCCTGCGGACATTCGGCGGGCGAAGGATCAGTACCGGGGGGGTCGCCATCGATCGCGTAAGAAACGAGCCAAGGTCGTCTGAACTGGACGAAGCATCCATTCAATGGCTGGCCATTGGCGAGCAGGGCCGGTCTTCCCTGGCCATCTTCTGGCGGATCAACGCGCATCTGCAGTTCCTGGACGCAAAGACTCCCTTGACATCCTCCTCGCCCTAAAGAACGAGGATTCCTTTGTTACGATATTTCCGTGCCTAAGGAGCGAGCAAAACAATGAACGTGCGCACAGTAAGATTGGCAATGTTAACAGGTGTCTACTTGATCGCCATAGTTTTGTTTTTGATTTTACGGCTAGTCGATCACTATTCAATTTTTACCTCCCTGTTTGTTACAGGGATTGTGCTTTTTGGTTTTACCTTCGCCTGGTTTCTTGCTGGTGGAATGGCTGTTAAATACGAAACCATGCGAGAGAAACAAACATTAGACAAGGAGGCACCAGAACATGAGTGACAAAACAATGGGCAGCGAACGATACGACATCGACCGAGAAAAGGTTGTGCGATTTGCGGTACATCAGTTGATGGAGTCGCAGGCGCAGGACTGGCAAGAAGTACAGACTGCATTGGCGGAGAATACCTGTTTTCGTGGCTGGATCTACCAGGAATCAGGTGGCGTAGAAGAAGAAGCCATTGTCATCATACAGGATGTAATTCGTGAGGCAGAATCTCGAATTGGTGCGGATCTTCCGTATTGATATGGCCACCAGATTAAGCGTGAAGCGCATACATCGAGGCCGGTACAAAATTGGCGATTATTGGATTCTTCAGCAATCAAGGCGCCGATGGGTGGTGGTCTATGAGTTTCCGAACAACTCTATTCCCGCCGATATGACTTACATAGATGTGATGCGCTCTTACCGGGAAGCTCGGGATGTGGCCTTTCATGAAGCAGAATCAGACGCAAAAAAAGAGATGCAAACCTAGCTGGCCACTGAATGGGCGCTCGAATATAAGCAGGAGGAAGTTAATCATGGCAAAACGTAAATTTCACATGAAGCAGGCGGAGATGGCGGGCAACTGGATTGGTCTCAAATTCCGGACTTATATTGACTCTGAGAAGCCTGCGGTGGCCTTATCCGACCCCATCATCACCAGTGTTTGTGGGGATGAGATAGAGTATGGAAAGTTGTTTGCTTATTGCTTCCGCCGTTTTGGTTACCCAAACCGAGGCTGGGATGATTACAAAGAGCTTGTTTCTTACCGCCTCACGACACCGCATCCGGACATGGTGTTGAGAATTACGCCGTATGTCGGGAACATATCGGTTATCAGTGTGCAATTCATGGTGGAGCGCGGGGCGTATATGGCTATTGAAGCCTATGCGGAGCGTGATCGCATGGCCTGGGAAGGTCGGTCTTTGGATTATGCTGAGAAACAGGGGCTTCCTAACTGGATGCCTGAGTGGGTCAACATCTTCAACACGGAATTTCGTGCGGCATTTCCTGACGTTTCTTATGCAGATAACTGGCGTCAGGCCGTCAATTTCTACTACCAATATGGCGAAAAGGGGTCCCGTCCTTACGAGCTGACTGATCGTCTTGTCCAGTTCCGCAAAAAACTACACGATGATTATGCTCAGATCGAGCGATGGCCAGCCTATTACATGCGCCCGGCCGACGTGAAGGATTGGAACGAAGACGATCCGCTCAAGCCGTTTGCGCAGGCGGCGATGGTGGCGCTGGAAGATCTGCGCACACCCGTCGGCGTGCGCGACCAGTCCATCAATGCGTTCGGTGAGGTCGAATCGGGACGTGCCGACGTGAATGTCTCACCCAGCGCGGGGTATCCCTCTGGCGCCCTGGGAAACAGCGCGCCCAAAGAATTTGCCGAACTGCACACGTTGATTTTGAAGCTGGGTAAAGGTAATGCCAAACGGGGCATCAAGAAAGCCATGTTGATCATTGGCGACGGAGCAGCGAAATGACTGAATTCACCGTCAAGGAAGAAAACGGATGCACGTTCGTGTTTGGAGCCATGTCCATCCAGATGTTGGTGCGCATCACGGGTAAGGACGCGAAAGGCAAGGTCATGGATACGGATCTGGCTCGCATGGCAGGCGCTAACTTTGCCTGGGGGAATCCAGAGGATTTGCAGAGGGCCAAACCTGAATATCGGCAACTTGCCATGGATCGGGTCAAAAGCAATCCCGTCGCTGGAAAGCTGCGCGATGCAGAAATTGAGTGGCTGGCCGTGGGGGAACAGGGGCGGTCCTCACAGGCGATCTTCTGGAAGGTTAGGGCGGACCTGATGTTCCCGGATGGGAAACGACCGGAAGACACTGCCTACCCATTGGATCCGTCGGATTTGGGCCGTTGCCGCAAACTGCTGGAGCAAGTGCCCAGCGTAAATGAAAAGTTTGTCCAGGTGATGGGAACCATGGCTGGGCCGGTATGGGCGGGCCTGGTGGAGAATTGGGAGTGTCTGTGCGCCACCATGGACCGTGAGGCGCCGACGTGGCGGGAAGGTGTTGGGATGGCTGAGGAAACCTATCGGCTTATGCAGGAGATTATCGCGGAGGCGGAAAAGTGACCATATGGGGTGCGCGATAAACTGCCTATTAGTTAGGGAAAATTCAACCATGACGGTATATGTAGACAACGAACAGATACAGTGGCGCGGAAAGCTGTGGTGCCACATGGTCGCCGATACGTTGCCCGAATTGCATGAGTTCGCTCAGAAACTTGGGCTTCGCCGTTCCTGGTTTCAAGATCACGGCCAATATTGGCATTACGATATAACGGTGAGCAAAAGGAACATGGCATTGGCCCTCGGCGCGGTTCCAGGAGATAAACGGACTATCGTCACTTGTGCCAAGAAGCTCAAGGAAGAAAACTAAACAAACACAAGAGAGGAACAGTCATGAGCCTTGAAAACACCGCTATCAACGATCGGCTGCATGCCGCTGGATACAAAACGGCCAGCAAATCAATAAATACACGCGAGCGACGATCCGTAGATCGTAACGGCATTCCTATGGATAGGAAACCGCTATTGCCGAATGATCGCTTCGTCATGGTTTCTGGCCGAGTTACAACGCCATATCAGAAACAAAAAGGGTTGCATTATGCAATACAATGGTTGATTGACAATGCTATAGCAGAAGCCATATCTAACAATGACGGCTTTAACATGCTTCAGTTTCAGCAAATTTCAGCAAAAAAGCCAACTACGGCCGATTTGGATTGTTTGACCATGTACCTCTTTGACGTGCAGCCATACGCCGGCATGGTCGGCGCTGGTAGAGCGTTGGGGTGCCTTGTGCGCAACATCGCGGAGGCGGAGAAGTGACCACCAATATCAGGCAATGCAACCGTATCATGTCCATCGGTGATGACCATGGCGACAACGAGGCCACCATGCGCTGTCAGTTGCCCATGGGCCACGATGGCCCGCACCAGGAGACCTATGAAAGCTGCAGCCATGGAAAAGTGACAGTCAGTTTTGAGAAAGGGTTCACGCCGGTTCGTATGGAGCGAGTGAAGCACATGGTGCCGGATGGGGAGACCTGCCAGTTTGCCGATGGGCGCAACTGTCCGTTTCTGGCGTTCATTGGCATGGATGACGAATGCAAGGAGTTTGCCTGTTATCTCTCTGGAGATATCTGCGGTGGGTCGCGGTTTTACCCGAATGAATTTCACAAGGGGTGCGATTGATGAACAACAGCAAATATCAACCACCATTTCTGCGCCGAATCCATGAACGAGAAGCGGCGAGAAAAGAGGCGGCAAGGAGGGAGGCGGAGGAGGCTGCCAAAAGGCGCAAAATAGTGCTTGCCCTGGATATCTGTATGGCAGTGCTTAAAACGGGGCAAGTGCAGACTTGCCAGCATCGCCCGCGTCGAGCGCGGAAAAAGGATTTACTCAGCCATCTTGGCGACCTCTTTTTTGGAGAATAATTATCATGAGCAAGCCCACCGAACTTACTGTCCATACCGTGCGCAGCACCAAACGCGGATCCGACCACTACGGATCATGCGAAGTCTGCGGAAACGAATGCTCCGAGCATTTCGTCGCCACGAACCGCCGCGTTTCGGTGCGCGATGACGGCCAGCATATCCTGGATGGCGGTACCAGCGGAACGTATGGGCACATGCATTGCCTGATCCAGCGTTTCGGCAACCTGGTGGCCCAGGACAGCCTGCAGAGGGACGGGAACGTCCTGCTGTTTCCGCAATGGGCCGTTGACCAGATCATGACGAAGTCGATGGGCGCGCGCCGGGCGGTTTGACCAACATAAGGAGATTCACCATGGAAAAAAGGCGACGAAAGATGGATGTGGCAAATATGGTCGCATCGACAAAGCTCTCCCAGAGTCGTTTGAATGCCACCTTAAAGCTGGCGGAAAAATTTCAGGAAGATCCGCAAAAAACAGAACGACTTGCCGCGTCCTTGTGTATCCCCTGTTTTTACAGCAGTGCGTTAGGCGGGGCGGCCATAACGCAGGAGCCCTGCATGTGTTGCGGGGCAGTGCAAATGTATGGAAGCACTAATACCGACGCGCTGTGTATGGATTGTGCGCAAGAAGCGCATCTGTGCAAGCACTGTGGCGGGGATGTGGAGTTGCGAACAGGACGTAAAAACTGGCCCCGTGCAAAAGATAGCGGAGTGCCGGCATTATGAGCGGAAAGAAGCGTATCTACATCGCCGGCCCCAATCTGTTTTACGCCAACTGGCCAACCTTTGCCTCCCAGGCCCAGACACTATGTGCCGAGCATGGCCTGGAGGCGATTCTGCCGGTGCCGGCCACCGTGCTGACGGGGCCTGGGGTCACTGAATCGTCCAATGCGGAGGCGGCCAACAAGGTGTTCCAGGCTTGCCTGAATGCGGTGCGAAGCGCCGATGGGGTCATCGCTAACCTGTCTTCATTCCGTGGGTCAGAGCCGGACAGTGGCACGGTCGTCGAATGCGCCGTAGCTCACACCCTGGGCATTCCGGTCATCGGCTACACCAACGGCGATAATCCCCTCATCCGATCAGGAACGGACGCCGAAGGACGTGTATTAGCTGAGGACGGCGGCTGGATCGAGCAGTTCGGGCTTTCGCATAACGTCATGCTGCACGGCGTCTGCCTGGCTATCGTGGAGGATCCGCGAGAGGCGGTCTCCATGATGGCGGAACTGCTGGAGAGGCGAAAAAAACACAGCAAGAAAGCTGTATCGGTTGATTAATAATGGGATGAGATAGCCAGGGGGTGAACGATGGGATGGAAAAACGTAAAAGATCATTACCGGATCACGCATATTGTTCAGGTGGTGACGGATGCTATCTGTATTGGCTCTCCGTATGTTTACAATCTGATAGAGATTAGCCTGGATGGCCGCATACTAAAACGCTATGATGAGCGTAGAAATGAGCACCTGGAAAGGATTATGCGGGAAATGGATGCCGATCTGGATGTGTTGAAGCGGCTGGTGCAGGCACCGGACATTTTCGCCAATAGCATCACGGTGTACACCTGGGAAGGTGCCAAAATTCTGGAAAAACAATGTGAAGTATTTGGGTGGCCGAATGTGACGCATGATGGTTGTCTCATGTACAAAAACACCTTTTCGTTGGATAAGGCAGAGGTAATTTCTTGGGCAAAAATAAGCGCCGAGCGTGGCGTGAAGAATGCTCAGGAAGTGCTGAACCGGCATCAAAAACAGCTTCAGGAAAGCCAGGAGTACCTGGATGCGTGTCGTTTGCAACTCGACGCGCTGAGCGCGGATTATCCGGAAAATGAGTAATCGACACATCAAAGGTGGAACCATGAAAAAAATCAAACTGTTACTTTTACCTGTAGCCATTCTCGCTGCCGCCGGCTGCTCCCAGTCCGTGCCAACCGGGTCCGTAGGCATCTGGCACAACCGATTCACGGGGTATATCAACAGGCGGTAGCCCTCGTTACCAGCAGTCGCAAAGCAAGCATCCATTACATGCAGCGGCAACTCAATGTGGGCTATAACCGTGCCGCCCGCATGCTCGAAGAGATGGAGCGGGTTGGTGTGGTTGGACCAATGCAAGGCGACGGGAACAGAGAAGTCTATGTCGCGGAAGGTTGAAATGAAAAACAGATCCAACTTTTCCGATGACCTTTTCAACGCGCTGTCTTCGCAGGGAAAGGGATGCGCCAACCGGGCGGCGCACCCCAGCAAAGAGCGCACCCCTGTCGTCGATGCCACTGCCGACCTCTTGTCTGCGTCTGCACGATGCGACCTGCTTGATGATGATGGGGAGATCGATGGGTACTGCGATAACTGTCGGGGTTAACGGTCATGCCTTGCTACATTGAGCGAAGAAAAGATGGCGGAACCATGTTCCTGTGCGGCGACCTTGGGCCACATTGCGCCGCCGGGGAATGCGCGGCGGTGAGTGGTTATCTCTGCGACTATCCGGTTGGCGAAGGCAGAACCTGTGATTTGCCGTTGTGTGCGAGCCATGCTTATGAAGTGGCGCCGAACATCCACTACTGCTCAGGTCACCTGATATTATGGAAGGAATTTCGGGACAGTGGTGGAGTTCAGCACGACTTGGGGAATGTAGTCCCATACAAGGGTGATGAAAAGTGAAACAACGCCGACGCTCCCAACCAGTATTCCATGCGCATGGGTTTCCCGTGCTGCGTCAGAATTTTCGCGTTAATTATGAACGCATGCCGATGGATGCGATCCCTATGCGAGGCGTTATTCTGTGGTGGTTGGGCGTGGTGCGCATACACGAGGATGGCGACGGTTGGTCTGCCGTTTTTTGCCGCTGGCATCCTGTCACCTGGGTACTGTTCATCGCGCTTATTCCGATGTGTGCCTTCGTTGGGGAGAGGGTTTTTGATGCTGTTCCGATGAAAGTAGGCAAGTTTTTCCAGGCACATCCCGAAAAGCTGGTCTGGTGGACACCATTTTCAAAACGCCAGGGATTGCTTTGCAGGCTGCCCACAAAAGCAAAGACCACATCAACATCAAGAGTCGAGGGTGATGATGAATAGCGGATCTCCACGCAAAACACGGTCCAAGTTAGCTGCAGATCGACGACGAAAGAGGCGGGGCCTGATCCTGCCCAAATGCGAATTGCTGAATGAGAGATTTCCCTAATGGCAAAGAAGGGGTTACTGATCGTCGATCTGCAAGAGGGCTTTGCTCCCTCGCCCCTCCTCGTTGATCGTATTCGCGAATTATCACTGAATTATCCAGTAATAGCCATGACGCGATTCTCTAACCAGGTTGGAAGCTTGTTTCGATTAGTCCTTGGATGGAATGGCGATGGCGGCGCACTCTGTCTGGACCTTCCGAGTGCAACCACGCTGGAGAAAACCGGCTATGGGCTTACAGCAGAACACCTGGAAATATTGAAAGATATTGGATGTACGGAATGGCATATTTGTGGCTTGGAAACGGATGCTTGCGTTCTGGCCTGCGCATTCAGTCTTTGGGATGCAGGTCTTTGCCCCGTTGTCTTGCTCGACCATTGTCAATCTCCGCTGTCCGATGAAGTTGGAAAAATCATCCATCGCCAGTTTGGGCAAAACCAAACAACGAAAAACCGAGGTAATTTCGACCATGTCCAAGCGTGATTTGTTGGAAGCCGCTGCCCGTGCCTCTGGTATGCTGTGGAGCCATGACCCGGAGATCACACACGACGGGTTGTGGATCGTGTCCCCGACGATGCACACCTGCTGGGATCCACTCACCACGGATCAGGATGCCTTTTTCCTGATGGTGAAACTCGGGATATCCGTCATGCCGTATCCGGTCTACGCGTTGGACAAGCACTCCGTTGTCGCGAAACGGTACCAAAGCATGGATGTGATGCGCGACAAAAACCCCACTGAAATAGTGGAGGTGTACGGGAGCGATCCAGCGGCAGCAACGCGGCGGGCCATTGTGCGGTGCGCCGCCGCCATTTGGGAAGTAAAGCAGCCGGTATAAACCGTTATTTCTTTGATCAAGGAGGGTTACCATGAGGGAATTTGATCCGAATCAGCCATACACCCAACAGGAATTGAATGACGAGGCGGCCATTGAGAAAAAAACCGTATTGATTATGATTTTCATCCTGAATGGTCTATTGTTGACGCTTGCCATATGGATGGCGCACGAAGCGAGAAATACGGCGGTTACAGTTATGATATTCATATTGGTAACTCTATTCTTATTTGCAGAGATCAAGAGGATACGAGAAAGTTCTCGTGACAAATCACCGGAAAAGCAATGTGTTACAGTGAAGTCACTTATGCAGAATTCTGGCCAACTCCATAGTCTGAAGCGCGTAATGAGCTACTCGGATTTGGCAAATTATGTGCATTTGGTCCAGGCACAATCGCGGGATTTGACGCGCGAAGAACTAACCGCCTTGGATCGTCTCGCTTTTGGCAGGGGTTCGGAAGCAACCCGATGCCGGGAAGATCAAGACAAAAGAGCGCTGGTGCTGAGGCTGTTAAACCAGAACAGCATTCCAGCCGACAACCGTGATGAGCGTTATTTGGGAAGCGTCATCACGGTTGCTACCGATACCGCGATAACTAAGGAAACGTAATGCCGACATTCTTCCAAAGTAAGGATCTACTGCCGCCGGAACTCCTGGCGCGGTGGGATCACGCGGTGGCCGAGTATGACCGGGTGCTGCAAGGCATCTGCGGCGACAGTGCAGCCTGCCGGTTATTTTATTACAACCAGATCCGTGAGAAATCCGCGCTGTTCTGGCGGCTGCTCAACGGCAAAGATCCGTTGCCCATGCCGCCACCCACCAGATATGCGTACCCATGGTACGGAATCATCGAAGAGCCTGGGCCACATCAGGTGGGTAGCATTGGGTTCCATGCCTACGGCAAGCCTCTGGGTCAACAGTTGGCCGAGATACGCGGAACGGATATCGAGGACCTACTGTTCATCGAGCAATGTGGATGGAAGGTGCTCTCTCGTAACGCCGCCGCGCAGGATATGCTGGAGACGCTGCAGGGCGGCCAGTTCACCCTGGAGGACCAGAACCGGCTGATGGCCGCAGGCCCCGAGTGGGTCGTCCAGTACAGGGCGTGGCCGGCCTATCGCCTTTTTGTGCAGCGGTATCGGCGGCAGACCTTGCCGCGATTCTTGGAAGACACGCTGGATCTAGTGGATAAACGTTCCTGGGCCTGGACGAACACGGTAGTGATCCGTGAACAGGACAATGGCGGTATCGAGTTGGAAAGCGATGGATGGTTTCTAGAAAAGGAGGAATCATGCTGCACTGGTTCCTGAGCACGCTGGCCAGCCTGATCCATGCGGCCAGCCCCATTCTTAAGTCCTACGGGCTGCCGGCGTTATTTGCGCTGCTGTTCATCGAAAGCGCTGGGGTAATCTTTGCGCCGGGGGAGGCGATGGTGGTCGCCGCCGGTTTTCTTGCGGCCAAGGGCCTGTTTCCGATCTGGCTGGTGTTGCCATTGGCGATGCTGGCCGCCACCCTTGGCGGATACGCGGCCTATGGCCTGGGTGGTCGTTATGGACACAAGGCGTTGCTGCGTTATGGCGGCTATGTGGGCATCCGGCCACCCATGGTGGACAAAGCGCACGGCTTTTTTCACCGCTTCGGAGCGCCGGTCGTTCTGGTCGGGCGCTTCATCGTGCCGTTGCGCCAATTGCAAGGTTATCTGGCCGGAGCATCGGAAATGGGATTCCAGGCGTTTGCAATATGGAGCGCGATAGGCGCTGTTCTGTGGGTGGCGACCTGGGGCGGCGGGGCTTTTTGGTTGGCACAGAAAATCCCTGGGTGATTTGCTGGATTTTGTATGCTCCAAACAATATAGTATATTAAATACTGCCTAATCATTGCAGGATCCGGATGATCATTCTCGACGAAAATCAGCATCGCGTAGCGAGCCACAAGGAGGGCCCAGCGCTAGTATTGGCTGGAGCCGGGGCCGGAAAGACTGCCTCGATCATCGGTCGAACGCTGGAGTTGGTGGAATCCGGGGTCCCATCCAGCAGAATTCTGCTGCTTACCTTTTCCAGAAAAGCCGCGCGGGAGATGCGAGAGCGGGCCATGATGGCTTTTGGAGAAGGTGGCGCCACGATCCAGGCCAGCACCTTTCATGCGTTTTGTGGACGCATTTTTCGACAATACGAAAGCGTTATCAGGCCACCGTTGATCAAGCCTCAAGCGCAAGGCAACATCGCGCATACTGGCACCGATAACACGGCACCATCACAGAAAATCCAGGAGCACCAGGGCGACCGCGTGACTCAACTGGATGAAGGCGGCCAAAGCCATATCGCCATGGAAGCGATTCGACGCCAATACAAAGACCCTAAAGAAGCCGAATTGGCGCTCAAAGAGATGGACTGGCGGAAATGGCTGAGTGCTTATGATCGCCTGCGCTCCGAAGGCTATACCGCGCAAGCCCAAGGCGCCGCACAAATGACCACAGATTTTATAAATGCTTGGTGGCGCGTGGAGTTTACCGAAGCGCAGAAGGATCCAATGGCCGGTGATTTGTACCAATTCGCCGTGTGGTACGAAACGGAGAAGCGTTTGGCGCACGTCATTGATTTTGGCGATCTCATCAACCTGCCTTTTGACTTCCTTCGGGCGAATCCACCAGCGATGGCGAAGCTGGCCCATCGTTATGACCAGATCATCATCGACGAAGCCCAGGACATGGATGCCGCCCAATACCAGGGTATCCAGAGGCTGGCCCGCGCGATGCCGACACCAAACCTGATGTTGGTTGGAGATGATGATCAGTCGATTTATGGGTTTCGTGGCTCATCCCCGAGCGTGCTGCAGTACTTCGCCGACATTTTCCGCCCAGAAATCTATCGTCTGGAGCGTAATTACCGTTCTACCCGGGAAATCGTTCAACGGGCATCCCAGCATGTGGCGCACAACCGCCATCGCATTCCGAAAGAGCCATTCTCAGAGCGGGAAACAGAAGAAAGCATCTTCGCCTATCGGCACGAAACCGATATGGACGTGTTGTACTGGATCACCAGGCGACTGTTGCAGGCGCACGCCGATGGCGCGCCGTGGAGCAGCTTTGCCGTGCTTTATCGTTCCCGTCGCTTTGGACCACAAATCAGCGCCCTTCTGGTCCGTTACCGGATCCCGTTTGTGATCTATGGCGGCCTGAGCTTTTTCGAGTATTTGGAGGTGAAGTTTGCCGGGGCCTATGCCCGCCTGGCTACCAACCCCAGGGATAGCGCAGCCCTCCGTGACCTGGCACCACTCTTGCCGGGAGTTGGTGACCGCTATATGGATTTGCTGCACGCGGCGCTGATGGAGAACCCCACATTTGGTTTCGTCCAGGCAGCAGAAGCTTGCGCGTCCAATCGCTTTCGCACAGCGCATCAATCTATCCTGAAAGTGCAAAAGACGTTGCGGCACCTGCTGCAGTCCAACCCGGAAACATGGGGCAAAACTTGCTGGGAATATGAAAACTCTGGCATCCGGGTCTATCTGGAAAAGGCGGATGCCAAGGAATACGCCGACGATAAATCCGCGCTGATCGCCTCGCTGAAACGCCGGCAGGATAATCTGGGATTTTTTGATCAGATGATTACGGACGTGATCCATGAGGCTGACGCTGAAGAGGCCAAGCATCCTGTTTTGTTGATCGCCGGGATGTTTGTCACCGATGCACAAAAGAAAGACGAAGACGGGGACAGGGTGGTGTTGGCCACCGTCCATGCCTGCAAGGGCCTGGAATTCGACGAGGTCCATATCCCAGGATTCGTGCAGCCCTTGATGCCTTGGCCGATTGATGATGACCGCGACATCACCACACTTCCGCCAGACGACCAGCAACGGATCTATGCGCAGCGCGAAGAAGAGCGGCGTATCAGCTATGTGGCTCTGACGCGGGCCAAGCACCGTCTGTTTTTGCATGTTCCAGGCAGGTTCGTGACCGCTGCCAACCTTATGCTCAACGGGGCAATCAGGGCACCTTATCTCAATGAATTGGGGTTAACAGCGGTTCCGGCACCGTTCCAGGCGGCACGGATGGATACAGCCGTGCAAGCCACGGCGAATGTTATACCGTTCCGGCCGAAACCTGTTGAGGAGGATTGCCGTGGTGGGTGAGAACACGCAAACCTATCCTCGCCCATCTCCAGACCAGGTTTTGGCATGGAGACCGAAGGATTGGTGCCAGACTAAAGACGCAGCGCCACATTGGCTAGTGGTGCTCAGAAACAATGGCGCGCTAACGATCGACAACCTGGAGAGGGCGATGATTTGGGCAAAGGACGAGGAGGAACGCGCGGAGATCGCCCAGGCGCTGGAAGATATGCGACTGGGAAAGAAGGGCGGACAACTGAGCTTTTGGTCTGGCATAACGGACGCCTAAATGGAGGGCGCGCAAATTGCTCGGGAGAAAAGAGAGAGCGCGGCCCCGCCTGTCGCCGATCCGGTGGACCTGTCCTGCATCCAAAGCCCCGCCATGATGGCCAAGGCGAGGCGGATCATCCAGGCCATAACAAGCGGCAAAAGCCCATACACGGCATTTCGAGGTAAAAGGTTAACATCCAATCGGTCCATCATTTCCGTTCCGCTGAATAACGATTACAGAATATTGTTCCGGGAACTTCCCGGTGGCGAAAAAAAACCGATAAAAGCCTGTACCCACGAAACGTACAACACCAAAAAGCCAAAATAGTTGCAGGGCGACATCCGGAACTGGCCCATCCATTGCGTAAGAGAGGAAGAAACATCATGGGTATCATGGGGAACACCAACCAAAGCAGCATTACACGCAGCGTTATTACCACGTTAGACGATCATGGCCGCGATGTTATGGGACTAAAGACGGTGGCCTGGAAATTTCCGGAGACGAAGTTTGTTTCGGGATCCCTCCTGACCGTGGAAAGCACCCATTTCGCCATCATGAAGCAGCGTGGCGCGGTGCTGAATAAGTACGACACCGGGCAGTATCCTATCGAGACGCCAGACAAGCCTTTGCTGGGCAAGCTGGTGCAGGGCATGTTCGGCGGCGGAACAGACTCGAATCCTTGGCAGATGGAAATTATTTATCTCCAACGGGCAAAGCTGAAAATCCAGAACAAGGGTGTCGCCACCAGCGCCGAAATGGCCGAAATGGTGTACTTCGTGGACTATTACACCCACATCGACAGCGTGGATGACGCCCTCAAGCTGATCTCCCACATGCCGTTTGCGGGCGATTCCATCAGCACGGATGAACTGGCGGACTACGCGGGACCCGTCATCGAGCAGTCCATCAACCAGATTCTGCAGGTCACTCCGATGGAGCGGATCAATGAAAAGATCATCGAAATCACCGAGCTGTGCAAGAAACACCTGACGGAATTCCTGGGCGTCTACGGCATTACCTTGAACGACCTCAAGTTGCTTGTTCTGCCTCGCGACGAACGTATGCGGGAGCTGATCTCTCTACAGGCCATTGGCCTGACTCCGCACGAGGCGGTGCGCTATTACCTGGCGCTGAAGATGGCAGAGAAGGGGCTGGTCAGCGCACCGAACGCAGCGGTTGGCCAAAGCTTCAACGTGGGTGGGGCCCTGGGCACCTGGAATGCCTCTGGCATGGCCGAAATTCCAACTGGTGCCGGCCAATGAGCGATCCCTTGCTGAAGGACATCCCTAACGGACATTGCGACTCGCGCCACCCCAGAGGATGAAAGAGAATGGGGGGTGAGGAGATGGCGGATTGAGGTCGAGCAAGTTTTTGGTGATTCCATCCCGACTCTAACGTGACCCGCCAGGCCGACTCGTACCCCGGATTGCCTCCCTTGAGAGCGCACATTAAAAGGGCCGCCTGAGGCTTGCCACAGGCTGGTGATTTCGGCGCTGGCATTCGCCATCTCTCCCTTTGATAGTAATTGGAGAGACGTCGTTATGGAACTGCAATCCCTCTTTCACCGGGTTATCGGACTGGATGTTCATCAGGCCCAGGTCACCGCCTGTGCCATTCTCACGGACCCTGACGGAAACGTTACGATTGAGCGCCGGCAATTTGGTGCTTTTCAGAAGGACCGGAAGGCATTGGCCCTGTGGTGTGCCTCCCATCGGCCCGATACGGTGGTCATGGAGAGCACCGGGATCTACTGGAAGAGTCCCTATGCGGCCCTGGAAAAGGTGGGGATCCAGGCACAGGTCGTGAACGCCAGGCACGTCAAACAGGTCCCCGGTCGCAAGACCGATGTTGGGGATGCAGAGTGGCTCGCCACCCTGGCTCGAGCCGGACTGCTGCGGGGTTCCTTCGTTCCCCCGGCACAACTGCGGGAGCTGCGGCTGATCGCCCGACAGCGGCAAAATCTGGTGGGCATGCTCTCGTCGGAGAAAAACCGCTTGCACAAGGTGCTGACCGATGGCGGAATTCGACTGGGGGTGGTGGTCAGCGATATCCATGGGCAATCGGCCCGGGCCATGATCCAGGCCCTGATTCAGGGGAGTCCCCCGGAGGCCGTACTCCGACTGGCCAGCCGACGGCTCAAAGCCAGCCAGGAGGAGATCCTGGATGCCCTGCAAGGCGAGTTGAGTGCCAGTCACCGCTTTGTCCTGGACGAGACGCTCCGCCATATCGAGTCTCTGGAGGCCCAAATCGCGCGCTTCGATGTCCAACTGCTGGAGGGCTTGAAGCCGCAAAAGAATGCTCTCGAACTCCTGCAGACCTTGCCGGGCATCGATACCGTGGGTGCTGCCTTGCTGCTGGTCGAAATCGGAGACGACATGAGCGTCTTTGGGAGCGCCGATCGACTGGCCTCCTGGACCGGCCTTTGTCCCGGGAACAATGAGTCTGCCGGAAAACGGAAAAGTGGGCGAACCCGCAAGGGCAACCCGTATGTCCGTCGGATCCTCTGCGAATGCGCCCACGCCGCCAGTCGTACCCACTGCGCCCTGCGCTCCAAGTTCCAGAGTCTGGTCGTCCGTAGGGGGCACAAGCGCTCCATCATCGCCCTGGCCCACAAAATGCTGCGCATCATCTACTTCATGCTCTCACACGGCAAGTACTACCGGGATGCCGATACGGACTATGAGGCACTGAGTGTGCAGCGCAATGCTTCTCGCTGGATCAAGAAACTGATCAAATTCGGCTTCCTGCCGCAGCATCAGCCAGCGTAGAGCGTCACTTCGATCCCAATATGGCCACCCGATGGCCAGGGATTGCCGTGCCCATTCCACGGATTTCTTTCACATTAACAGCATCAGCGACGCCGGAGCCATCCGGCGGCTGGTGGAAAACCTGTATCAAGGCTGGGGATACAACGCCTACCGCAAAGAGAACCAGCTTCGCGCGGACGATCTGCTGGTTCGCGGCAAGATCTCGGAACTTCTGTCCGACCTGCGCCGGCGGTGGCAGGTCCGTGAGCAGGCCTGGCGCGCGGAGCATTTGCCGCCTCCGACCCGGGAACATCCGTATCCGGATGCGGAGGCCGTGAAGGCCGCTCAATCCATGCAGGCCATCCAGAAACAGATCGAGGCCTTCGAGGTCAAGATCCGAACGGCTGCGGTGCCCGAGAATGATCGGGTGTGGCAGCGGCACCGGAATGAGAAGGATATCCTCGAACACTTGATGGCGATTGATCAGCAAATGCTGGAAAGCGTGATCGGCCTGATGGAGTCCGTGAGCACCTGTGCCGTCTCCGAGTTTCACCTTGGAGACTTGGAACAGGTGTGGGCCGCGCGGCAGGACCTGCTGTTTGGAGGCGGCATCGGCACCTACTGAAACCAACCGGCCGATCGGCCCATGCGCCCCAGGGAGTCCCCCTGGGGTTTTTTGTGGGCGGTTTTCTGTCGGGTACTCCTCCATGGAATTGAATGGGATGGAGGAGTTATCAATGGAAATTGACGCAGGTGATGTAGTCTGGGGCTTCTGGCCTTACGACGGCGAGGGCGGGAAAAACCGTCCGCTTTTGGTGCTTTGGCGTAATAAAGATACGGGGATGCTGGAAGTCGCCTATGGCTCAAGCCAGCACGTCGTAGAGATCAAGGATGGTGAGTCGGACAATCCAAAAGAGTTTCTGGTCACAAATCGTCAAGACATGGTTCTTACCGGATTGAACAGACCGACACGGTTCAACTTAGGGGATAGGATGCAAATTTCCCCGGAAAAGGTTGAGGCGATTGGGCATGTGCGCACCAGAAACATGCTTTACCGCCTCGAAAGGGCTGTAAAAGCGGCTCACATTATTTTAGAATAAGGAGGAAAGAATGAATCTAAGGAGCGCGGTTATGGGTACCTTTGTCATTTCTGACGAAAGAATCTCTGATGCTGTAAGAGGCAATCTGGAGGTTCTGCGTCGCTACTTGCCAGACATGGACGACGGGCAGATCGTGGAGACAGCCTTGCTGCGGATGCAGATGCAGGTTGTCGCATCGACCCCCAATACCACGGGACGATATCGAAATATTCTCGAGGTCTTCCAAGACTTCGGTATCTGACCAAACCCAACCCCTTGTCTTCGGACTTGGGGTTTTTCTTTTGGGCACCTATTCGCCGGTTTTTCCTACATATAGGCAGCATTTGCTGCGGCATGTGGCGAAATCTTGCGCGTAGCTGGGATTTTCTCCCGAAGAATGCGGTGAATAGGTCAGAAATGGACCGTAACACAGAATCCCCAAACGACCGGTGACGTGCGCCCCTGTCCCAGCGGCTATCCCAGCAAGTGCAGGTACTTGCTGGTCGTTCCGATGTTGCTGTGCCCCATGTTCTCTTGCACCTGGCGCAGATCCATACCCTTGGCCAACCAGCGGCTGGCGGCGGTGTGCCGCAGGAGATGGGGTCCTTGTTGCGCCTTCTGGATTCCGGCGCGGTCGAGAAGCCGCCGGACAATCATGTAGAGCACCTGGGTGCTCAGGGCATTCCCCTCGTCCGTGAGAAACAGGGCATCGCTTTTGGATACGACCCGCGCCCGGGTCCGTATCCAGGCGCGTAGGCGATCCGCGTGCTCCGGCGTAAAACGCACGAGCCTTTCCTTGTCTCCCTTGCCGATGACCCGCAATCGGCCCTGGAAATAATACTCGGCCGCCGAGTGGGGAAGGGCGCATATCTCGCTGGCGCGCAGGCCTGTATCGAAAATGAATCCGATCAGGGCGGCGTCCCGGATTCCGGCAATGGTTTCCTGTTTCGATGCTTCATACTGCAAGCGGTCCATATCGTCCCATTCGAGCACCGGACGCAATCTGGCGGTAGCTTTGCCGACGTTGCCACCTTTCTTGTGTTTTTGGTCTTCGATGAGGGCTCTGGCGGGATTCCCGGAAAACGGCCCATGTTCTTCCGTGGATTCCAGGTAGTCGAAGAAAAGCGCTAACGCGCCTGTGCGTACGTTCTGCGTATTGACTGGAGCGGTGCCGCCAGACTGTCCGGTCATGACGAATTTGCGGACCAGATGGATGCTGGCTTCGCTGATGCGCTCTACACCATCAAAATCCAGAAATTCCAGAAAGCGATGCACATTGCGTCCGTAAATGCGAATCGTGGCCTTCGAGTAGGGATTCCGGAAGTTCGGGCCGGATATCCAGCGGATGAAGCCTTCGGTTACCGCTTCAATGTCAATCATGGCTGCATTCTCTCCTGTTTTCTCCATGTTGGACCGCCATGATTAGGATAATGTCACTTATCCTAACCTAGCCACCCGGACCAAAGGCCATCTGGCGGCCTATATCTAGTGTCCTTATCCTAACACGTCCCAACATATTGACAAGCTCATTCAGTGCGCCTTTAATGTTCGTCGTGAGCCGATAAAAAGGCGAAAGCAGATCCATCATGGAAAAGGATGCAATGATGAAAAATGTAGCTGGTGTTCCCGTCCGTCGTGTCTCTGCCGAGATATTCGGCGATCAGGCGGTAGACTTGGAGATCATGGAGGTTTCTCTTGGTTTGAACCGCGCAACCCGGAGCAAAGGCGATCGTGACGCTAAATTGGTCACGTTGGCGCTGGCGGCATTGCGCAAGGCTGTTTCTCAATACAGCGCCGAGAATCGCGTGCGCTACCCGGAACTGGGCGAGTTTTCAGATTGGTTGGGAATCCAGCCTGAAAAATCGGAAGACGCACAGGTGACAGAAGTAGCAGCTCATCCGGCCATGGTTCCTCATGGCGCGGACGATGGCCCAGTACCCATGACATAGGATAGATTACCGTGAAAAAGACAAAAACAGGCGCTCCTACGAGGAAGCCGTCCCGCAAGCCATCCTGGTTGCTCCGATTGTATGCCCAGGTCGTCGCCCCCATTCTGGCGACCATCATCGTTCTTACCCCGATTGGCATCGCCTACTGGTCCGTTGCGCCGGGCGGCCCGTACCGGGCCTGGTTCGTCAAGGAATTCCAGGTGCCAGCGCATCCCAAAACTGGGCCAGGTCACACGGGATCCGACTCTGGTTCCAATGTGCATCTGCAAAAAGACTAGAGGAGATCGCCATGCGCAAACTCATTTTCGTGCTTTCTTGCTGGTGGGCTGGCGCCGCTGGTGCCGCGACCGCGCCATTGTCCTTGTTTGGCGTGCCGCTGGAGCATGCCACCCGGGCGCAGGTCGAAGGTGCTATGGACAAGGCTGGACTGACGCCAGTGCAGGTTGGAAAGAAATTCTGGTACGACATCTACCGGGTCCATGGTCAGCTCCCAGGCGCCAGCCAGCTCATGGTCGGTTACACCAAAAACAACCGTTTTGCAGTGGCGCGGTATGTGTTCCCGAGTTTCATGGACACGGGCCAGGTCACAAAGATCATCGACATGGTGAAAGACAAATATGGTCCGCCATCCAGCCAGACGGGCATGACCGGGCTGGGTATGGTCACCGCCACCTGGCGGGAGCCCGGCGGCATGGAGATCCGGGTGGTTCGCGGTTGGCCGGCCACCACGACGACGCTATCACTGCTGAATCCGTCCATGGACGCCAGAATGAAAGCCCAGATCGCGGCGGAAAAAGCGCATAAACTGGATGATCAGGCCAGAGCGGACAGCAACGCTTTTTGAGACGGGCAGTGCGGCCGTAACGGCCAACCGCGAGGTAAATGCTGGCTATGGATAACAACTGCCATCGTCTGTTGGCGAGTGCTTGCATCTGATAGCAGTTGTTATCAGATGATTGCGGCTGGCCTGGGCATAGAAAAACCCCAGGCCGAAGCTTGGGGTTGGGGGGGCAAGATGAGCGAAATATCCTCAAGACGCCCAGGATGTTCCGAGAGACAGCAGCCCAGATCGATGCGCATGAATGGGATCCGCAGTAAGCGCGTACACATCGCCCAGCGAGCGTAAATGGTCCAGCAAAAGCTTTCCCACGTCGCCCGTTGGAGATTCCAGAACCTTGTCAGCCAGGTTTGATGCCCAGTAATCACAGGAAAGCGCTTTGTGCCCAATGGCTTCGGATGGTACGAAAAGACCAGAAAGGATCTCTTCGAAGCCATTCTTTTGGGCTAGATTGTGGTACCGCATCTGAGCTTTGGCGGCGGTCAGCAATCGGATTTCTCGATATTTGATTTGGCAACAGAAGAACGTCGCTGCCATTGCCATTGGGCCAGGCTCGCTTCGATCAATCAAATGGCCGTGAAACAGGAAAAGGGGTGAGGAGCCGGCTCGCTCCAATCGAATTTCGAACATGGTGTTTCTCCTTGCGAAAAGTGGGCGCGCCGCCCGGTAAATGCCGGGATGGAATATCAGACAGGAATCCGCTCAAAGAAAAACCCCGGTGCAAGTTGCACTGGGGTTGGTGGGATCAGCCTTGACTTGGTCGCGTCAAGTTAGTCACAGATGTCAACAAAACCGCCATACGCCATGTTCCGGATTTCCCAAAGCGGGTCTTCAACAACCGGTCCAGTGCTATGGTCGTGTGCAAAGTCGCCAATCTCCTTCAGCGTATCGTTGAGGTTCTGGATCTTGGCCTGAAGGCCGGCAATATCTGCTTCGGCTTTTTGCTTGGCAAACTGATCCTCAACGGCTCGCTTGATGATGGCGAGAAAATCAGCGGGTAGATCGTGCCAATTGACCATTCTCATCGATCCAACAAGTCTGGCTTTAGCCTTGGCGTCAATAACTTTGGCAATTTCTGTCAGATCAATGTTTTCGACGCTGATGCTAATGTTGCCTCCATTGCCATCCATATCAAATGCGTGCTCGCCAAATTCTAATGAATCACAGATAACGCGGTCATCTGTTACCGCTGTCACTTTCCAAGTAACGACGCAACTCGGGCCTATCATGGAGCGGAACAGATATTGAAATGAATCACCAGGCTTGAGGCCGCCGAGAAACTTTCTGATATCGCTGCTGGACGAACTATTCATGATGCTCTCCTATCGAATGCGGCTGGTGCCGCGATAAATGCCGGAGAGGAATACCAGACAGTTTTTCGGACAGATCCGCCGGCAAACGAGGCGATGCCGCACCACTAAAAAACCGCCTTCCCCGAAGGAAAGACGGCTAGAGAACTAAGCATGCAAGTGGTGAAACCCAGCCCGCAGAAACTCCATTTGGTCAGCCAGAATCCTGCGTCCGGTCAGGTACAGGAATTCATACTGGTTAGGGGTGTATGGCACGGCGATTAGCTTCATGCCGGACTGCTCCGGCGTCATGGCCCCCTTGTGGCTGTTGCACCGCTTGCAAGCGGCCACCACGTTGGTCCAGATGTCCTTGCCACCCTTGCTGGTCGGGATGATGTGATCCCTGGTCAAATCGCGGTCCTTGAACGGCCGTCCGCAATACATGCACAGGTGGCCATCGCGCCGGAACAGTGCCGCGTTGGTGAGCGCTGGTACCCGCCACCGGGTCCACGGAGTTCCCCGCACCGAGATAACCGGATGGATGTCCATGTGCGACTGCAGCCCCGTGAAGCGGTTGCGCCCGCCATGCAGGATCCGGAACGGCTCCCCCAGCGTCCAGACCACCATCCCTTTGGCGTAATAGCCTGCCGCTTCCTCCTGGCCAATCCAGTGCAGAGGATTGCCAGCACTATCAAGCCGCAATACATCCGCCATGAAGCACCTCCTTTGTGAAAGGGGAGACCGCCATGACGTGAGCGGTCATCCCTTGGTGGAACTTGTCCCGTTATCGGGATGAAGCTGGGCAGCAGCCGGATCGCGCGGATCCAGAATTGATTCCACCCCGCGCCCGCCCAAAGCCTCCGCTTGGAGCATGGATGCTTCCATTGCCGGCGAGGTGACCGGAGTTTCGATATGCTGACCAGTCTCCGGGCTAACCAGGTGATCGAATACCGCCAATCGTTGTCCTTTCTTTTCGGTGAAATGCATCAGAGTTCTCCTTGAATAGATATGGGGTGTTGCATGTTTCTGGCTTCCGCGATCTTGTCGATCACTGGCCGCAATGCCGCGTGCATGGCTCCGTAATTGCTACCCAGCGAGATCAGCGAGACATTTAAGCCCCCGTGCTTGCGGGCATACGCCTGAGTCATTTGACTCAGACGATCCTTCGCGGCCGCCTCCTTCGTTTTCGCCTGGGCGGCATCCTGATCGTCTAACGGCAGCCTTTCGGCCCATCCGGCCATCGTGCTTTCGGCCTGGGCGATAACGTCGGCCCACATGAGATCCAGCATCTCCAAAGCCTGTTCTGAACTGGCAGGGCGCACGGCAGCGGATGGCGTCTGCCGCGTAATGGCGGGTGGGTATGGCGATAAGCATGGACGATCCATGATGTACCCTTTTGGCGAAATTGGCGCGACCGGAGGGATTCGAACCCCCGCCACTCGGTGTAGAAGACCGATGTTCTGTCCGCTGAACTACGGCCGCTTCGTTGGTGCCCCTGGAGAGATTTGAACTCCCGGCACCCTGGGCCGAAACCAGGTGCTCTGTCCACTGAGCTACAGGGGCGTTATTTGATCGTCAACTGTCGTGATGGGGTTATTTTATGTAACATATTGTTTTGTATTTATAATTTGTTTGACTGTTTTTTGATCGCCACCGGCTACAAACGATACCAGCAGATCGACCAGCCTAGCGGCACGCTGTCCTCCGATCTGTGTGGTGATCATTTCATCGCAAACCGATATCCGATGAGCAATGATTGATAATGTACTGTTTTTAATTCATATTCTTATTTCATACCTATCGAAGACGCAACAGAATGGTACCCGCAGCCGGACTCGAACCGGCAAGTGCTTTCGCAAAGGGACTTAAATCCTCCGTGTCTGCCAATTCCGCCATGCGGGCGATGTACAACAAAATGGTGCAGCGAGCCGGAGTTGAACCGGCGACGCCCTGGCCTTCAACCAGGCGCTCTACCAACTGAGCTATCGCTGCGTACATGGTACCCTGCGCGGGAGTTGAACCCGCATGCCCGAAGGCTGCGGATTTTGAGTCCGGTGTGTCTGCCAATTCCACCAGCAGGGCATGATAAACGCTGTTTTCTATACACATCTGCCTGACGTGTATAGAAAATTCTGTATTTTTATGCGGGAACAAAACCTTATGTATGAAACCTTTAACAAGAGCGGCGCCAAGTAAAGGAAAATTGAATTCCGTTTACTTGGCGAAAAAAATGGTGGGTGCGGCGGGGATCGAACCCGCGACCCCTAGATTAAAAGTCTAGTGCTCTACCAGTTGAGCTACACACCCCATGTTGCAGATTTGGCTGGGAAGCAGGGCCTCGAACCCCGGTTGCCTGGGTCAGAGCCAGGCGTCCTACCACTAGACGACTTCCCAATAATAATGGTGCCCCTAGCAGGACTCGAACCTGCATGCCATGTTGATGGCTCCGGCTTCTGAGGCCGGCGCGTTTACCGTTTCACCATAGAGGCGGTGGATACTAAAATTGGCGCTCCCAACGGGATTTGAACCCGTGTCCCCGGCTTGAAAGGCCGGTCGCCTGGACCGCTAGCTGGATAGGAGCGTTGAAACAAAAATGGTACTTCCAGCGGGAGTTGAACCCGCCTTTCCTGGTTGAGAACCCGGCGGCCTGACCGATAGCCGATGGAAGCATGGTGCCCACAGCAGGGGTCGAACCTGCGGCCTCCCGCTTCGTAGGCGGGCGCTCTGTCCACTGAGCTATGCGGGCGGTTTGGAGCAGAAAGTGCGAGTCGAACGCTCACCCGGCACAGGCGCCGTAACCGGGCACATCTCCGGGACTTGCCATCCCGGCGCTTTCCGTAAGCTATTTCTGCGAATGTGGTAACAGATCAGTCGGCAACCAGTTCCACCAGCGCGTCCTGAAAGATCAGGATGCGCTGGGATCCAATTTTATCGTGGGCAACGGTGCCGAATTCCAATCCTAACAGGGTACCCAAATGGAAAGCCTGCGCGAAATCCTGCACGGAAAGCCCGATGCACAGGTTGCCATCAAAGTGCCTTGCCTCAAACGGGAACCCAACCTGCTTTAGCTTGTCCATCAACATCTGTGCAATTTCGCTTTTCGCTTGAATGCTCATGGCGCCTCCGTGAACGTGAAAATGGTGCATCCCGATGGACTCGAACCATCGGCCTCACGATTATCGGTCGTGTGCTCTGCCAACTGAGCTAGGGATGCGTGTTTGGTGCAGGTTGACGGGGTCGAACCGCCGACATTCGGCGTGTAAAGCCGACGCTCTACCAACTGAGCTAAACCTGCGAAATTGGTGGACAATGCCGGGGTCGAACCGGCGACCTGCGGCTTATGAGTCCGCCGCTCTGCCAACTGAGCTAATTGTCCGGTTTTTGAGGTCGCGAAATGCGACCTCAAAGTCTCTATCCCCGCCACTGGTGATCGCGGTACCGCTTCCAGCTTTTTTGTGCGCGGCAGGGAGTGAAATCATCCCAGGCATAACACCGCACGCGCAGCTTCACGCGGATCGGCGGTTCGCCATCTTCCCGGCAACCGTGACCGGTATCGCGCACCTTACGTCCGAAGTCCGGCGTTCCCTTAGCTATAATACGGTTTCCTGATGCGCTTGCCGTCCGCCTCGTCCTGGCGAAGCTCCTGCAGGGTTTTCTCACCAAAATGCCGGCGCGGATTGCCGCACATCCAACAAGAGCAAGGGGTCGGCGTATCGACTACTTTACCGCGATGACTTGGGCTTTCGTCGGACTCCGAAAGATCCCGGCCCCAATGAAAGCGGCGATTACACCACAGACGATACCGGTGATGCCGGCGTGTCGCTCTGGGCATCTTGCTGTTTCGATCCGACATGGTTCAATCCTCCAGGCCGCACCGCAACCGTCGCAGAACGGTTTCTCAAGGCGGGCGGCCTATTGCGGGATGGATGTTTCTCTGGAGATGGCGTCCATATCGCTGTCATCAAACGGGTGGCATCCGCCATTCTTCGCCTGCTCAAGAACGCGGACCACTTCGCGCAACCCGCTGGCCATGCTGGCTCCAGGCGCCAACGTCAGGCGAAAGAACCGGTCTTCTCCAAATTCTTCCTTCGTGCAATAAGCGTGAAATTCCTGCAGCGCCGCATAAGCATCTGGCGACAAGTTCTCCAGAAGCTCCGGGGTGCTCAAAATCTGCGCCGCATCCTTCACGCGGAACGGCGCTTCCCGATACCCTATGTCGATGGTTTCCATGATAATCCCTTTTGATATGGTGGACCCGGGGAATTTCGAAATCCCGACCCGACAGTTATGAGCCGTCCGCTCTGCCTCTGAGCTACGGGTCCGTTAGTGAAATGGAGCACGGTACCGGAGTCGAACCGGTCTCTGCGGTTTTGCAGACCGCCGCTTGGGCCGCTTGGCTAACCGTGCGTGATTGGCTGAGAGCGCAGGAATCGAACCTGCTGGTACTGGGTCCAAGGCCCAGCGTCACGCCATGCGACAAGCCCTCAAGAATTAGGTAACGCATCAATGCGTCGTGGGAACACCTATGTCGGCCAGGGACCGCTCCGCCCAGGCGCGGTCCTCGTCGGTCATCTCACCACCGGAAAGCATTTGCAGAAAACTTTCCGGCGGCACTCCACCTTGGGCGACCATATCCGCATACAGGTTTCCGGCGGTCAACCAGATATGGTCCGGCGCCTCCTCTTCTGTCAATTCCGCCACCCACTGTGCGGGAAGGCTGGCTTTCGCCTGGGCCACCTTGTCGGGGAAGGAACAGGCGTGGCATGAGTCACAGGGTTGCATAATTTTCTCCTGGTAATGATGAATTGGTGCCGGATCTCGGAGTCGAACCGAGGGCCTACCGCTTACGGGGCGGTTGCTCTGGCCTCTGAGCTAATCCGGCGTGTTTTGAAAGAGCAACAAGGGAAGCCATTGAAGGCTTTCCATGTTGCTCTCTGCCGCCATTCTGACCACAATGCTTGGCCTTGCGGGTGTACTTCGTGCGATCCCGTTGCGCGTAAGTCGGCAGCACGCCGATACGCCGCTTATGCTTCTCCGGTCGAATGACCAGCGTTTCCTTCTTCATGAGAGACCTCCTTTTCCGATTCCCACTTCCCCATTCCAACATCGAACCGATCTAGCCTTTCGGCTAACCTTGCGGTCGCCAGGATCACCCGGTCGAAGCAAATACCGAACATTGCTGTAGCCTGCATGGGTATCGGTCCATCAAAGATCCCATTGTGCGCCGGGATGAAGTCCTTCTGGCATTTCTCGCACCACAAATGTCCCTCAAACTCAGACCATTGGGTATCCTCGTTACCGCAATCGCAAGCAGCTATTTCGTAGGTTTTGGGTGGCTGGCAATAGACCCAGGTGCGACGCTTCATTCCGTGGTCCTCATTTGCTGGTACGCACATCGGCAAAAAGCGCATCCATATCGACCGCCGCCCCGATTTTATCTTGCTCCGTTTTCGCGTCCTCCAGAAAAGCGATGTGCTTGCGGATATACCGCATAAAGAGCATCGCCTTGTCCTCCGGCAGAAATGTTGCGGTACCCGTGTCCTCCACCGGCACCGGAAACGAGAACCCGCACTCCGTCTCGTACCACAAGGTGTTTTCCTTGAAGTGCGTAAAACGGACCTTTTTGCCGTCTTTCACCATATCCTTGATCGTGTTCATTGTAACCTCCGTGCAAATTGGAGCCGGTTGCCGAAATCGAATCGACGACATCCTGCTTACAGGGCAGGCGCTCTACCGTCTGAGCTAAACCGGCGTGTTGCTTTATGCCTCCCGAATATCAGGGCCATGATTCTCCACAAAAACAGATTTACTGAATTTTATACATGCGCTCGATACCGGGCCCAGACATGGCACACACCAGATGCGCCATATACATATGTGAGCCCTTCGTGGCGTGGTACTTTGGACCATCCGTATACTGTGAAATTTGCAGCCAATTCTGCGTAAACGCATAAGGGCAGGCCGTACCGACAAACTTTATCTTATGAGGCATGTGCAGCATATAGACGACATTGCTGCCGGACCCCCGTTTGCTAATTCGCCCCCGAAGCGTGGCGGCTGTTTCCTGTTGATTCATGCGAATGACCTGAATCTGAGCCTGTGGTGCATCGACGTGTAACAGCATGGTATCTGCTCCTATTCCTATGAAGTGATCATGTTGAACTATGAATTTTATGCACACCCATCAGACTCTACTGATGGGGCAAAATAACGACCGGATGATACCGCCATTGGTTTTTATATGGCGCGTGATAAGGGCTAGCCCATGTTATTTGCCCATGATGACCGATGCATACCGTGTACATGTACAGATTCTTGTTCGCCCCGTTCGCCAAGATCACAAATTTGATCTGACCCGGGTGAAGATAATACTTGGCGGTCACGTCTGCCATAGGCCTGGATTCGGACACTATCTTGTCATCCATCCATGCAGGCTGCGTCCAGATGGTTTTTCCTGCGACGTTGGTGATGTGAAAATCCAGATACCGGTCTGCGGGACTGGTATCGGAGTACAGGGTGTATCCGTGGTAATGAAACGGCTTACGATTTTCCAAAAGCTTTTTCTGGTGGGCAGCCTCCGCCGCAACGATCGCCGCCTTTTTGGCTGCCACGGCGTCCATCTGCATCTTTTGTTGCGTTCCCATAACGATGGTTGCTATAACGGAAAATACGGCTCCCGCAAGGAACAGCCAAAGCAGGATCTTTGCTATAGCCCTGGCAACCTGCGGGCTGACCTGCACGCCGCCGCCATACCCGCCATAACCCCCGCTGCTTTGATTATTCATCTGTTCACGCATACTGGCTTCCTGAGACTCTATCCATTCGGCGTTCTGCTTGCGAATCCTGGCATCCATTTCGCCCCTGGCGTACTCCTGGTTGCCGTAACTATTGGGCATATAGTCACCATGGAGGCCCTTCTGGTAATCATCGTCCACGACTTCACTCCCCCGTAACAATGCCTGACACGCTAAGGCAATCCGACAAAATTGGCGATCTATGCCGGGCTTGAACCGGCGACCTCCGCCGTGACAGGGCGGCGCTCTGGCCATCTGAGCTAATAGATCATGACGTGTACTCTGGGGTGGCTTACGGGGCTCGAACCCGTGACCACTGGAATCACAATCCAGGGCTCTACCAACTGAGCTAAAGCCACCACGGAGTACACACAAATTGGCGGAAATGGCAGGATTCGAACCTGCGGGCCGTTTTCACAGCCTCCGCTTTTCGAGGGCGGCGCAATCAACCATGCTCTGCCACATTTCCTTTTTGGTGCGCCCACCAGAAATCGAATCTGGAACCCTCCGGTTAAGAGCCGGATGCTCTACCAATTGAGCCATAAGCGCGAAATGGTCTGGGTGGCCGGATTCGAACCGGCGGCCTCCTGGATCCGAACCAGGCACTCTGGCCAGACTGAGCTACACCCAGTAAGACAAAATTGGTGGAGCACCACGGAATCGAACCGCGCGTTGCCAGGGGCGTCCGGTTTACAGCCGGATGGGTTTGCCGAATCCCTCATGCTCCGTAAAAGGTGCGGGCAGTGCTCCCTCGTCAGCTTCCTCCCGCGCCTGACGATTCGTTCCACGGGGCCGCCGGGCCTGGGCGGCATTACAGTGACTTACCCATCGCGACCGTGAAAAAGACGTTACTGAGTTTGGCGGAGCGTGAAGGATTCGAACCTTCGTGCCGGTTGCCCGACCATCTGCTTTCCAAGCAGCGCCAATAGGCCTCTCTGGCAACGCTCCAAATGGGGTAATATCCCCGCAAACGGGGTAATGCACCCCATTGATCTATGGCGGAAGGTGCAGGACTCGAACCTGCATGCCGGGAAGTCCCGACGGCGGTTTAGCAAACCGCTGCTGTACCATTGAGCCAACCTTCCAAAAATAGGCTGGTGACGCCATGGATGATCCATGACGGCACCGGATACCCGGTCTACGCATGGCAGACGGGCAAAAATGGTACGAACGGTCGGACTCGAACCGACACGGGGTGTCCCACCGGAACCTAAATCCGGCGCGTCTACCGATTCCGCCACGCTCGCAAAAAGCAGTCTATCCTGTTTGGCGGAGACTCTGGGATTCGAACCCAGGGAACGCCAGAGGCGCCCGGCGATTTTCAAGACCGCTGCCTTAAACCACTCGGCCAAATCTCCAGAAAAAATGTTGGTGGCCGGTTCTGATCTCCGGCTTATCCCTTCGCTTTGCCCTTCTGCGACACTACGCCCGGCTGATCAGGCTGGGTTTCTCACAGGTTGGCCGTGCTTCTCGTTCGCTGGCGCTAAGCGGGATCCGATACACCAGGTGCCTCAGACGGCAACGGCAGACCTCAACAGGCACACCGTCTCACCAACAGGAAGACACTCGAATATTGAGTGCCTAACTTTTGGTTCTGAATTGGTCGGGGCGATAGGATTTGAACCTACAGTCTCTTGCTCCCAAAGCAAGCGCCATACCAGATTAGGCCACACCCCGAAGCGCGGGTTTTTATTCGGCGAAACCCGCCTGAAAACGCCATTATGCTCGACGCCTTTCCCCCATCGAAAGACCGGGTACTCGTTTAACGTTCCGCATTTGGCTGGGGAGGAAAGGATCGAACTTTCGACGGGCCGGTTAACAGCCGGCTGCTCTGCCTCTGAGCTACACCCCAAGATGCCCTGTAGCCGGATGACACCGGCGCGACGGGCCGCCACTTTTGCGCTCCGCATCGGCAATATGGTCCGCTGGCGTGAGTGCAAATAGGCGCCGCTGCATAACCCCGTGGATCGGCAATTTTTCAGAAAGCCCTACAAGTAGGTACAGCGGCATAGAAAAAGTGCGCCCGGTATTCAGCCAGACGGCTTGCCACTTTGCAACGGATAGGGTGGCCGCCTATCCCGGACTTTCGACCGGATCTGCCTTGCCAACCCCCGCAATGACTTTAGCGGCGATACAAGCTCATGGTGGGCAGCCACCATCCCGTAACCCAGGGCGGGGAATAGATGCGCGGCGCATTCCAAACGCCACGACTTGCAGGGTTGGTTCCGTTGGGACTCCTCGATGCACCCTGCCAAGCACCCCATGCCGCCTGATGTCACACGCCACTAGGCGCGTCCACGAAGTTGCCAGATAGTATCCAGGCAATCCGCTTCCACCGCGCCAGGCACCGGGTCTTTCGCGATGTGTGGGGCATGGCCCGCTATCGTATGCGGCAACCGCCGGCCCGATTCGCGCCCATTGCAGAGCGCGACCATTACCCGACCGGAAAGGCACCTGCTGAATTACCCGGCAGGACGGGGGAATTGAGGGAATTTGGTGGACCTGAACGGGATCGAACCGATGACATCATGCTTGCAAAGCATGCGCTCTCCCAACTGAGCTACAGGCCCATAAAATGGCGACGGCTAACAAGCGGCAATAAGGGCCAGTTGTTTGATCTCGTTGTCGCGCCCCGTCGCAGCGCGAAACCAGCCAGTGAAACTCGTCTTGCTGTCGCACTGGCACGGCAGTCAAGACATTTCCCATTGACGGGAATATGGAGCGGGCTGCGGGAATCGAACCCGCCTGGACAGCTTGGAAGGCTATTGCACAAGGCCGATATGCCAAGCCCGCGAAATCGGCCTCGGGAACCACCCCAAAGCCTGGCTTTTTCCACAGAATCCCGCCCATCACAGGTCAAGATCGCCTGCCTTGCAGCCTACGCAAGGACCGTTTTCACAGGTGAACTACGGACAATCTGCCTGCGGGTTTTTCCTGCCAATCCCGCAAAACGGCAATCCCCGCGATTTCGGCTCGGACCGCCGGATCTCAGGAGACCCAGAAACACCACAACTAGCCGCTGCGAGCCCTCTGTTTACCTGCGAGGACAGGGGTTTTGGCGACCAGGGGTGGATTCGAACCACCGACCCCTGCATTTCCAGAACTGCTCTGCCACTGAGCTACCCACCAACATCGCGCTGAAAGTGGGAACGGATTCGAACCGCTGGCCTGTTCTGTACCTTGCTGCTCTTCCACTGAGCTACCTGATCATGAAATTGGTGGCAGGTACGCTTACCTTCATCCGGATGGCCGCAAGCGTGTTTTCGCGCTCCTCTCCCCGCCGAAAGAGGGCGTTACATACCCTGGGAAAACAGGGCAATGCTGTGTTGGTAGCGGAATGCCGACTCGAACGGCGTCTTCCGGCTTATGAGGCCGGACGTAAGTCCTTTCTACCTTCCCGCTATGGCACCGACAGAGGGAGTCGAACCCCCAACATCCCGCTTTGGAGGCGGGCACTCTACCAGGTTGAGCTATGTCGGCATTATGCAAACGCACACCGCAACCTACCTGAGCACCGTAGGTTCTGGTGTGCGCCCATCATGACGATGGACACACAGGTATGTCTTCAATTTTCAAAGAGCGTGGTGAACCGACAAAACAAAACCGGCAGCCTGTTTTTCACGAGGCTGCCGGTTCTTGTATCCGGTGGAGCCCCTTTGTTGCATGGGACTCCGTTATTTTGGGGTCCCGGTTAGATCATGATAAATCCTGACTGAATAGCGCGTATATTTTTCGGTGTCGCGGACAACAGGCCATAGCGCTCGCAGCAATCCATACGGTTTTCCGTATGCCATGCTTGGCTTGCTATGATATCGCCTTGTCGTGTGTTCATTCTCAACTCCGAAAAATTCAATTTGGGCACATTATGTGGAGATTGTGCCAATGTCAAGACATTCTTTGGCATCGATTGCCGCGCATGCATATCAGAGCAAATGCAAACACCTGGTCAGATCTGGTATGTGCTATAGCAACCATGGCAAGCGCGTCAACCCAGTTTTCAAAGAGCGTCCCTACAAGACGCTATAATATACTATCGTGTACTCATGTCAAGCGCCATCCACCAACTTGGCTAATCGCTGCATCGCCACCTTGCCTCCAGCCAGATTCACGACCGGAACACCCCAACGATCCGCCAGGGCGATCGCCTGACCGGTGCCGCCCGTCGCCCTGGATCTGGCGGCCTCCGTTTCGCAAGCGTCAGGCGTCCAGCACACCACGAAGTCTACGGGTGACCGCAGATCGGCGCCGAGCACCTGATGGCTGTTCCTCGCCATGAGGGCTTGCCCCGTATCGTCCAACCGTTTCCATGCGGGATGGACCACCTCTGCCACCCTAAACGCTTCCGTGCTCGGCAGGGTGACGCAATGCCGTCCTCGCAAGTGCCGGAAGCCGGGCCACGGCAAATAGATTTCCTTTTTGGAAAAGCAGCCCGCCTCAAAAGCGGAATCCGCGCCGACCGCGCCGCCGGACAGCAATGTGTAGCCCAACTCGGACAAACGGTGCGCCACCTTGCGCATCATCTGCAGCACAGGTTCCGGTGTGTTTCTGGAACCGATGCCGGCATATCGCAAAGCCCTTCCCCCGCGAGCCCGTAACCGCTCTTGCACGCCGCCATCCAGGACTTCGGCAATCATTTCCCCGTGGCACCGGGCCGGCGCACAGCGGCAAGAAAGGGGCTGGCCCGGGCGGATACCCAGAAGCGCCGTGCAGACCACCGGATCGCGCTCGGCAATGCGAGCATTCAACCAACCCCGGTACCGTTCGATCACCGCATCTCGATTCCCGTCAGGCCCAATGGCATAGGGATTGCCCAGCGGGGAAGGGCGGGCGATATAGGCTGCATCGCGGCAATCGTCGGTTTTAGTGTTGAGGATGGCGTGCGTCATTGAGGTTCGCCTGTCTGCTTTCTTTTGCGTTTTGCTCTAAAGCCAACAGGAATGCCCAATAGTCCACAAGAAAAAATGAGCAACAAGAGCGCCCATTGTTCCCATGCGTGGCCCAAAAATAGGGCGGCTCCGATGGATATGACGAACAAGACCAAGCAGGGCACCCATATTTTGGGGCCCTGATCGAGCACGTTGCATCTCTCAAGAAAATCATCTGGCATTTCCATATCACGCCTCATGCTGGGTCGGTTGGAATTTCGCGCACACCCTGGGCGCCATAGGGAAGCATGCCGGATAACCAATGTCCGGATTCGGGTCCGGCGGCAAACCCTGGCGATCTGGAACATTTCGGTTGGTTTCCCTCACGAGGACAGTGCGACTCTTCGTGAGCGCGCAAAAACCCACCCCTTTCGCAGTGAATCCAGGCTCAAAATGCCGACACTCTTCGCAGAAAACCTTGCCGGCTTTTCGAAGCACTTCCTGATCAAAAAAGCTCATCTACGCAGCCCCCTGTTCGCCAACCGATCCGCCAATTCGTTCTCCGGGTGCCCATTGTGGCCACGGACCCACTCCAGCTTCACCTTGCGGGCCGCGTATTCCTGGTGGAGTGCCTGCCAGAGTTCCTTGTTAAGCACCGGCGATCCGGATGCCGTGCGCCAGCCCTTTCGGATCCATCCCGGGAGCCATTCCCCCAGACCTTTCAGCGTGTACTGGCTGTCGGAACAGAGCACCACCTGGGCGCCGGCGGGGACCTTGCGCAGCGATTCGATGGCCGCAGTCAGCTCGGCGATGTTGTTGGTCCCCATGGGCTGGATGAAGCCGCAATGTTCCATGCGCCCCCCATCTGGAGACTCGATCACGGCACCCCAGGCGCAAGGGCCGGGATTGGTCGGCGCGCAGGCTCCGTCACACCAGATTTTCCATTGACTCATGATAACTCTCTCTTTTTTTATCAGTGCAGACGGTGGTGTTCGGGTATGATGCCTGCCATTGCCGCGTCCTCATGGTCAGGTTGGCCGATTGCGCTGGGGAAGTAAGGCGCTCCGCAATCCGGACAGCGCTCATCACCCAGAACTTCGTCGGCAACATGGATCTGCGCAGCGGAGATGCCAATCTGTTGCAACGCGTCAAACGCCTCATGGATTTCGGTTTCCGGATCCTGATGGCAGGCCCAGCGAAAGCCGTTGATGAACTGTTCATCGCGGGAAATGCCGATACGCAATTCCAGGTCCTCGTCCACCAGATACAAACCCATGGCAACGTGCGTGGACTGCAAGACTTCAGGATGGTCATCAGGTGCAACGGTAGCCATCAACCCGGCCAGATTCCGCATCTGAAAGCCTTCGTGGGTAGCGTCATCCCACGAGGCCGGAGTACCAATGCGTGCGGAAAGCACACCAGGGAGGTTTTCGGCAAGGGTCAGCGCCAGGTCTTCCTGCCAGGCGAGCAGTCGTGGATCCATGGCCTCGTCGGCCTCGTCGGCGCTCTCCACTACCAACTTATCATCAAGCAACGGACCCGCGTCCGCATCATTCGCTGAAAAAACTCCGAACACCAGAAAGCGTAATGCCATCATCAGACGGGATTCCGCTTCCTGTTAACGGACAAAAAAGTATCATCCCGGACAAAATAGTTTCATCCTGAACAAAAAAGTATCATCCTCGACAAAAAAGTATCATCCTGTGTTTTCAGCTTTGGAGTGAAGGTGTATGCTGACTCACAGATCATCAGGTTGGGGATACCTGCTATGGCTCGTCGGCGTTACGCGTTTGATGAAGGCAAAATCGCGCGCTTCCAGAAAGAAGGGCGAGGGCAAGGCCGCGGTACAAGTTATAAGCCGTGGCTGACCATACAGGATGTGGCCTCCTATGGCCGCTCACATCGAATTGCCGGAATCAAGACCGGCCGCGTACACCACTTCCTCTCCGACATTGAGCGAGATACTTTTTACCAGTTTGACTGGGCGGATACCGTTACGGACATCCGCGAGCAGTATCCCCTCGACCGTGAATACACCCGCCGTATTGCCGCGGATCTCGATATAAAGCATCCGCGAGACGCCGCTACAGAAATAGTCATGACTACGGATTTTTTGGTCGATATCGCTTATGAAGGGAAGCTGAGGCAGTTGGCCCGTGCCGTCAAGCCCGCCAGCGAACTCGAGAAACCTCGCGTCATTGATAAGCTGGAAATCGAACGGCGCTATTGGGTACAGCAGGGCGTGGACTGGGGAATCATCACTGAGCGAGATATCCCCGAAGCAATAGTCACCAACATTGCATGGCTGCATCCCTATATTACACTTGACCAATTGACCGCGCCTTACGAAGGTTACTATCAAGAAAAGGCACGCCTGCTGTTGCGGGCACTCCCGTCCCATCCCGCAACCACCTTGAGGCAATTCTGTCTGGCCATGGACCAGCAACTTGCCATGCATGTGGGCGACAGTCTCCTGCTTATCCGTCACCTCTTGGCACGGAAGGCGATTTCCTGTCCCATGGATACGGCTATTACGGACACCTGGCCATTGCGTCAATTTCAGGTGCCCACGGATGAATCCAGGAGGGCCAGCGGATGAAGGATTTGTCTGTGAATCTTTTGCTGGAGTTTCCAGAGGAACACCGAGTTGAGCGTGTGCTCTGGATTGATCCAGGAATGCGGGGTCTATATGCCATCGACATTCGCGATGCCAATGCTCTGCCAGAATTCTACCAAGCGGAAGAAATAGAGAAGATGCGCGATGCCGGCGAGTGGCGCGTGGTTGAGAATGACCCATGGCTACTCGCACTGGCGGATGAAAACATATCAGAGATCTACCGGGACAAACGCGATTCCGCTTGGGAGACGATTCGTCCGCTGATTTTTGATCAACCGGCCATTTTCGATGCCGTTGCCCGTAGCGAAGCGGTTAAAAGGGGCATGGAAGAATCTGGAGTAACCAAGCAAACGATTTACCGTTTTCTGCGCCGGTATTGGCAGCGCGGCATGACACCCAACGCCCTGCTGCCTGATTATGCGCGGTGTGGTGGGCTGGGCAAAGACAAGTCCGTTTCTGAAAAAAAACGCGGGCGCATTCCTGATCGAGATGATCTGGGCGTCAACGTGACGTCAGAGATGCGGCAGCTATTTCGCGCTGTTGCCACAAAGAAGTTCATCACCAATAGTCAGTTGGATTTTCGGGGTGCCTACGACGAGCTGATCGCCGATAATTTTTGCGAACGCGTCATCAACGAACACACCGGCCAGCAGGAACTGGTTCCGCAAAAAGATATTCCCAGCTTGCGGCAATTCCGCTACTGGTATGAGAAGGATAACGACGTCTTCCGTCTGGATCGTATACGCCGCACCCCCAGAGTATATGACAAGGATATGCGGGCAATCCTGGGATCCTCCACGGCCGAAACCGTTGGCCCGGCATCGCGTTATCAGATTGATGCCACCATCGCGGACGTATACCTGGTTTCCAGATACGACCGCACCATGATCGTGGGGCGACCCGTACTCTATATCGTGATAGACGTCTTCAGCAGAATGATTACGGGCGTATACGTGGGCCTGGAAGGTCCGTCCTGGGTCAGCGCGATGATGGCGCTGACGAACGCCGTAACGTCAAAAGTGGCCTATTGCCGTCAGTTCGGTGTTGATATTCAGGACGCGGATTGGCCGTGTCAGGCCATGCCCGACGTATTGCTGGGCGATAAGGGAGAAATTGCGGGCAAGACCATAGAGACGCTCATCAAGAATTATCAGGTGCACGTCGAGAATGCCGCACCGTACCGTGCGGACTGGAAAGGCATCGTGGAACAGCGGTTTCGTTTGCTTCCCGCGCGTTTCAAGGCCTTTACGCCGGGCTTTGTTGCTCCGGATTACCAAGAGCGCGGCGCCAGGGACTACCGCCTCGACGCGACTCTCGATATAGACCAGTTCACCCGCATCATTCTCTACTGCATCCTGTATTACAACAATCAGCACCCGCTCAGTGAATATGAAAAGTCACCGGATATGATCGCCGACCGGGTACCGGAAATTCCTTGCGAGTTGTGGGAGTGGGGTGTTGCCCGTCGTAGTGGCAGCTTACGCGCATTCGCGCCGGAAAAAGTCCAGTTGAGCTTGATGCCGAGCGATGATGCGACCGTCACCGCTACAGGAATCCGCTATGCGACCTGCTTTTACACCTGTGAAAAAGCGATGGAAGAGCACTGGTTCGAACGCGCACGCCAAAAGGGACGCTGGAAAGTTCGAATTTCCTATGATCCTCGCCACATGGACGAGATTTATCTGCACGAAGACGTCAAGCGCGGGAAATTTATCCCCTGCACGCTCACAGAGAAAAGCCGTCATCATCGGGGTCGAATGCTATGGGAAATTCTTCAGGTAAATGGCGAAGAGAGGCGAAGCCAAAGGAATCATGAGCCGCAAGTCCTTCGTAGCCGCATCAACTTGAATGAAAAAATTAAGGGGATCGTGAATGAGGCGGAAGCCATGCGATCGGAAGCACCTCCACCCTCTGGCAGCGCGCGTCAGCGGACAGGAAACATCCGCGAAAATCGTAGCAAGGAGAGTCAGGAAAACAGAAAGCGGGAGGCTTTCAGGATGCTTCCTCCCAGTGAGGAAGCGCCGGGAACTGCGGCAGTGCTGCCTTTTCCCAAAACAAAAGAGGCCGACGATTATCGTCTCCCCGGGATAGCGGATATTATGCGCGGGCAACGGGAGGATCAGGGTGATGACGACCACGGCGGATGAGGACCTCACGTTGCCCGAATATCGGGATAACCCCTTTATCGCGAAATTGCCGCCTCCCATGTCAACGCATGACGCCTTGCTGGCCATGGCGGCTCCACCCACCTTCAACGCGGCGGAGCGCGGTTATCCCGCGCATCTGCGCGCCCATTGCATCTCGCGGCTTAAAGGCTATTTTGAGCCGCTGGAAACCCACCTCAGCCTGGAAGCAAAATTTGGCCTTCTGATCCGTCAAGGTTATCTGTGCCGCAACCCCACCACGGCTGACTATACCCGCCGCGTCCGGGAAGGCGCTACCCGGGTATTTGAAAAGGATCTCATGGCCGGCGGACGTTCTGTCCGGTCAACCGCGAGCAGTTTTGCGCTGATTGGATGTTCCGGCATCGGCAAAAGCTACGGCATGGCCAGAATATTGGAGTTATATCCGCAAAAAATTCACCATGCCGAGCCCCGCAGTATCGACCAAGTGGTTTGGCTCAAGCTGGATAGCCCGCACAAGGGGTCGCCCAAGCAGCTTTGCATCAGCTTCTTTCGGAGCATGGATGACTTGTTGGGCACGCGTTATAGCGCGCAATTTGGGAGTAGCCGGCGATCCGTCGATGAGATGATGGTGCATATGGCGCATGTCGCGAACCTGCACGCATTGGGTGTGCTGATTGTCGATGAAATCCAGCACATTCGGGAAGCGCCAGGTGCTGGGGCCGAAGCGCTGTTGAACTTCCTCGTGACCCTGGTGAATACCATTGGTATCCCGGTGATCCTCATCGGCACGATGGGCGCGCTGCCCCTGTTGCAGGGAGACTTCCGGCAGGCACGTCGCGCGAGCGGTCTGGGGAGTCTGGTTTGGGAGCGCATGGAGAACGAGCCGACCTGGAATTATTTTGTCGAGCGAATGTGGGCCTACCAGTGGACGCGGGAGATATCGCCGCTTACCGACGAAGTCCGTCAGGTGTTATATGAAGAGAGCCAGGGGATTGTGGACGTGTTGATCAATCTCTTCATGATGGCGCAGCTGCGCGCCATTCAGCTCGGGGTTCTGAACCGTCGCCCTGAACGTATCGACGCTGGTCTGCTGCGACAGGTGGCTAGTGAGCACATGCGGCTTATCGCGCCCATGATCAATGCGTTGAAACGTGGGGATCGCGAGGCGATCGCACAATATGATGACATCCGCCCCATGCAGGACCAGGTTCTGCAGGTGTTCAGCGACGCGCTGAGTTGCATGCCAGGGCAACCTGTCCTCGCCACCCGCTCTCCGGTGGCTTCGGTCACGACCGAAAAGGCGGCAAGCACGAATCTGGATGTGCGCGGCATCCTTTTGCCTATTTTGGAACAGCTCGGGTTGGCTGGGGACATCGCGGAAATCCTGGTGGCGGAAGCCGAAACAGAGCATCCGGGCCTGTCTGCGCTAGATCTCGTGGGCATTATTACGGCTAAATTACGTGATCGCGTACCCGCCAATCCCTCTAAGAAACCGCGCAAGTCGACTACAAGCGCTACTAAAACCGCGAAAACACCACTTCCCGTGGATGCGCAGGACCTCCGGACGATCATCTCGGCCAAAAAAGAGGGCGTATCCGCTTACGATGCATTGCTTGCGGCGGGCGCCGTTAAACCGCCGATGGCCGATCTAGCGAGCTGAAAAAGCCACCCGTGTTGGCCTATTTCCCGGAAATTTATCCCGAAGAACTGTTATACAGCGCGCTTGCGCGTTATCATCGCCACGTTTGTTCCAGAAGCCCGAAACACACCCTGTATGATCTCTTTGGTGAAACCGGGGTGCGGGCGACGGTGGGCTTGCAAAGTCATGTGGCGGCGTTGAGCCAAAGAATACCGGCCGATCGCGGACTCAGTCCGGAAAGGCTGACCAAGGATTTTACCCTCTACCGTTATTACACGGCATTCGAGCCGAAGTCAGTGGGACAATTCGCACTGGCGTCATTAGTGGACGGCCCGGCGGATGCCGTGCATGTGCGTCTGGGTATTGCGGCGAGCGCGATTTCGGCTCCGGCATACTTACGGTATTGTCCCATCTGCTTTGGCGAGATGTTGAGCCGCTATGGAGAAGGATATTGGAGGCGCAGCCATCAACTCCCCGGCGTTCTGGTTTGTCCGGATCATGGCGAGGCCCTGGCGGACAGTGCGGTCTCTCAAGGTGCCAGTAACCAGCACGAATTCATCGCCGCGGATCAAAAGAACTGTTCGCCTGTGGCGGCACTCCCTTCTTGGGCGAGTAGCCCGCGCCAAGTGACGCTGTTGCAAGAGATTGCCAAGCGGAGCGCGGCGTTGCTCGATCATCCGCCAGTGCGCTCCCGCTTTTGTGATTGGGGTGCGTATTATCGGAGCGCAGTGATTGATCGCGGCTTCGGCAAAGGCAAGGAGAATGTCGCTCAGAACCTTCTCAGGGAAGCATTTTTAAGCCTGTTTGAACCAGTAATCGACCTTATCCCCGGTGGTCTCGGCGGCGATTGGCCTATGGCCATGGTACGGAAACACAGAAAGGCATTTCATCCGTTGCGGCATGTTCTATTCCAGATTTTTCTGGACAAACGGTCGCCGCAACGGCGGCCGGCAACCCCCTTCGGCAAGGGACCGTGGCCCTGCTTCAATCATCTGGCAGACCACTATGGGCAAGACGTGATCCACGAGATCGCTGTTCGCCATGAACAGAATCGGGTGATTGGTCGATTTTCCTGCGCCTGCGGCTTTGTGTACAGTCGAGAGGTGGGATCAAGGAGTTCGCCGCGCATTTTGGACTTTGGCCCCCTACTGGATGATCAAATCCGGCAGAAAGTGGCGGAAGGCCTGGGACTCAGGGCGGTAGCCAGATATCTTGCCATTGATCCGGGGACGGTGAGGTTGCACGCCTCCCGACGCGGGTTGAATGTGCCCTGGAAGCCCTTAGCCGCACGACATTCCCGAACATTGGTGCCAGACCGGGATGCCATAAGAACACGGTGGTTGGACATGCGGCAGAATCACGCTGATTTATCACGTCGGCGACTGGCACTCCTGCTACCCAAAGAACACGCATGGTTGTACTGCCATGACAGGGAGTGGCTGGAGCAACACTCACCGATGGCACTGCACAAGAAATGGCCTGATCAGCGTGTGGACTGGGAGACATTGGATCGTAGCATGGCGGCCCAACTTCGTAAGGCTGCGCGGGAAATCACTCGGGAGGTTCCGCCGCAACGCGTTACTCAGGCTGCTTTGGAGCGCAAGTTGGGGCGGCCACTCCGGATGTCAGAACGACAGGTAAAACTGCCTAAAAGTATCGGCGTGCTTGGCGAGGTCATGGAAACTACCGATGCGTTTCGGTTGCGTCGCATTGTCTGGGCTACTGCAGAATTGCATCGCCAGGCGTTGCCTGTGCGATCGTGGCGGGTACGCCGCTTAGCAGGGCTGCCTTCGATAGCTTCACCGAGCGTAGAAACCGCCTTGGCCGCATTGGAAATAATGGCTGGATCCTCTGAGGTATAAATTGATCAGAATAGACGTATTGCGCAAAGTGCCTGAAGATTTGACGCTACACTGGCTGGTTGGAGTCGAACAAGACGATAAAAAGGGGTGGCGGGTACGTATAGTCACCTGCGGCGTGTCGTCAGGCAAATTTGCCATGTGGAGCGTACCTATTGGGCTGTTCCCGGTACTGGCACTCGGTTATCGCTTCTCCGAAGGTAGGCTGCTCCCGATAACCTACGGCGAATATTCGGAAGTGATTGTTCCCAATCTGGCGGCAGGAGAGGAAATCAACTCGTCCGACATTCCGCCAGAATTATATTCGTTCGAAGGAAAATCACACGGGGTGCAGCGACTCTTGCGTTATCGAGTGGGTCAGGTGGAGTATTTGGTGCCGACCATGGAACTCATCCGTAGCCTGTTCCTGCATAATAAAACGCTTGCCAATCATATTATGCAGCCTGGAGGCATCATGACGCTCTTCAGGCCGGTCGAACCTGGGTTTCATCCTCGTCTGCAGCTCGATTATACCCAGCAAATGCCAGTGAGATCACTCAAGAGGTCATTTATCTTGGAGTTTTCTTGGCTGGCGGTGGATCCTGATGGGCAACGCGCCTGGGACAGTGTTTACGAACGGACATTCAAACAAAAGTATATGACCTTTGATCCTCCCGATCTGCATGACTGTGGAATTAAGTTTCGTGGAGTGCGGAAAGGAAATCAGTGGCTTATCTTAGAAATCTCCGAGTTCACGGGGAAGAGGGTACCCTGTGATGTTTTGTATTTTTCTCATCCGTCGCTGGGGAAAACGATTACGGTGCGGATGCCAAAAAGTCAGCCTAAAAGGCGTGGACCAGACGGTGGGTCGTCATCAGGTGACGTTCCTGTCATAGACACGGTAGGTTCGGGAAGTAGGACGGATGTTCATCAGCCAGCCCTGCCGATATTGACCAGAACCAGCATTTTCGACCGGGAAATCGAAGTGCGTCGGGTGGATAAAAAGGATCGGATACGTGTTATCAGGCGTAGAAACAAGGGCGCCGCGGGCACCAGTGAAAATGAGGGAAGGACCGGAAAATATCGGGGAAGTGGAAAAACGCCACCGCCTAAAGTGAGCGTTTCCCCTGAGTCTCTGCACGACGATCTCCTGCCCATGGAGTTTCAGGTGCTTGCGGTCGAGAAAGGTGAAGGTGCGGACGATCTAAGGCGATTGATGCAGGTGATCCGTACCATGGCGAACGGGTTAATAGATGTCCGTGTTTTGACGGCGCTGTGCCGGCTTGAAACCGGGCAGGCCTTTTCCATGGTCGGAAGGCGCCAAAGATTATGCCTGGTTGCCGTATTTTTCCAGAAAAAGACGTTCCCGGTGGTGTTGCTGGATGTGGAGCATAGTAACAAAATGGCTTTGTCTACGCTGTTGCTGCGATTCAAGGGTAGTATCGGGCTTCGAGATATCGAAAACCATATCCTGTTGATTCTTCACCGGCTGGATTGTCGGGGAGGACGTTGGGACGTTACGGAGAATGAAGGTGACCAGCTTGCTCATTATGAGCGGCTGCGGAAGGTGATGAGACCTGATCCGGGAGGTAATGAGCAGCAACAGAATGGCGTTTGGGCGGAAAAACTGAGGAAAAAGCTCTTTGAGGTTCCCGGCAGATTGGACATCACAGGGGAGTCATGGTCCGATTGCGTGGTGATTTTGAAGTGATCTTATCGGCCAGAAGCGGACTCTCATCCTTCACCACAACCCAATGTAGCGGGGAATTGGTACTGTAACCTTGTAGTACCGTCAACTAGGCCTACGCTTTCCGGTTTGGCTGAGTTGCTGTAGGCGAGGTAGCAGAGAGAGTGCACCGTGTCGGCGGGTGTGGCGTTCGGCATGATAGGAAATTGCCGCGACTTGGGGGTGCTTGCTGCGCACCGCGATATCGGTGAGAAACAGGTAGAGGATGCTGGCGCCAAAACGCCAGGAGCGTTCCACCGCCCTGATATGCTGGCGAATGCGACACAGCGAGGCTTCCGCGCTGCGTCGACCCTGGCGGGCTTCGGCCCAGGCTTCCACCGCGCAAATGAAGTCCTGCCAGGGTTGCAGTCGATGGGCGGCGTTGACCCGCAGAATGATTTCACAACGGCGCAGGGTGTCGGCGCTGTCGTCGGTCCAGATGCCCATGGTGGCGCGCATCACCTTGATGAACAGCCACATGTAGAGGTTACGGTCGGGTGAGACAAGGCTTTCGGCGCGGTCGAAACGCGCTAAACCGCTCGGAATATCATTTTGCAGGATATCGATGAGTCCGAGGTACCCCAATGCGGCAGCCTGTGGTCTTACTCCCGTCACCAGCTGCATTTGAGCAACCCACGCCTCCCGCCAATGGTCGAGGCAGCTCCGTAGATAGGACTGTGCCGCGGACAGATGGTTTCGGTAGAACTCGGTCCACCCCAGGGCATAATGACCGATGGCGATGACGGCTTCTGGTGGAACCTCGTCGTACGGCGTATCGATGATCCTGCTGGCGGCGAGCATGGCCTCCCGACTGCTATACTGGGAGCTCACCGTCGTCCATTGTCCGTAGCGCAGTCCCAAAAGTGGCCACCCCCGACGGCCGAGGGTTTCGCCGAGTTTCTCGAGTGCACTGGCATCGGACAAAACCCGCTCCGAGCTATAGCCATAGAGTGCCCGGGTGGCGAGATAGTGATCGCAGAGGGGGGCATAGCGCTCTGCAGTAGCGTTCTCGAGGCATGTAAGTGCTTTTTCACTGTTGGCCAACGCCTCGCGATAAGCGGCTAACTCCAGCGCGGTACGACTGGCGCGGGCAAAGAAGCGGCCCGCCGAAAGCGCGTCGCCACCGTCCAAAAAGTGCTGGGCGATGAGGGCCGGGCTGTGCGCGGCCTGATGGCTCAGGTGTTGCGCCCAGCGCAGATGCATCCTCTGCATCTGCCCCGGATGCATGCGTCTGCGGCTTGCAGAGTGCAGAAGGTCATGACGGAAGCTCCAGGTCTCGCCCGCTTTCTCCAGGATTCCCCGCGACCGCAGTTGTTCGAGCTGGCGCTCCGCTTGTTGCTCGCTGATCTGCTCTGACAGCTGTACAACATCGCTGCTGGTCAGTCCATTCCCGATGATGGTGGCGGCCTCCAGGGTGTCCAGGCAGTCGCGATTCCGCTCGATTTGTGCCTGTAAAATAACCTCCAGGGCACCAGAATGGGTCTGCAGATCCTCGCGTAGGAAGTGGTCATGGTTGCGCGCGATACTATCGAGATAGAGGGGGATGCCGGTACTGGCGCGATAGAAGGCTTGCAGTTGATCGGTCGGAATCACCACGGGCAGTAGCTTCTGCAGCAGCCGGATCCCTTCCTGGTCTGGAAGGGGATGCAATGGAAAAGTGGCGGTGGGATCAGCGAACCCCGGTAGCGGACCGCGGCTATTGATCAGCATGAGTACCGGGAGATGGGGCAAACGCTGAATATAACGCTCCGCCAAGGCGATGGAGCTGGCATCTGCCCAATGCAGATCTTCGACGACGACGATATGGGGGCCGGGAGAGATCTGCGCGAGCAATTGCAAAGCGCTCTCTTCGAGCAGGTGACGAAACTCCTGCAAGATAGGCTGGGTGTCGTCTGGCTCGGTGGAAACCTCCAACCAGTGAAACCAGATGCGCAAAAGGAGAGGGTCTTGTTCGCCCAAAGTCTGTAAATGTTGCCGTAGCACCCGCTGCGCTACTGATTTTTCCAGGCCGTCGAGTCGGAGCAGGCGTCGCAGAGTTTGGGCCATTGGGTACAGAGGTTGGTTGCGATGGGCAGCACTTGTCTGGTAGCGGATGATTGGAACCTGTCCCCAAAAAGGTTGCAGTACCTGTTGGAACAGCCAGGTTTTCCCGATCCCAGGCGGTCCCACGACCCACAGGCACTCTCCAGGATGGCCATCGAGGACCGCCCGTATCCTGCGCACGAGCTCCTGGTGGATTTTGCCGTGGGCGATAGGGGCGTTGAGATCAGGTGAAGTGTCCTCGGTGCAGGTACAGAGATACAAGGCGGTGCTGTCCTGGTCCAGTGTCTGGAAGACAAAGGGGGGGCATGGATTTGGGAGCAAGACATACGCCGCCTGACCCAGGATCATACGCGCCCCTGCCGGGAGGTTTCGGGCGCTTTGCCGCAACGAACGAAACAGGTGTCCCACGGGTTCGCCGGTGTTGTTGTGAAGAATCCGACCATAATCAATGAGGAACACGGCGTCGTCTTCCTCGGGTCGGGCTTCGTGAAGTGCCGCCATCGCTCGGACGGCAGCGAGCGGTCCCTCCGCAGCCACATTTTCACCATCGAAAATCAGTTCCAGCACGCCGTCACCAGTAACACGGTCGCGTGCCGAGACCTGTCCGGCAATTTGATGTGCTACCGCATGGTATTTTTGTATATGCGCTTGGATTTCTTCGTCCGAAGCTCTTTCCCAGCCTGGTCCAGGGAAGATGGCGAGTACGGTGATGGCGACGCTACCGGGGATGTCGGCGTCGATCTTCGGATCTATGCTGGTCGTCCGTAGGGCCTGCAGTTCTCCGTAGAGCGAGTTGAGCGTCGCATTGGGTTTTTCGCCGCGCATGGTGGCCTTGGCGTTCCGGAACTGTTCGAAGACATACAGGGCCTGCTGTGTTTGATCTGCATCCGCCAGAATCTGCATCAGGCGGAGATGGGGGAGGTCGAGGAGCGGGCACTCCTGCGTCCAGCGTGTGGCCCAGTTCAATGCTACTTCCGAATTGGAAGCGGCCAAATGATGATCGACGAGTGCCTGATAGAGCTGTTGAAGACGATGTTCGGCAAGGCCGCGCAGCTTCCCGGCCCAGATCGCGAAAGGGCTACCGTCATTAACCCCTTCGTTGGCGAGAAATTCTCCTCGATACAGCGCGATGGCCCGGCTGCAAGATTCGATGTCCTGCAGGTCAGCGGCCAAAAACTGCGGCAGATCGATTTCTTGCCGCTCGCCCTGCCGCCATTCGAGCCAGTCTCCCTTGTGCAGAAAAGGGGAGTTTTTGGCGGGAAGGGTCCGCGCGAGTTGGAAGATGGCTTGCCGGAGCTGGTTGCGCGCCTGGGTGTCGGATTCTGTCGAGCAAAGCTGCGTTGCCAGTTCCGCCCTATGGATACGACCAGGGTGCAGGCAGAGATAGGCGAGGAGCCGTCGTGCCGTACGGTGCGGTAACGGTAGGGAACGCGCCTGCCAACGTAGCTCCATGTCTCCCAAAAGGCGAATTGTTAGCACCGCTTCGTTCGCAGGCATCCACACGGCTCTCAATGTGTCATGTAATATTATGTATGGTAAATGATTTTTGCGTAACGGTCAAAAAACGCAACAAGCGTATCTAAATTTGTTACAGTTTGCGCAAATTCATAAGCAATCACTATTGCTGCAAGCTGTCGCTCAGGAGAAAAAGAAGCATGAACGCAACCTACCGTTTAATTTTTAACCGTGCCCTCGGCTGCCTGCAGGTCGCCTCGGAGTTGGCCAAGACCGGCGGGGGCGCTGCCGGAGGGGTGGTCGGTGCGGGGGTGCGAGGTGCTCCGGCGGTGGATAAGAATCAGGTGCCGGCCCTGGGCCTGCTCCTGCGACAGATTCTGGCCGTATTGCAGCCGGCGGTACCCCTTTTGATGGTGGGGGCGGGCGTGTTAGCTCCCGGTCTTACCGACGCGGCGACCGCAAAATACATCAGCAGCAGTATCAGCAACCTCACCATTACCGGCAGTGGCACGAGTCAGGTCAGATTGATACCCGGCGGCACCATCTCCGGAACGCTGGCCAACCAGGGCACCATTAGTGGGGCTTCGGCAGCCGTCAGCCAAGTTTCTGCTACCGGTGGCATTGGCACCCTGAGCAACACTGGGACCATATCTGGCACTAAGCAAGGCGTGTTGAATGGTGGCAGTATTGGTTTTCTACAGAATAGCGGTGGCCTCATTCAGGGCGGTATCGTCGGGGTCTCTAACAATAGCAGTACCAGTCAGATAGGCACGTTACTCAATCAGGGGACCATCAGCGGTAAGAGCTTTGGCGTGAGCAATTACGGCACCATTTCCAACCTGACCAATGACGGGATTATTAGCGCGTCCAATCCGTCTAACTCTTACAGCAAAGCGGCGCTACTAAGTAATGGCGGCACCATTGGACTATTGAGTAACAGTGGAACGATCAATGGCGGTAGTGCGCTTGCCATATTAACTTCATCTGGCCTCATTGGTACGTTCAATAATGATGGCGTGATTACCAATACCGGTTCGTCGGCTGCGGTGGTGGAGGTGGGAAATACCGGCACGATCTCCAACGGCGGGACCATCGTCGGGGCAAGAACAGGTTTGGCTATCAATGGCCAGGTTTCGACTGTGACTAACACCGGAACAATCAGTGGTGTGCAGGTTATGTTTGGAGGGTTCGCTTCTGCCATCAATAATTCTGGCCTGTTGGGAGGACCTAACAGCCACACAGGCATTGCGTTAATAACTAAGTCATCCTTGTTTAATGGCTCTTTGGCTGGCGTGCAGTCCACTTTGACAAATTCCGGTATCATTCAGGGAGAAAACTATGCCATCTCGATTAGCAGCAAGCCGGCGACGGTCATTCTCGATTCGGGTAGCGAAGTTATCGGTACTGTAAACGCCGGTACCACTGCCAGTACGTTTTTGTTGAGTGGCGCGCAAAGCTGGGGTTCTGGATCTCCCATCATCGCGCCCCAGAGCACCCTTACCATCACCCCGTCGGGCGATGTAACTACGGCTGATATGTGGAGTGTGGCGACGGTAAACAATCAAGGAACGCTGGCAGTGGGCGTTTTTGCGACGCCAACGGGGGGTGGCATCAGCCCTGCAAGCCAGACCATCGCGGGTAACTACGCGCAGAGCGCCGGAGGGGTTCTGCAAATGGCCATTACGCCCGCGGATAGCACGGCAGGCACCGACTACAGTCAGCTTGTGGTGACCGGAACTGCAAACCTGGCGGGTACCCTGGATGTCGTTCCCAACGGTGCGGCTTCGGCCTATACGGTAGGGGCAAATTATGACCTGATTCATGCCGGAAGCATCGTGGGCAGCTTTGGCACCGTTTCGGGCATGCAGGCGTTGGCGAATTATGTCTCCCCCCAGATGAGCTACAGCGCCACGGATGCGACGCTCAAGATGGCGGTGGCTGGCACGCCGACGCCTGCACCTGCACCTGCACCTGCACCTGCACCTGCACCTGCACCTGCACCTGCACCTGCACCTGCACCTGCACCTGCACCTGCACCTGCACCTGCACCTGCTCCTGCTCCTGCTCCTGCTCCTGCTCCTGCTCCTGCTCCTGCTCCTGCACCTGCACCTGCACCTGCACCTGCACCTGCACCTGCACCCGCACCCGCACCTGCACCCGCACCCGCACCCGCACCCGCACCTGCACCCGCACCTGCACCCGGCGTAACGTTGAGTAATGCCCCAGCATTTCACAGTGGACGCGCGGTAGCTGCTTCCACCTACGCGGTGAATGTCGGGGGTGATGCGATCGTCTCCAGCCTGCTGGATGGTGCGGGTCAGGTGCAGGGTTCCGATGGACCGCGCTTTACCGACAGCCGGATTGGCAGTTGGGTGAAAGGCTTCGGCGCCTTCGGTCGCGCCAACGGCGCCTCGGTAGAGAACTATGGCGGTATTGCTGGCTACGGCCTGGCGATCAACCATCACCTGGTTCTGGGTGCCGCATTTGCCGGATCGGGCACGGGTACAAATACCGACGCGCAGCAGGTCAGTACCAATAGCTTCGGCGGATTTGCCTACGCCATCGACACCCTGGGGCAATTGCGCTTGTCAACCACCCTGGGGGCCGGGTATCTGCATCAGTCGAGTAGCCGCAATATTTTCAATGCTCAGAACCAGTCCATATACGAAACTGCCGTCGGGGCTACGAACGGCTGGTATTTCGGAGCCGGCTTGCAGGCACAGTACCTGATTCCACTGGGACAAAATTTCCTGATGCCCTATGGCCGCATCGACTACGTGCACACCTATGTCAATGGATTCCAGGAAAATGGCGCCAATAAACTGGTGAACCTGAACATTGGCTACGGTTCATTGAATACCAATGTCGCGGCCTTCAGCGGCGGGCTGCGGGCGGGTACGGATCTTTCCTTGGGGAGCATGACCCTGATTCCCTGGGTGTCCGTGGGTGGTACCGGCTATGCGGGGACCCTCAAGGTCGCCCAGGTGGAAACCGTTGGCTTAACCAGCACCACAGAAACCGGACTGGTCACGCCTAATGGCGCGTTGGATACGGGAGCGGGCGTCACGCTGCGTGGGCATCATACCCCGTGGACCGTGAAACTGGCCTATAACGGCCAGTTTGCTGGAGATGTGCATCTCAATACCTTTGACCTGCTGGCGAATTATCGCTGGTAATGATCTGACTCGGACGCTGGGACGGTTCCGATAGGTGCCGTTCCAGTTTTTGTGAATCTTGCATTCTTCAAAAAACAGGCTGGATACAAGCCGCTAAGAATACAGAAATACACCAAAGGGAGTTTGTGCCGATGAATACCGCCTACCGTATCATTTTTAACCGCGCCCTGGGATGTTTGCAGGTGGTTTCGGAACACGCCAGAGGTAGAGGTAAGGCTCCCGGCGTAGGGCGGGGATTCCGCAAGCTGGGAAAATACCTGACGTTAAGCATCCTTTTGTGCTCCTTCGTACCCAGTGTTGCGCAGGCAGCAGTGACGACATTGGTCAGCTCTACGGGTACCGCCGGTAAACCGGGAGGAACTATTCAGGGCTATTATGCAGGCAATCCTGCTAATGGTATCCCGGTTGGCGGTGGAGCTCTTGGTGGTTATGGCTTCCCTCCTGGGGGCTTTGCTGGGGGCCTATGGACCATTTACTCCGACTATTATGGCCGGGCTGGTTCGGCACCTTTCGGCGCGTGGAATCACCCGGACGGCGTTCCTGGAAAGCCCGCCAGTAATGGCGTGGGTGCGGGTGGTGCGGGAGGAAACGGAGTGAATAATGGTCCCTTCTCGACAAGTAGCGGCGGGGGCGGGGCAGGTGGTCAGCCCGCGTTTACGGGCCTGACTTCGGGCGATGACGACAGCGTTGGTTCCGGGGTTACCATTGTAGGAGGTATTGGGGGGGCTGGGGGAAACGGTGCCTCTGCATCAGGATACTCATCCAGTGGTCCGAATGCTGGTGGTGGTGCTCAGGGGGGCGCGGCTTTTTATGGGAGCGGTTTTCAGCTCGGCAATGCCGGGGGGCTGATCGCGGGGGGCGCTGGTGGCGTAGGGGGCGCCGGCTCTGGTGGAGCGGAGGGTTACGACGAACAAAACAGTGGTGGGGAGTACTCTGGTACGCAACGCGGCGGTGCGGGAGGCTACGGCGGTGCGGGAGGCAGTGGCAACGATGCCATTCAAGGAAGTAATTTTTCCGTTTCGAATCAGTCTGGTACTATCATCGCTGGTGCTGGTGCTAGTGGAGGAACTGGTGGCAACGGTGGAGCTGGTGGAAGTTGGGGCCCGGGTGCCGGTTCTCCGAATGGCGCGGCGGGCGGCAATGGTGGGGCGGGTGGCAATGGCGGCGCTGGTGGTGCTGGCATCTCTGGAAGTGGATTTTCTCTTCAGAACCAAGGGCTGATTTCGGGCGGAGCTGGGGCAATTGGCGGCTCTGGAGGTGCCGGCGGTAAAGGGGGTTCTGCCAGCACGAGTGGTACGGTCGGAGCAAATGGAGTAGCTGGTACCGATGGCATCGGTGGAGTCGGCGGCGCTGGTGTCGTTTCTGCGGGTGGATCGACGATTACCAATGCCGGGACGATCAAAAGTGGTGCCAATGCAGCGGGGGCTGCAAATGCCAACACGGTAGCCGCTGTAGAGCTTTCCGGTGTCGGAAATACCCTGAGCAACACCGGTACCATCATCGGGGTACAGGGTACCGCAGTTTCCATGACCGGTGGCCCGGACACCCTGATTTTCGGCACCGGCAGCGATGTGCAGGGTACGATCAATGCGGGCGCTACCGCCAGCACCGTGGAGCTGAATGGCGCCGTCTTGGGAACGGCGGCACCGATCAGTCTGGCGGACGGCACGCTGGTCAATCAGGGGACGTTGGGCGGCCCGCAATTTGGAATTGTCATTGGTAATGCGGCAAGCATCGGAACTCTGGCTGCCGGCACCGACGTGCTGGGAACCGTGGCGAGCTTGCAAAACACCGGCAGTATCAGTGGAAGTCTTTACAGCGGTAGTTCTATGTCCTATGGGGCCGGTGTCTTTAACCTGGGCGGCAGTATTGGCAGTTTGAGTAATGCTGCAGGTGGGAATATTGCTGGTACACGGGGCATTTACAACGACTCTGGCAATATTGGTACGGTAACGAATGCTGGTAGCATTGGTGGCGCACACTCCGCATCGGGCCTCTACAATGACCTTTCAGGCACCATTGGCGTTTTACAAAACACAGGAGTGATCAGCGGGGTCGATAATGGCGTCAATGATCAGGAGGGTAGTATCGGCAGCCTGAATAATACCGGGACCATCATTGGGACGAGCTCTGCCGGCATCAGAGATATGGGCGCTATTAGTGCGCTCAGCAATAGCGGTGAGATTTCCGGTAAGATCGGTGTGGAATTGTCAAATGTCAGCACGACGCTGACCAACACCGGCACGATCATCGGTACGGGCGGCACGGCGATCAACATAGCCAACAGCGCCGACACGCTCATTCTGGGCACGGGCAGTGACGTGCAGGGCACGATCAATGCGGGCACCACGGCCAGCACCATTTTGCTGGAAGGCGACCCGGTGATGGGCAGCACGACGCCCATCAACAATCCTAACGGCAGCCTGACCATTGCCCAGACGGGTAACTGGACGGTCAACGATACCTGGACGGTAGGTACGGTGAGCAATGAGGGTATTCTCACCATTGGCGCGGTGTCGGGTAGCACAACCGCGCCGGGGCTGCTGAATCTGACGGGCAATTACATCCAGACATCTACCGGCACCTTGGCGATGCTGGTGACACCCCAAGACGCTACGGCAGGGACGGACTACAGCCAGTTGGCCATCACCGGCAGTGCCCAGTTGAACGGTGTGCTGGATGTTCTGGATGAAGGCAGCTTCGTCCAGAACGGCAGCAGCAATGTCTACGATCTGGTCACCGCCAGCAAGGGGCTGACGGGCACCTTTGCCACGGTGAACTACGACCCGGCCTTTGCCAGCTATCTCACGCCGACGCTGAACTACACGGCCAACGACGCCATCTTGACGCTCACGGCGGCCGCAGCAGGCCCAACCGTCGCCACTATCTCCACGAGTATCGGGAGTTTTCCGATCCATGTCGCTACCACCAGCGGCGTGGTGGTGACTTCCACCGGCACGATTTCCGGGACCTTGTCCAATAGCGGGGTATTGCCGGTAGCTGTCCAAAATCCCATTTCGAACGCTGGGTTGATCAATACGCTCAGCAATTCTGGGGTAATAGACTCTGCGACCGGTTATGCCATTGCGAATACCAACAGCATCGGCAGTTTCAATAATAGTGGCACGGTCAGTGGCAACAGCATCGCCGTGTATAACACCGGCAGTATCGGCAGTTTGGCTAACAGTGGCACTCTCGATGGTAGCAGGACCATTTCCGGCACCGTCAGCGGCGGCTTGGGCATCAACAATAATGGCAGTATTTCCAGCCTGAGCAATGGGCAGGGCGGCAGCGTCCACGGCGGCACCGATGGCATTTCTAACGGCAGCAGCATTGGTATCCTGAACAATAGCGGTACCATCAGTGGCAATACCGGCATTGTCAACACGGGCAGCATTGCTAGCCTGAGTAACAGCGGCAGCATCAGCGGCTACTTCGGTATTGATAATAGTGGCGCCATTGGCAGTTTGATCAACCGCGGCAGTATCAGCGGTAACGCCGTAGGCATTGACAACGAGGGCAGCATTGCTAGCCTGAGTAACAGCGGCAGCGTCATTGGCAACCGCACCGGTATTTCCGCCAACGGCGGCAGCATTGGCAGTCTGATCAACAGTGGGGCTGTTGAGGGCGGCGAAACCGCACTGTATCTCAACGGCGCCAGCGCCACCCTGAGCAACACCGGGACGATCATCGGCATGGGCGGCATGGCTATTGTGGTTTCTGGCAGCAATCCCTCCAATCTGATCTTTGGCACCGGCAGTAACGTGCAGGGCACCATCGATGCGGGCACCACGGCGAGCACCGTGGAACTGGATGGCGCCACTCTGGGCACCGTGGCGCCGATTGTCCTGACCGATGGTGCCTTGATCAATCTGGGTACGGTGCAGGGTAATAGCATTGGTATTGTGGTGACTCCAACGCTGATGGCGCAAGCCCTGGGAGCCGAGGTGCTGGGCAACTTGGCAATTCTGAACAATCAAGGGCTGGTGGAGGGCACCTCGCCACTGGCGGTTGCCCGGCAGAGTAGCGTGGGCACGCTGACCAACAGTGGGCAACTAGTGGATACGGGCACCTTGGGTTACGCCCTCGCCAACGGCGGGTCTATCGGCTCTCTGATCAATACGGGCCAAATCCTGGCCACAGTGGGGACCGTGGGCCATTCCTACGTCTCTGCGCTCGCCAATTTTGGGAGCATCGGGACGTTGGTCAATGGTAGTTTAGGGCTGTTGCAAGGTGAGGCGACGGGTCTGGCCAACGGCAATAACTCCACCATTGGAAGTCTCAGCAACAGTGGTACCATCACTGGCGGTCTAGAGGGTGTGACCAACTTGGGCCTCATGGACGCCATGACCAACGGTGGCTCCATCAGCTCCCTGCGTAATGCGGGCTCGGGCACGATTGGTGTGGGTCAGAAGACGGCCCTGCGCAATGCTGGCAGCATTACCACTCTGTCTAACTCCGGAGTCATTAGCGGCAAAAGTTTTGGTTTGCTCAACACCGGCAGCATCGCTACCGTCAACAATAAGAGCCAGGCCCAGATCAACGAGGTCTCCCTGAGCTCGGGCAGCGTTGGCCAGTTCAATAATGTGGGAACGATCAGCACGGTAGGAACCATCGGGCTGGAACTCTATAACGCCGGGACTCTGGGCACGCTCAATAATAGCGGAGTCATTAGCGGCGGCAGTAACGCAGTCACCAACCAGGGCAGCATTGCGGCGTTGATCAATAGCGGAATCATGACTGCCAATGGCACGGGTCTGACCGATGGCGGGGAGATTGGCACGCTCAGCAATAGCGGGAGCATTGGCGGCAATCGAACTGGGTTTGCAAACGTCTATGGCAGCATCGACCAGATGGAAAATGCCAGTACGGGCTTGATCACCGGAGGCACTTACGGGTTGGCCAATGACGGCGCGTTGGGGAGCGTGGACAATGCTGGCACCATCACGGGTAGCGTCTCCGGCATCTTCAACGAGGCTACCATTGGCACGATCACCAATAGCGGTACGATCAGCGCCGGGCAGCACGATGGTGTCAACAATAGTGGTGGCTTACTGGGTAGTCTGAGCAATACCGGGCTCATTACCGGAAAAACCGGGCTGAATCTGGCGGGAGTTGTCAGCACGACGGTAAGCAATACCGGCACCATCATCGGTACCGGCGGCACGGCTATCCGTCTGGGTAACGGCGCGAGTACGATCATTCTGGGTACCGGCAGCGATGTGCAGGGCGCGATCAATGCCGGGATAACGGCCAGCACCGTGGAGCTGCAGGGCAGCCAATCTCTGGGCACCGTGGCACCGATCAGTCTGGCCGATGGCACCTTGGTCAATCAGGGCACCCTGAATGGGCAGCACTACGGCATCGTCAATGCCGCGACCATTGGCACCCTTGTCGCCAATGCCGATGTGCTGGGCACACTCGCTGCTTTGAATAACAGCGGGACTATCACTGGGAGCAAGGCGGGTCTGTTCAATGATGGCTCCGTCGCTGCACTGAGTAACAGCGGTCTCATTTCGGGTAATAGTTCCGGTATTTTTAACGAAGGCAATATCGGTACGCTGGACAATAGCGGAACCATCAACGGAAATGCTACGGGCTTGTACAATGCTGCCAGCATCGGCACGCTGGCAAATATCGGCACCATCGGGGGTGCAACCGGCATTCTGGATCAAGGCACCATTACTGACCTGCAAAATGAGAGCAGCGGGGTGATCAGTTCATTGGCCATCGCGCCTGCTGGGCATTTGGGCGCTTTGCAGAATAACGGGGCGCTGCAAACCGTGGTGAACAAGGGCACGATTCTGGATGCGGGAACGGGGGCCGCACTGTTCAACGGCAATGGCCTGGGTACCCTCAACAATTCGGGGTTGATCAGCGGTGGCAGTACCGCCATTTCCAATCAGGGGTCGATGAGCACACTAGTCAATAGTGGCACCATCACCGCCAAAACCGCTCTTAATTTGGGTGGACTGGTCAATCCCACCCTGACGAATACGGGTACGATCATTGGTACGAATGGTACGGCGATCAAAATCTCCGGTGGTCCGGCTACACTGATTTTCCAAACCGGCAGCGACGTGCAGGGCATGATCAATGCGGGGACTACCGCCAGCACCGTGGAACTGCAGGGTACCCCGACTCTGGGCACTGTGGCACCCATCAGTCTGGCGGACGGCATCTTGGTCAATCAGGGCACGCTGAGCGGGTTGCAGTACGGTATCGTCAATGCCGCGGCCATTGGTGCCTTTGCCGCAAATGCAGATGTGCTGGGTGGCTTGGCGAGCCTGCAAAACAGCGGAAGCGTGAGCGGTAACACTGCTGGTATTCTTAACAATACCGGCGGCAGTATCGGCAGTCTGAGCAACGAAAAAGGCGGAACCATTAGCGGTACCAACGCAGGCATTCTCAACTATGAAGGCAGTATCGTCAGCCTGGACAACAGTGGAATCATCAGCGCCAACGCTGTCGGAATTGTCAATAACGCCGGCAGGATAGGCAGTCTGAACAATGCTGCCGGCGGAACTATCAGTGGTGGCTATTATGGTATTACCAACAGTGGCAGCATCGGAGCTTTAGGCAACAGTGGTGCCATTCAGGGTAAGACAGGTATTTCCCTCAATGGGGTCAGCACGACGCTGACCAACACCGGCACGATCATCGGTACGGGCGGCACGGCGATCAACATAGCCAACAGCGCCGACACGCTCATTCTGGGCACGGGCAGTGACGTGCAGGGCACCATCAATGCCGGCACCACCGCCAGCACGATTCTGCTGGAAGGCGATCCGGTGATGGGCACGACGACGCCTATCAACGATCCGAACGGCAGCCTGACCATTGCCCAGACGGGTAACTGGACGGTGAACGACACCTGGACCGTGGGTACGGTCACGAATGAGGGCATTCTCACCATTGGCGCGGTGTCGGGTAGCACAACCGCGCCGGGGCTGCTGAATCTGACGGGCAATTACATCCAGACATCTACCGGCACCTTGGCGATGCTGGTGACACCCCAAGACGCTACGGCAGGGACGGACTACAGCCAGTTGGCCATCACCGGCAGTGCCCAGTTGAACGGTGTGCTGGATGTTCTGGATGAAGGCAGCTTCGTCCAGAACGGCAGTAGCAATGTCTACGATCTGGTCACCGCCAGCAAGGGGCTGACGGGCACCTTTGCCACGGTGAACTACGACCCGGCCTTTGCCAGCTATCTCACGCCAACGCTGAACTACACGGCCAACGACGCCATCCTCACCCTGACGGCGGCACCGGCGCCCGTGGCAGCGCCAACCGTAGCGACCATCTCCACGAGTATCGGGAGTTTTCCGGTCCATGTCGCTACCACCAGCGGTGTGGTGGTGACTTCCACCGGAACCATCAGCGGCACCCTGAGCAACAGCGGCAGCTTGCTGTCCAAGCAGTATCTGGGCATCAACAACAGTGGCATGATCGATGTGATGAATAACAGCGGGGAGATCAGCAGTGGTAGCAAAGCCATATATGACCAAGGCAGCATCGGCACTTTGAACAATCTCGCCGGTGGAACCATTAGCGGCAGCAACGTCGGAATTGTCAACATTGGCGGCAGCAGCATCGGGTCACTGAGCAACCTTGCCGGTGGGACCATTAGCGGCAGCACCAGTGGCATCGCCAACACCGGTACCATCGGTTCCCTGACGAATGGTGGAGACATCCGCAGTGACAACAGTGATATATACAACAATGGCAGTATCGGCACCTTAAACAATCTTGCCAGTGGAACCATTAGCGGTGGCAACAGCGGCATCGTCAACTACGGCAGCATCGGCTCCCTCAGTAACGGTGGCATCATTCAGGGCAAGATGGGAGTTCTCCTCGCTGGAGCTGGCACCACTCTGACCAACACCGGTACCATCATCGGCACGGGTGGCACCGCCATCAGTATCGCTGGCAGCGTTGCGAATACCCTCATCTTCGGCACCGGCAGCGATGTGCAGGGGACCATCAATGCGGGTACCACGGCCAGCACCGTCGAATTGCAGGGCACGCTGACTCTGGGCACACTGGCACCCATCAGCCTGGCCGATGGTACCCTGGTCAATCAGGGCGCCTTGGGCGGGCAGGCGTATGGCATCGTCAATGCCGCGACCATTGGTACCTTTGCCGCGAATGCCGATGTGTTGGGCGCGCTCACTGCCTTGAATAACAGTGAGACCATTTCCGGGAGCAAGGCGGGGTTGTTCAATGATGGCCCCGTCGCTGCACTGATCAATGGCGGCCTCATTTCGGGTAATGGCTCCGGTATTTTCAACGAAGGCAATATCGGCATCTTGGGCAATAGCGGAACCATCAACGGCAATGCTACGGGCCTGTACAATGCCGCCAGCATCGGCACCCTGGCAAATATGGGTACCATCAGCGGCAAATTAGGCATTTACAACGGCGCTACCATCGCCAGCCTGAGTAACGATGGGAGCATCAGCGGTAGCCTGGATGGGGTTGCTAACGAGGGCCGCATTGGTACTCTGAGCAACAGTGGTAGCATCAGCGGTACCATTAGCTATGGCATTTACAACGGTGGCAGCATCAACTCCCTGACCAACGAGGCTGGCGGTACCATCAGCGGTCGCCGCTACGGCATTTATAATAGTTCCCCCTATAGCGGCGGCGGCACCATTGGCTCCCTGAGCAATGGGGGTGTCATCAGTGGCCAAACCGGCATTTATCTGGATGGCGCCAGTACGACGCTGACCAACACGGGCACCATTATTGGTACGGGCAACGGGACGGTGGCCAACGCCATCTCCATTGCCAACAGTCCGGACACCCTGATTTTCGGTACCGGCAGTGACATCCAGGGCACGATCGATGCCGGCACCACGGCCAGCACGATCCTGCTGGAAGGCGACCCAGTGATGGGGACGGGTACGCCCATCAACGATCCCAACGGATCTTTGACCATTCAGAAGACCGGCAACTGGACGGTAAACGACACCTGGACGGTGGGCACCGTGACCAACGAAGGCATGCTGACCATCGCCAGCGTATCGGGGACGACCAACGCGCCGGGGATGCTGAATTTGACCGGTGATTACGTGCAGGGCTCGACGGGCACCCTGGCGATGCTGATCACGCCGCAGGATACAACGGCTGGGGTGGACTACAGCCAGTTGGCCATTACCGGCAGTGCCCAGTTGAACGGTGTGCTGGATGTTCTGGATGAAGGCAGCTTCGTCCAGAACGGCAGTACCAACGTCTACGACCTGATCACGACGACCAAGGGGATCACGGGCAAATTTGCCTCCGTAAACTATGCCCCGGCCTTTGCCAGCTACATCGCCCCGAGCCTGAACTACACGGCAGATAATGCTGTTCTGACCCTGACGGCGGCACCGGCACCTGCACCTGCACCTGCACCTGCACCTGCACCTGCACCTGCACCTGCACCTGCACCTGCACCTGCACCTGCACCTGCACCTGCACCTGCACCTGCACCTGCACCGGCACCTGCACCTGCACCTGCACCTGCACCGGCACCGGCACCGGCACCGGCACCGGCACCGGCACCGGCTCCAGCTCCAGCTCCAGCTCCAGCTCCAGCTCCAGCTCCGGCTCCGGCTCCGGCTCCGGCGCTCGTCCCGCACTCCACGCGGCAGCCGGAGCTGGTATCCAAGGTCTTCTCTACAGGATATAGCGCCGTCAATCTGCCCTATATCAGCAATGAGAGTCTGCACAGCACCCTGAGCACCGTCCTCGATGGCTCCCAGGGTGTATTGGACAGCGAGGGCCGGATGCACTTCACCAGCACCCATCTCGGCGCCTGGGCCAAGGGCTTTGGTGGCTTTGGACGCAGCAGCGGCTCTAGTGTCAGCGACTACGGCGGTGTAACCGGTTATGGAACGGCGATCACCCGGCGCCTGACCTTGGGCTTAGCCCTGTCCGGTAGTGGGACTGATACGGGATCGGTCTACCAGCAGGCCCATGGGCACGCTTTTGGCGGCTTCGCCTATGGCATCTACACCGCTGGTCACCTGCGGATCTCGGGCGACCTCGGTACCGGTGCCCTGACCCTCGACACCAACCGGCGACTGCTACCCACCAATCTCACCGCGAGTGCCAGTGCCAACGGCTGGTTCCTGGGCACCGGCGTCCAGTTCCAGTATCTGGTCCCCATCGACAACGCTTTTGTCATCCCCTACGCCAAGTTCACCTATCTGCACACCGCCGTGGGTGCCCTGGACGAACAGGGAGCGGGACTCCTGAACCTGCAGACAGCGGCCATGCGTACCAACATCGGCAACTTCACCGGGGGGCTGCGTACCGGCATGGATTTGCGTGCGGGGGAACTCACCTGGATTCCTTGGGTAGAACTGGGGGGGGCGGCCAACGTCGGTACCCTGCACCTGAATGTGCTGCAACAGACCCGCAACCTGGGCGACAATCTCGCTCGGACCCTGGTGGCTCCGGCGGGCGCGCTCGACACCGGTGTGGGCCTGACCCTGCAGGGCAAGGGTCCCTGGGTGGCGAAGTTTGCCTATGAGGGCCAGTTCGCGGGAGATACCCACTTCAACAGCTTCGACCTCATCGCCCGCTATCGGTGGTGAGTTGGTCAACTATCGCGGGCAAGCGGTTTCGCTAGGGTATCGGTGTCTTCTGCCTGGCCCCGTGCCGGGCGTTTTCCATGGGGGAGAAATGCCACAGCGTTTGCTACAGGTCGACCGTATCGGGCTCAGCGCCTGGGCGGGTCTGCTCACGCCCGAGAACTGCCAGAACCTCATCGCCATCGGACAATCTCTGCTGCGCCCGGCGACGGTGACCGACGAGCAAACCGGGCAGGAGGTAGCTCATGGTGAACGGGTTTCGGAAATGGCCTGGCCCAAGCGCGACGACTATCCCATCCTACAGTCGTTGGCCGAGGGTATTGCCCAATTAACCGGCATCCCCATCGACTGTCAGGAGCCCTTGCAGATCCTGCATTACCGCCCGGGCGGGGAGTATAAGCCGCATTATGACGCTTTTGCGGCTGATGCCCCGACTTTGCGTCAAGGCGGCAACCGCCAGGCCACTCTCATCCTTTACCTCAATGCCGTCGAGGAAGGCGGAGAGACGGCCTTCCCGGAACTGGGGCTGCAGGTCTCGCCAATTCCGGGAGGTGGGGTCTTTTTCCGCAATCTGAACGAAGAAGGCCAGCGCCACCCCCTTTCCTTGCACGCCGGCCTCCCGGTGCGCAAAGGCGAAAAATGGATTGCCACTCAATGGATACGCCAGGAAGCCTATGTCTGACCCGCTCCAAGCCCCGACCATGACCCTCTCCGAGGCCTTGCAACGGGCCCAGGCCCACTGGCAGGCCGGACAGGCCGCCCAGGCCGAACAGATCTGCCAGCGCATTCTGGCGAGTTTCCCTGGTCAGCCCGACGCCCTGCACCTGCAGGGTCTCATGGCGCATGCCTATGGTCGTCTGGACCCCGCTATCGAGTATCTCCGCCAGGCCTGTGCCTCGCCTCAGGCAGCAGCGGTCTACTGGAGCAATCTAGCCGAGATGCTCCGCCAACGCGGACGCCTCGCGGAAGGCGAGCGGGCCGCCCGCGAGGCGCTCGCCCGCGATCCCCAACTCTCGGGCGCCTGGAACAATCTGGGCATCCTCCTGCAGGAGATGGGACGATTTGACGAGAGCCGGGAATACCTGGAACGGGTACGCACCGCTGAGCCAAAAGATCCCAAGGTACTCAATAACCTCGGAAATACCTGTCTGCGGCAGCGAGACTTCAGCGCTGCCGAGCAGTACTGGCGGCAGGCTATGTCCCTCGATCCCGCCTATCCGCAGCCCTACAGCAATCTCGCCAAGCTCCTCACCGACCGGGGCGAGATCGAAGCGGCCATCGATGCGGGACGCCGGGCCATTACGCTCGATCCGCATCTGACGGATGCCTATATTAATCTTGCCGCTGCCGAACAGGAGCGGCATAACCCCGATGCTGCCCTGCGCTGGGTCGAGGCGTTGCTTGCCTTTCAGCCTCAGAACGCCCAGGCCTGGTCCACCAAGGCCACCCTCTTGAAGGAAGCCGAACGCCTGCCTGAAGCCTTGCAAGCCGCTGAGCAGGCGGTGCAACATGCCCCGGAATCTGCGGATGCGGAATACGCCCGTGGTAGTGTTCTGCAGGCTCTGGGGCGGCACGAAGAGGCTCTGGCCGCCTATGCCAAGGCTGGCGAACTACCCGGGGTCAAGGCGGAAGACGCACTGATCAGTCAGGCGGTGCTGCACATGGAGCAGGGCGCCAGGACGGAGGCCGAACGCTTTTTCGAGAAGACCATCGAGCGTTTTCCCCACTCGGCCAGTGCCTGGTACAACTGGGCCGATCTGCATCGTTTTGCGCGCGAGGACGCCTTGCTGCCCCGCATGCAGGCCCTGCTGGAGCAAGAGCTTTTGCCCCGCGACCGGATGCTGCTGGACTTTGCCCTCGGCAAAGCCCATCTGGACTTGCAGGACTCGCAACGTGCCTTTGCCCATCTGCACGCAGGCAATGCCGCCAAGCGTGCCACTTTCAGCTACGATCCCGCTCAGGCCGATGCACTGGCGGAGCGGATCATCACCCTGTTCCCGAAAGACAAGTGGCATATTCCGTCCATATCGCAAGCCGCTGCGGAAGCAATCCCCGTCTTTGTTGTCGGCATGCCCCGCTCTGGCACCAGCCTGATCGAACAGATCCTCGCCTCTCATTCCGCAATACACGGTGCCGGGGAACTGAGTGATCTGCGTCGCATCATCGATGCGGTCGGGATATATCCCGAGGCCCTGGTGTCTCTCCCTCCAGAGCAGCTTCGGAGCCTCGGCCAGCAATATCGGGATCGAATCACCCCGCTCGCTGATAAGGCCCGCTATCTCGTCGACAAGATGCCCGCGAACTTCTTCTATGCGGGGCTCGTTCCGCTGCTCTTGCCCGAGGCGAAGATCATCCATTGTCGTCGTGATCCGGTGGATACCTGCCTGTCCTGTTACAGCAAAAACTTCTCTGGGGAGCAGCGCTTTTCGTACGATCTGCAGGAACTCGGGCGCTTCTACCGGGCCTATGCCAGGCTGATGGAGCACTGGCGGCATATTCTCCCTGCCAGCCAGTTTCTGGAAGTGGACTACGAGGCGGTGGTGGACGACCAGGAAGATCAAACCCGCCGTCTGCTCGATTTCCTTGGCCTCGACTGGGAGCTCGGCTGCAAGCACTTTTACGAAACCCGCCGAGCGGTGAAGACGGCGAGCGTCAATCAGGTCCGCAAACCCATCTATCGGAGCTCCGTCGGTCGCTGGAAGATCCACGCCGCGCAGCTCCAGCCGCTGCTGGAGGTGCTGGAGATCGATCCCGAGGCATGAAGCGTTCCATCGCCGAACTCCTTGCCCACGGTCAGGCGCTTATCGCCGCTGATCTCCCCGAGGCGGTGGGAACCCTCCTGCATCCCTATCTGCAGGGGGGTACGGGCCCCATCCCCCTCTGGAAACTGTTGGCATTGGCCTGCCGCCGTCAGGGCAAGTTCGAGGCCGTACGCAAGATACAGGAGATGATCGTCGAGACCCTCCCCGGTGATCTCCCGGCGCGCTACGATCTCGCCGATACCCTGCTTACCTTGGGGGACTTCGCGCGCGGCTGGGAAGAGTACCGATTCCGCTATCATCTGCCGCACACCACGGCCCTCGCCCGACACATCCAGGCCGCCCCTCGTTGGGACGGACGCCCGATCTCCGGCCAAACCCTGCTTATCCACGATGAACAGGGCTATGGCGATACCTTTCAGTTCATCCGCCTACTCCGTGCCGCCCAGAAAAACAGCGAGGCGAAGATCCTGGTCGAGATCAATCACGAGTCCCTTTCTCTGATACGCCGGGCTTATCCCGAGTTCCTGGTACAGCCTCGGGGAACGCTGCCGCCGCACTTCGACGCCCACTGCGAACTGATGAGCCTTCCCCACGCCCTGGGCCTGCAGCTCTCGGATCTGCCCCTGGAGATGCCCTATCTACAGGCCGACCCCAGGCGAATCGAACATTGGCAAGAGCGCTTGCAAGACCTCCCCCGCCCCTGGGTCGCCCTGACCTGGGCAGGGCGACCTACCCATCCCAACGATGGCAACCGCTCCATGCGTCTGGAGCAATTCGCTTCTCTTGCCATGGTCGCTGCTTCCTTCCTGGCCATCCAGAAAGGACCGGCAGCCTACCAGCCTGCCCCAACAGGCATGAATTTATGCCGCCTGAGCGACGAGATACGCGACTTCGAGGACACCGCCGCCATTCTGCAGATCGCCGATTTGCTGATCTCCGTGGACTCTTCCCCAGTCCATCTGGCCGGGGCCCTCGGCCGCCCCGCCTGGGTGCTGTTACCGTTTGAATCTGAGTGGAGATGGATGACGGAGCGGGAGGACACCCCTTGGTACCCCACCCATCGCCTGTTCCGGCAATCCCGCAGAGGGGATTGGCAAGGGGTGCTGGAACGAGTGGCTGTCGATTGGGTGGCCTCAGAATATTCTCCAGCGTAGTGAATCAGGGGCAAGACGGGGATGATTGCAAAGAACAGATCATGTTTTATTGATACGGATTTGTGCTGGACACCTCAGCACGAAATGATGTGTTCTGTTTATTGGTCGCAACAGATCACATTTTTAATGGCAAACCGCGGCCATACTTAAAGGAGAAAATACAATGTCTTTTAACCAAACTTTTCAAATATACAACTGCACTCCCTACCAGATGACGCTTGACTCGGCAAATAGCGAAAATTTGGATGATGCATGGCCATCAACTATTCCAGCTCAGAGTGCCAGTGGTCCTGGATACGTTGAGTTTGAGCAGGATGGGTTTTTTAGTGTGAACCCCACAGCCATCTATATTATGCAGAGTGCCCCATCTATTAACGCTACTATGCACTTTTATTGTGCTGGGACAGGCCTTACGGTCCAAGTAACTACAACCTTAGAATATAGTAGCACTCCTTCATTCACTAATTTAATTCGGGAAAGCAACACCAATCCTGATCAAGAAGATACTGGTTCAAACAATTTGTCTATCAAGGACTTCGGTAACAATTCTAGTCGTGGCATCGCGATATTCGTGATCGGACAAGACAAAATTCCGTCGTAGTCCGATAAGCGGTAACCGAGCGGCGTATCCTGTGGTTTACCGGGAGATATTATAAAGGTCTCTAGTTTAGACACTCAGCCCGGCTTCGCCGGGTTTTTTATCTCAGAAAAAACAGTTAAAGCCCGGCAATGGCCGGTAAACACCCCGTCGGCAGCCAGGGTGTTTTCGTAATTTGAGCGTAAACGGCCTCCACACTGGTGAACAGGTGCTTGCGCATCCATTCGGTCCCCTCGACTTCTGGGATTTTACTCAGCTTCCGGCTGGGTGGCGAAGACCTCCGCGCGGGAGCCCAGCCGTTTGCGGAAGGGCTTGGTGTTGAGCCGCAGCACCAAGGAGCGGATGGCCGCGTTGAGTTCCGCCAGCCAGGGTGAAGAACTGGCAATGATGTAGCCGGGCCAGTATCCAGCGCTCGGCGATTTGCACGCTGACCTTGGCCAGAGTCTGGACATGCGTACCTGCATACGGAAAATTGGCAATTCACGTGGCATTCTCATTCCACCTGCGTTTCTGGCGGCCTGTGGAATCGGCGACCATGTAGACATTCTTATGGAAGGCAAGTCTCTGCTCAGAAGGCCGGTACAAGAGCCGCGTGCAGGCTGGTTTGAGGGGTTTAATCGGCTGACTGAGGTGATCAGGCATCCGAATGGCCGGAATGGCCGAAAAACGGACTGTCGCATCAACCATACGGACAGCCACTTTCTGGCCGATATTACTCGGCCCCAAGTTGGGAGAGAAGATCCGTGCTTATGTGTCATTGAGTGTAGCGCAAGCACAAGGGATGCCCGTAGGCATCAGATGAAACTTTATTGTCCGCTATCACCAGGGTCGGCAAAGGTCGTAGGGCTGCTCAGGATGATACTTCGTGAAACGTGGTAATTGTTCAAAACCTAGAATCAAAGGGATATGGCTGATCCAGGATGATACTTTATTGTCAGCGAACACTTCCGTCGGCTTCGGGCGGACGATGGGCGCGTCCTGCCCGTTGGCGATATCCATCAGGTGGCGCAGCATGCGTCGCTGGCCAGCCCAGGTACCTGGTAGATCGGAGTAGGCGTACAACCATGGCAGAAGCACCACGGATGGATCCGGACCGATGAGCCCATATCGCCGCAGGCTGGTGGCGCAAATATCCAGAGGGGAGCGCGTTTCGGCCTGGGCGGCGTCCGGCAAGCTCTGTGGTACTCTCAGATTGGGCTCCATCACCAGCAAGGTGGGCACCAGAAACAGTTGCAACTCGCCTAGTTCCTTGTCCTCTGGTGTATGCACCTGGATGGTTGACATCCTCCTCGCCCTAAAGGATGAGGATTCCTTCCTGCCAGCAGCGGCCCTACTTCAGCCACTTCGATTGACCCATTCTTTTTGGTTTGGGCCAACTTCACGGCTTACGCCGCGAAACAGGCTACCCCGGCGTGCCCCGCCGTTGACTGCAACCCCTCGCAGGGTGCTAACCCTCTTGCGAGGATGTTCTGTGCCGCATTCACATCGGCGTGCGCTTCGTGCCCGCAATGCAGACAACGGAACACTGCCGCTTTACGGTTCCCGGCGTCCACAGCACCGCACGACGCGCACGCTTGTGAGGTGTAGGCAGGGTCCACCAAGAGCAGTGTGCCGCCGGCCCACTGGAGCTTGTAGCCCAGCATCTGTTTGAGCATGCCCCAGCCCTGATCGAGGATGGATTTGTTCAACCCTGATTTCTGCCGGACATTGCGCCCGGGTTGCTCGACGGTCCCCTTTGCGGACGCCGTCATGTTCTGCACTTTCAGATCTTCCAGTACCACCACCGCGTGGTTTTTGCTGATGATGGTACTGATCTGATGCAGAATGGTCTTGCGAGTCGCAGCTATTCGCTGATGCAGTCGCGCGATTTTGGCCTTCTGTTTTTTCCAGTTGGCCGAGAACTTCACTTTGTGCGCGAGCTTTCTTTGCTCCCGCGCCAGCCTCTTTTGCAGATCCCGATAAGCCGTAACCGGCAGGAACATAGTACCATCGGACAAGGTCAGGACATTGTCCGCTACGTTCCGGTCACCGCCAACGGCGGTAGTAGCCTGGCGAACCGGATCGGCGACTGTTTTCTCGGTCTGAATGGCGACGTACCAGTGCCCACCCGCACGGCTGACGGTGACATTGCGGATTTCACCACCGATGATGCAGGACTTGCGGAATTTCACCCATCCAATTTTCGGCAGGAAGATTTTAGGAAGTACATGCCGACCGTCTTGGTCCGCTGGCTTCAGATCGAAGCGGATATGGTCGGGCTCCGGGTAGCGCATACTGTCATGGACGAACTTCTTTTTGAATTTCGGGAATTTCTTGACGGATGTATTATCGAATGCGTCTTTGAGTGCCCGTGTCATGTTTTTCAGCGTCTGCTGCTGCGGCATCGACGGGGATTCCGCGAGGAATCCGAAAGCTTCCGTGTTCCGCCAGGTTGTGAGCAAATCGCACAGCCCGGCATAATTCAGGGTACCGCACTGGTGATCGAGATAGCTCTTCTGGACGGAGAGTGCCCGGTTCCAGACGAAGCGCACGCAACCTACTGCGCGAGCCAGAAGGTTTTCCTGTTCCGGTGTAGTTTCGAGTCGGTAGCGCACGGCTTTTTGGATCAGCATGGTGTATAATTATATAGTGCATAGGACGAGCAAGCAAATGGTCCCACGGGGCTGGACTGGCAACTTCAACGGCATCGAGCCGTCTCACCGCCGCGCTATCCATCCCCACCGTGAACAGACGGGGCTTTTCGCGCTTTTTGGTAAAGAAGAGGCGGCATTCTCCGCGCAAATCATGACCGTGTTGACCGCCTCGCCCAGGGCAGCCTCCTCCAGATCTTCCATGGCACGCACCACATGCTTGTCGGTACCCGTATCCAGTGATTGGGCGATCAACTGTTCCAGTCGCGCCAAGCTTTCATCCCATCCACTGGATTCAGTGGCGTAATCTTTAGCCGCCTGACGTGCCGCCAAAAAAATCCGGCTGCTCCAGTTCGGTGGTGTTCTGGTTGGCGCGCGACGTTTACTCTGGCTTGCGACCCCTCGTTTCCTGCTCATAACCAAGCTCCTTTTTTCCAAAAGCCAATTTTTATCCCTTGGGCAACAAGGCCGCCAATAGCGATACCTGCTCCCGGCCCCAAGCCGACCACTTCCGGCCGTCCGGCGCGTTGCGGTTCCAGGCCAAGGGACTCGTGTGCGGCATGGGGAAAAGTTTCGCCCCATGTGGCCACATCGCCCGGATATTGAGGTTGCAAAGCATTTCCGCAGGGATTGGATCGTGGTCATGATACCGCAGGAATCGTAGATTCTCCGAAAGACCACGGATGCCGGTAATGGCGCGAGTTGCTGTTTCGCCCACGGCAAGAACGGCAACGGGGCGGGCATTGGCAATGGTGTTTGCGAGATTCGGCAAACACATGCCTATTTCTATATCGGTTGGCTTCCGGTTCTCCGGCGGCCGACACCGCACGATGTTGGCGCATCCATAGTCATGCCCGCGTCGCAGCCCGTGCTCTTCCATCAGCGCATGCAGGGTGTGTCCGGCTCGGCCTACGAAACCCTTGCCCTGGGCGTCCTCATCGGCACCCGGGGCCTCGCCAATCACCAGGACGCGGCAATACCTGCCAAATTCAGGCAGGTCGGGGAACACGATTTGGGTGCGGGAGGCGCAGAGGGATGGACACCGCTGACAATTATCCATCAGAAAACCTCTTGCGTGAGATGCGCTGATATTTCTAACCACCTTGTCTCCAGTAGCCGCAAATAATCCCGATGTGAACACGATCCTTTATAAAAACCGAGCGCCCATCCATCGTTGACCTCCACCAGCTTGGTCATGCCGTCCTCGTCGGATACGCCAACGTCCAGGCCATATCCGACCGGCGCTCCAGCCTTTTGATAGGCATCGATCATCTCCCTGACGGCCCTCATGTCGAGCAGCAGGGGGTCATTTGGATCGTCCTCCCGATCATCGTAGCGACCATAACCAAGGATTTCGCCGTGTAGCACATAGAAGCGGTATTCCGGACCAAAGCGATGATAAGGGGATGTCCAGAATGGCGTATCTGGCTTCCAGAGGCTTTCATCCAGCTTGGTGACCACCGGCTTGCCATGGATCCCCTGGTGCTGTTCCAGCGTCCAGCCGCGTGGCATTTCGCCGTAGCGGCGAAGAACGTGCCCCCCATAAGGCATCCACTTCGTCAAGGCTTCCGGGTAATCCAACGGATCTGGCTCCTGGATGCCCTGATGCACCGTCGCCGTCCGGCAGAACTCCACCGTGCCAATCGGCATCCAGCCGGATTTCGGCAACGAAGGAATATCCTCTAGTCGGACGGCGTAGGCGTCGCCGTAGACGCGAGCGATCCAGGTTTCTGTCTGGGAGTATCCAATTTGCGCGATAACCTTGATCCAGTTCATGTCTTATCCTTTGGTCTCCGTCATCGACCGTATTCCTTGAAATTCAATGCGAAAGGCCATTCCCGAACCCGTAAATCCTCCGGCCATTCATCCATGTCCGCGCCGGCACGGTGCCTTAATTGCCGGGCTGTGTCAGTCGTTGGCACGCCAGCACCGTAAACCATGTTGTCCAGGTCCATGAACCGATACCCCAACTGCTTCACAAAAACTGGAATGCCAGATCTTTGGCATTGCTTTATCAAGGATCGCAAATGATGCGCATCCATGGCGCGTGCATCGCTTCCTGACTCTCCGCCTAAAACCACCCAATTTAATATGTTTTCCATGGGAATGATGGTGTGACTCAACATCAACGAGTCGCCCGTCAGTGCGTTGTAATAGGTATCTTCATCGAGCCGGACGTGCTCCAGATCTATGCGCCCCAGGATAGGTTCAGCACTGATCCAGCGCACAGCCGCAGGCGCCTGCAGCAATAACAGGATACGCTCATCCGCCGTCACCTGATCTTCCACAGATACGCCCATCCAGACGTTCCCGCGTCGTCGTCGCCACGGGCTGCGGCAATTTCCCGCATGGCCTGGCCCACAGAGTGCTCGCGGTTGTCGAACCCATGGTCAAACCACTGCAGCATCCGCTCCGGCCGCTTGGTGAGCACCTGGAACGTGTGCTGCTGCGCCAGCGCCATGACAGCAAACACCCGGTCGATGAAGTCGTCCGGCACGTCCTCATTGAACAAATCGGACATGGAATTCACAAAGATCATGCGCGGCTTTTTCCACCGCAAAGGCTGGTCCAGGCGATCCTCATGGCAGGCTACGTCCAAAAACGACCGGCCATAGTAATTCGTAGCCTTGGGGTTGGCGGAAAGCCTGCCCCATTCACGCTCGGCGTAGCAATTTTTGCAGCCCTGCGATACCTTGGAGCACCCGGTTACAGGGTTCCAGGTTGCGTCCGTCCATGCGATACCCGTTTTGTCACTCATGATTCCTCCTTGTTTGGCACAGATATGTCATAGATGCCGTGACAAGCCGAGCAACGTGCCTTTACGATACGTCGACCAATGTCAGCCATCGCTCTTCACGTCCTCCAATTCCGGCATGGCCCCAGGCAACAAGGCAAAACCCGGTCTGGATTGCGCTATCGCCTGCATCAACCGTTCCTGGTCGAAAGTCGCATCCTGAATTTTACGGCTCATTTCCGCCATGCCCATCATGAGCGAATGAAAGAACAACGCCGCTTCATCGGAATAGGGTATTTCCTTCGGAGATCGCCCTAACGAAAACCCTCCCCAAGAATTGAGTAATTGCGCCGGATTGTCCCGACCCAAATGGCTATCGCCTTTGTAATACAATCGATATTCCACCCTCTCAGTGGACCCGTAACGATGCGTTATTTTAAGCATGGCCCGCGCCCCAACGGAGAGGCTGTAACCTTGCGTCAGATTCGATGAATGATGATTGCCAAATCGTTCATCCTGATTCCATCTCGCGCCAGGCCATCCAGCGTTGGGACAAACATGGCCATTTTCGTCCTCGGCGAACGCAACGTGCGATTCAATGATATAAAGTATAACCGGTGTTTCTGTGACCTTTGGTTGCGCATACGCATGAACCGATGCCAGAATCACCTTGTCCAACGCTTCAAAGGTGGACGCCTGTACCCGAAACTTGTCCTTATCCTTTACAGACACCCCATGATGGATATGGGATGGGTCAACGGCGTCTTTGATATACAGGGGTAAGGTGGCGTAAAAAATGCCGTTTGCGTCTATGTTGATATCCACGGCCAGTTCCACTTTAGCGCCCGCCTTGTTTTCGACGGAATAAGTGATCTTTTTGAATTTTGGCATAATTAGGACTCCTAGATTGGCTCTATATAGCCATCATACATTCGTGCATGGAAAAGCCAGCGAATTCACAGAACATTTCAGATGCCCCACGCAGATACTCCAGCATCCATTCCGTCACCAACCATCGCCGCCCCAAACGCTCAGCAGCTAGGCCCGTTTTTACCGTGCCCCCAAACGGATCCACCACGAGGTCATCCGGCTGAGTAAGCAACCGGATGAAAAAGTCCGGAATTGTGGTTGGCTGCATGGCGCCATGGGTCGGCAATCCCATGGCCTTGGCGTGTCGTCGGTATGCTGCGGTATCACTGCAGACATGGCCACGCTCAATGACATTGCGAAGCCCGTTCGCTTTCTCTACCACCCGGATCGCCTTCGCAATGGTGCGCTGCTCTTGCTCGTCCTTGCGCCGACATTCGTTGTCGTAGGCCCCACCATAGATTTCCAGCATAGCTTCAAGCGCATTCAGCAGTTCTGGAGCCGCCGCAATCAAATCGCAATTCGCTTCGACTTCCTCTGGCGTCAGCCCGCCGTCCGTGACCACCCGAGCAACGTGCGTATTACGCCCCGCAAAGATCGTAGGGTACTTGGTGGCTGGCGATACGTTGCGGTGCCATGGGCCCTTTGTGTGATTGCTCATCGCTACATCCTTGGTCCACTTGGGTTAAGCAATAGTAATATACTATCTCAGTTGGCGCAACCATTATTTTTGCAACTCCATGATGCATCGGTAAAAACTTCATCGTTCCATGATGGAATTTTTATTGTTGCGTGTTGACAACATAGGGCTGCGGCTATAAAATTCTCGCTGTTGGCACTTCCGCCATACTCATAAGGAATACCCTATGTTCGCGAAAAAACCCCTCATCCTTGCCGCCCTCGCCGCCGGTCTGATGGCATCCGGCATGGCGATGGCATCCGATCTGTCCGGCGTCATGAACAGCGCCGCCGTTTACGGCAACATCTCCGGCATCAGCAATTCCGGCGGCAACAGCGCGGGTGGCATCGGCGTCAAAGGATCGTTCATGACCAACCAGGGCTGGATGCTCTCGGCCGACTACCATCACGACTTCGATACGCTGATCGAGAGCCCCTACCAGACCACCGGTGGCGGCATGACCGGCATCAACGTCAAGGCCGGATATCTGTTCCCGTTCTCCCAGAACTTCCGTGTCGGCCCTTACCTGGCCTACCAGTACAGCCGTTTCGGCACCAACTTCAACGCCGGCCAGGTGCAGAACGCCTCGCTGCATTTCACCAATAACGCCATTGGCGGCGGGCTGGAAGCCGGTTACGGCATGGGACCCCTGGTGTTCACCGGAGACGTGGCGTATTTGGCCGGCGTAAGCGCCACCGACACGCTCAGCGGCAATGGATCGACCACCTCGGTGACCAGCACGAGCGGGTCATCCAACGTGGTTCAAGTCGGCCTGCAGGCCGACTACCAGATCTCGGGCCCCTGGTACGCGCTGGCGGGATTCAAGTACGACGACTACACGAATGGCGGCGCCAACTTGAATCTGCTGCAGGGTAATGTGGGTCTGGGTTACAGTTTCTGACCCAGGACATGCCAAGAAAAAGGCGCCAGGGTGGCGCCTTTTTGCTGTCCGTAAAACGCACTCAGCCGGATTTCGACATGGCCTGGCCGAGTCCGACCATCGTTTGCGAAACGGCACTGGTCTGCGCCTCACGATAGACCTTGTAGGCGGCTTCGCTGTGGGTGCCGCCAATCTTGAATCGGGATCCGGAGATGTTTTTCTTCATGTGGACAGGTGTTCGATCATGCCAAACGGCCTTTCCGTCGTGGAAAATGGTCACGTTGTCCACCAAGTTCACGTCCATCGTGTAATAGTGCGGAGTGAAAAGACCGACAACGGGAATAAGCCCCATGCCCAAGGTTTTTCCCAGATCGTAATGCACTATGGCCTCGTACTTATTCGGGGCAAGTGTGCTGATATCCGTCTCGACAGCCCATCCGCTAGAGGGGACGTTTTTGGCTAATGTGGGCAGTGCCCCAGATTGCTGCAAAGCGCTGCTTTCCAGTCTGTCGTAGTTCGACGTAAGCGCTTTCTTGGAAAAGGTCAGCTCGCGGCACTTGTGTGTTAATTCCATGACGCATCCAGTAGTCTTAAAAGTTCCGTTCGTAACATTGGTTACCAGGGCAACGTTCTTGTGCTGGACACTAGCCTGCGGCGTGACGCCGGAATAGTGCATGTTCGGTGTGGTCGCGCAGCCAGCGAGACCGGCGGTGATTAGGGCGCCCAGGAGCGCATGTGCTTTCTTCATCTTGAAAACCCTCTTCGTTTTGCGGTTGCATTCTTGCCAGAGAAAATGTTAGCAAAACAATTGCGGAAAGGGAAGCATGTTTTGTAAAAAGTTGGAGATAATATTACGCGCATTCATGAAGTTGCCCGTTCCATGTTGCATCTCTTATCAAGCCATATTATCGCTACCCAGTTCCATCTTGCATCTTTATGCGACGCTGCCTATCGAGCGCATAGATACGCCCATATCCGCCCAGTCCTCCTCATGGCAGGTCAGCAGCAGGATCTGGTGCCGTTTGGCGGCGTCATTCAGAATGCGTTTCATCGCGTTCAGGCGCATAATATCGCTGTGTGCCAGCACGTCATCCAGGATGATGAGCGTAGGGCGGCCGGCTTCTTTGAGCACATCGGCATAGGCCAGCCGCATCAGCAGGGCAACTTGTTCCCTGGCACCAAAGCTGAGCGCCGAGAAAGAGGCTGATTCCACACCCAACAACCCGCGCTCGCGGTGGATCTCCACAGGCTCCAGATCCGTGCCCAATTGGAGGCGGGCGCCTGGAGACCAAAGCCGCAGGTAGTGATCCACCCGGGCCTGTAACGGCGCCTGGAGCTTCTGCAAGAGCGCATCCCGGTGCCCCTCAATAAGCCCAGAGAGAAGCAAGAGACCATCGGCACGGACCCTGAGTTGCCGCGCTCGTCGTTCCTTGGCCGCCAGGTCGGTTTCCTGCTCTGCCAGGCGCTCCTCCAGTCCTTGCGCGTTGCTGGTCTCCAGTTGCGCTTCCAGCCGGGCCATACGCTCCGCGCGTTCCCGGTGCCGTGTTTCCGCGATCTCCGCGCTTTTAAGGTAGCGGTCCGCATCCTGTTGCAGCATTTCCGGGTCTTCACGGGAGAGTTGTTCGCGCAGGCGATTTTGCTGCAGGAGATTGTCGCCCTGTTGGGCATCGAGAAGCCGGGTGCTCTCCATCCATTGTGGAAAAAGTGGCGCAGTCTCGTCAATCAGCGCTTGCTGCTTCGCATGATTCGCCTGCAGCATCTGCATCTCTGTCACCAAGCCAGCCTGTTCCGTTTCCGCCGCATGCAGCAATTCTGTTTGCAGACGCCAGTGTTGCTCCGCCATCTCTCGGTTTTCCCGCGCCTCATCAAGCGAAACCGTCTCGGTCGGCAGGGTAGTGCTGGAAAGCGACTGTTCCAGATAGCCCAGCCGTTCACGACCTGTCGCGATCAGCCTGGCCAGCGCCTCTATCCCTTCAGGGGCTAGAGACTTCACCATGAAACGATCCTGTTCGCTCTGTGCCTGTTCCCGCTGAATAGTGGCCCACAACCGCTCTGCTTCTGACAAGGATTCGACGTGGGACTCCGCCAGCTTCATCGTCCACTCGTGTTGCAACGCAGCCTGCTGCTGATCCAGATTGGATAACGCCTCTTCACCCGGGGAAAGCTCCAGGGTACCGACATCCGGGATACGGATCTGTACCGGCTTGGAGATAGACCACTCGCCTTCACCATCAATCGTCGTTGATCCAATATGCATCTGGATACCGGACTCCAATCGATAATGCATTTTGGTGGCGAATCGTTCGAGGCGGATCTGGTTTTCGCGGATCTGCTGTTCCAGTACCCGCAATGCCGCCAGGCCTTCAGAGTCGAGATGCTGGCTGTTCAACCAGGCGCCAGCAGTGGCCAGGCGGGTTTCACGGGCTTGTGCCTGTTCGAGCCGGGCCTGCTTCTCACCCAGGCTTGCCCGAAGATCCACGGCTTCCTGTTGCTGCGCATGGATTTCCTGCATCTGCCGCGCGCGCTGCTCCTGTTCACGGGCTGTTTCCCATGTCGCTTTTGCTGCACGATCCGCTTCACGCAACCCCTCTATGCGGGCGTCAACGGCTTCTGCTGTCGTTTTGCAGCGTTCCAGATCCAGGGCAATTCTTGCGGCCTCCTCTTCGGCCATCTTGTGCTGCTTCTGATGGTTGGCCAACAGTTCAGCCTGGCTGCGGAGCCGCCCCAGTTCGTTTTCCAAGGTCTTCAGTTGCGCCGCGCATTCCAGGGCGGTTTTCAGGCGATGCTGCACCGCTTCCGCCTGTGCGCGGAGCTGAGCCCAGGGTTTATTTTGAATATCTTGGTGATGGGCGGCGCGCAAAAGGCCTAGCTCATCCACCTGCTCGCGGTAGCTCGCTATCCGCCCGCGTGTTTCCGCCATGTCGTTTTGCAAGACGTCAATGGCGCTGAGAAGTGCGCTGTAGTCCCCGCGCGGTTTGCCGCTAGCCGTCAGGAGTTCGCTCAACTGCCGGGACACCGCGCTGGCCACCGCATCTCCGTGCCGGCTTCCCAGTGACTCCATGGACTGCGGCAGAGCGGAGCGCAGGTGATCGACCGACGCCCGCACCGCGTCTTCCAGTTCATGGCCACGGCCTTGCTCAATCCAGAGCACCCCGGGTACACCCAGTTGCTCATCGCGGATACCGCCCTTGGCGGCCAGGGTGAAGCCCAATAGTTGCGCGAGACGATCTTCGGCGTCCTCGCCCGTTAGCGTTTCATCGCCCATTTTGAGGGAACAGGTCTTTTTCCCCAGAAACTGCTTTTCGAGAATGCAGGGTTGACCGTTCCAGCGAAAATGGATTTTGACCGCTGGAGCGACATTATGTACGCCCCAAGTACCCAGATCCTCCACCTTGGTGGATCGGTACCGCTCCAGGAATGCCGCCCGTATGGCCCGGACGATGCTGCTTTTGCCAACTTCATTTGGGCCGGCAAAGAGGTTTAGGCCTGGCCCCAGATTCTCAATGACCAGCGGTTCGCGAAAACGGCGAACCTGCTCCATCTCCAATCGTTCTATCTGCATCACGCGGCCCCCTGTTGGTTCTGCAAAATATCGGCGAGGATGACCAGTGCTTCCGTGGCGACCTCTTTCTGGTCCGGTACGGCCGAGCGATCCCGCAGCTCGCCAATCACGTCGGACAAGTATCCATCGGCCTGCATGTTCGCGATGTCAGCATCCGTGGGCTGCAAGCGGATCTCTGCCAGGTCATATTCCAACGCCCGAACCCGGGCAGATGCGACGGCCAGGTTCTCCAACAAGCGCTGGCGGGCGGTGATATCCAGGACTCCAGACAGATCCAGGCGCACCACGAAGCGGCTATCCAAAGTGGAAAGCCGTTCATCCAAGGCATCCACGTCCTCTGCGACTTGAAATTCCCGCTCCCACCGTACCCATTGGTACTGGCCAACCGGGTGCCGAGTCACCTGTGGAACCATGCCGGGAGCGGCGATTTCGACCAACAGAACCTGCCCCGGATCATTGTCCACATAGCGTTCCGGTTCCGGCGTGCCGGCGTACCAGGTACGGGCGTTGATCTCCTTGCAGCCATGCCAGTCACCCAACGCGAGATAATCCAACCGGGCGGTTTCCGCGCGGTCTGGCGCAATGGGGTTGGAGGAATCGATGCCTTCCGGCAGAACGCCTTGAACTGCTCCATGCGCCACCCCAATACGCAGGAGCCCAGGTGGTGTCTCCATGGCGTCCAAAGCGGCGCTGAGATCGTCGCTGGTCTGCCGCTGGGTTAACGGGGCGGGCAGGATGGCCACGCCCTGGTCTGGCAAGAGGATCGGGGCTGGACTCAGCAGCAGATGGATGTTCGGAGTGATCAGGCCCAGACGGCGGGCTCGCGTCCACACGCTCTCCGAAAGTGCCGCGTCATGGTTGCCGGGGAGCAGGCACCACGGCCCGGCAAAGCCCTGCATGGCAAGAAAAAGACGGCGCATAGTGCGGTCGGTCACGGTCTGTGCATCGAACACGTCACCGGCCACCACCACCAGGTCCACGCACTCCTCCGTGGCCAGGGCGGCGATGCGTTCGACGGTGGTGGTGCGAGCTTCGGAAAGCACGGCGGCGTCATCCGGCTCAAAGAACGCATAGGTTCTGCCGATTTGCCAGTCTGCGGTGTGTAGTAGCTTCATCGATTCTATCCTTTGTAGCCCAAGCTCTTCATGCAGTCATGGATCCAAGACCGCCGCGCAGGCGCATTCTGGTCCTGTTCAGCATAGGTGGGCGGATTCCAGGTTGCAGGATACTGCTGGCAAGTGTATCCCCGCCAGGACCGCCAGCATTGCTGGGTGGCCGGCGACCAGTACCCAGGGGACGCTTGAACCGTGACCACCTTCGGTGGGTACAAGGCGGCCGCCTTTTGTTCGCAATGGCCCAGGTCTTCTTCCATGATGGTCTTTGAGGTGCCGGGCCGGTGCCAGTCGGTGGCGCAGCCGGAGAGCAGCATAGCCACAAGAAATAGCGTGTTAAGCCGCTTTGCCGGCATCTTGAACGCTACCAAGCCGGTCAATGGCCGCGCTGGACCCTTGTGCGTACACCAAATGAAATGCCAACATGGTCCTTCCCGGATTCGCCGCCGAGTGGTGATTTTGACCGCAAGGATGCAACATATCGAACAGGCGCTCAGCGATGCCGTCTGCCAAAACATGCAACGCCTCAAAGATCAGGTGTGCGTCCGATTCTTCGCAGCGCGGATCCAGACCAACATTTTCTCTATCGGCTTCCCGAAGCGCGTCAATAAGCCAAGCGCGTTCGCTTTCTGCTAAAATATGCACGATTTTCTCCTTTTAGTTAAACGCGACTTGCGCGGTTTCTCAATCCCATCATCTTCGCCGCCGCGAAAGTGAACAGGTACCCCTGCCCGCAGTCGGCGGCCAAATTCCTGGCCAACTCCAAATCCTCTTCGGTTTCGATCCATTCGATCACGCTCCTCGCCCCGATATCCTTGGCCATGTCGCAAATGCCTTGGACCATGGCGCGAGAGGGGCCATCCATGCGTGCGGCCTGGAAAAGCCCGCCGTCTATCTTGACCCATTGGGCGCGGCTCATCGCCGATAGCCTGGCGTGACCATCGAAACCCGCTCCAACATCGTCGATGGAGATGCCAACGCCCGTTCGCCGATGCAGGCTGCGTAGCTTTTTCGCGGCCTGCAGATGGTCTCCAGAGTCGTGCTCAGTCCACTCGATCACCCAGCGGCGGGCGTCTCGCTCGCCGAGAAAGCGCTCCGTGCCTTGCCAGATTTCCGGATCCAGCACATGCCGCGTATCCAGGTTAAACGCCATGGCCGCTCCGTTCGCCGTTTCCAGGTCGCAGGCGAACAGCCGTCGATAAAATGATCTCCATGCCGACGCGTCATCCGGGAATGGATCCTCTCGACAAAGGATTTCTTCCGCGATCGCAGCGCCGGATTCCAGGTCAACGATGGGCTCCCTGGTGATTCTGCATGACGGATATGGGCGTTGGTGAACCAAGCGCATCATTCACCCCCCAATGCGAAGTAAATACTCCGCTTCCGTCCAAACCGGAGTGCCCAATGCCGCCGCTTTCGTGGTCTTTGACGCTCCCGGCTTCTCTCCAATCACCAGAACCGAAGTCTTGCCATTGACGCCAGATTGCACCTTGGCGCCCAACGCTTCCGCCTGGGTTTCCATCACCTCCCGATCTTTGCTGAAGGTGCCCGTGAAAACCAGGGACATACCAGCAAGCGGGAGCGTTCCAATGTCGCCCGCTGGCGCCGATGAAACCAAGGGCGCTTCCATCCGATCCCTAACCGCCTCGATCTCCATCCATCGCCACGTTAGGTCATGAGCGATGCAGAGAGCTGTTTTTTCGGCAAATCCATCTATCGCCATGATCTGCGCAGGCGTGATGCCATTGAGCGCATCCAGTCCCCCAATCGCGCACAGCAAAGCTTTGCTGTCCCCGCGCCCCAGATATCGGATGCCAAATGCGGCCAGGAATCGCCAATCCTCAACGGGCGTACTCATGCAACGTTTCATTTCCCGCTCCAGATTTTCCGCTTGCCCAGGGCCGAAGCCCATACCTTCGAAGTCGGCGCGGGTCATGTCCAGCACGGCCAATATATCGGTAATGCCCGCCGCCACGATCTTCTCCACGGCTTTGGGGCCGAATCCATCCGCCGTACCCATGATCTTAAAAAAATGGCTGATTGCGCCTTCCGCCTGGGCTTCGCAATGCGGGTTGACGCAAGTGAGGTATTCGCCATCCTCTTCCACGGGTCCGTTGCAGCAGGGACAAGCCGTGGGCACATCCAGCGGGGCAGGGGATAGCACGTCCATGATGAAGGGAATCACCTCGCCGGAACGGATCATGGTGACCCGCGACCCCACGCCAAGCCCGTCCTTCCGTGCCTTCTGGAAGTTGTGGGCGGTGGCGCGACGAATGGTCGCCCCGGACAGTTCCACCGGATCGATCTCGATCACCGGGGTGATGCGGCCCGTGCGCCCCGTCTGCCAGACCACGCCAGTAACCGTTGTTTCTGCCGTTTCGCCTTTGGTTTTGTAGGCGATCTGCCAACGGTGGTGGTGATTGGTGCTGCCCAACGCGGCGCGCAGCTCCGGTTCTTCCACTTCGATGACGATACCGTCGGTGTCATACGGGGTATTCTTGCGTATGTCTTCCGAGATGTACGCGATGTCTCGCAGAATGGTGTCCTTATCGGCATAGAAACGGGGCAGATTGGCATAAGGAACGAAGTGCGCCATACCGGATTCTTTTACCAGGCGGTGGTGATCCTTTTCCGTGTCGGCCCCCACAAAACCCACCATGAAATTTCGTGGATGCTTAAAGCCCAACGGAACCAGATGCTCCTCGAAAAAGTCCTTGGGCATGACTATCTCGCCAGGACCATCCACATCCGCGCCAACGATCTTCAATCCTCGCGCAAACGCCTTGCCGATATCCTCTCCCTGCAACCCGTTCCCGCGCGTCGCCAGATCCACGCCATGCGCACGGTCCCGGCTGCCGGCTAGACCGTCCAGCTTTGCCGTCATCGCATAAATGACCTCATCCATGCCCAACCGGGCCGCCTGACGGGTCACCGCGCTGAAATATCGAATCAGGTCACTTTCCGTATAAGCCTTCTCCGTAGACAACATCGGCGCGTGATGACGCACCTTGGCACCGCCAAAGATGTTTTCCGGTTCGGGTTCCACTGTCTGTAGATAGGGATGGTCGGGCTGCTCACGGCGAAGACGTTCCACCAGCGCATCGTACTCGGCGTCGCTCATGATCGGAGCGCCGGCGCGGTAGGCGGCATTGGCTTCTTCCAGCTTGTGTACGAGGCTCATTGGCAACCTCCGCAGTCTGCCGTTTTCAGCGCGTTGACCGTAACCGATGAGCCGCATACGGAATAGGATGCTCCAGCATCCAGCAATCCCATGCTAATAGCGCTTTGCATGCGATCCGCCGTTGCTTTTACCAGGATATCTTCTGGTGTGAGATCCACATCAACCAGATCCGCGAATACCTCAATCTTGATGCGCATGTATCGTCCTTGTTCTGCGTTGTCCATGCACCCAATCTACGTGACGAAAGAACCAATGTCAACAATAAAACCTATATAAAACATTGCGCTATAATTTTCCATCATGGAAATAAATCATCTGCCTTTACTAGCCAAATGCAACATGGAAAACAATTGATAGACGAGTCCTGCCAACGAAAACAACAAGGTAACCCATGCCAACGAAGGCAATACGCCGCTGCCATGTATTTCCATCATGGAAAGCGTTGCGAGCCCGGCCCAAAGCAGGAGCATCAAGAACGCAAACCACGGTTTTGTCTTTTCCAACATGGAAATCACTGAATCATTTTGGTCGTTTTTGGTGAAAGAATCTGGCTGGCAATGGATAACAAGGCAGCCCTGGGCAAGGTGATTTTCAGGGTTAGCGGTTCTTCGCCGTGGATCACGACAGGGAAATGCTCCTGGTCGGGACGCGACAGGGCTTCCTGAGCCGCATTGAGAATGCGCTCCTGGCCAGAGGGGAAAATGGCCAGAATGGCGTTGATGGATTGGCCATCCCCAAATACGATCTGCAAAAAATCTGAATCCAAAACGCTCTCCCTCTCTATGGCTTTTCTGCTGTTTGCCCGGATCGTTCGAGCATAGTCTGAATCGCTGTGGCTAAATCGTCCTGTCCGGCCGCGCGAGCTTCCTTGATGTATTGAGGCCAGAGATCGAGGCGCTGCCCACGCAACAGATTGGTCCACGGCGAGACCAGCACCATGCCACCGCCACCAATACCACGTTCCATGTCGGGTTTGGGCGGCACAATGGGTTGGGGAAAACCTTGCGGAATGATCCGCTCCAGCACCCGGGATACCAGGAGCAAGCCCATCGTAATTCCAAAAATCCAAATAAGGCATTGCAACGTGCATCGCACCGTCCGCCGCTGTCCAGGAAATCAGCGCCACCGTGGATGCTGCATACCAATGCAAGGGCCCAGACCAATCCGGTCCTTTGTTCAGAGGTGTCAGCAGGGCGATTTCCATGCCATCACTACAAAATGCAAGGCAAGCGATAACGGGCAAAAAGGCCAACTCAAGCCAACCGGCGGAATCTTTGTTGGCCATCAGGCTCCACAAATTTTGGAAGAATCCGCCAGCAAAATGCACGGCTGGAAACCGCACCGCGATCATGAGCCATGCACCGACAAGTATCGGCCAACCAGCCAGCCGCGCGGTGCGCGATTCGGCCCAGTGGAAACGGTTGGCTGAGCAGATTACAGGGTTCGACATGGTGACTCTCCTTTTTTGCCTTCCAACAGCGTGCTAACTTGCGCGACCACATCATCCAGATGATCGCGCACATCTTTGAGCGTGTACCGCAGAATCCACCAGTGGTGGCCAACCAGAATGTTCTGCCGCGCGGCACCGCCATGAAACCCGGCATGAGAAAACCCATGGTGCCGGTAGCCGTCGAACTCGATAGCCACTTTTTCTGCGGGGAACGCGAAGTCGATGCGAAACCGCCGGCCAGGTATGGGCCGATACTCGCGCACCATCCGTCCAGGGAACTGCCTGTCCAGCTCTTCTCCAAGCCTGTCGGCGTAAGGGGAGATGGAAGTAGCAGCCTGCCCGCTCTTTCCATTTTTCGCCTTGGGTCCGGCTATTCCGTATTGCGCCATAATGCGCGCACGGACATTCGGCGCCAGGTCATTCAGAGTGATGCGAGCCATCAGGATCAGTTGCCGGGTACGCAGGTATATCCCGCAGGGCAGGGCGGATTGTTGGCCGGTGGCGCGGAGTAGCCGGGTTGCGGTTGCTGGTATTGCGGCTGGCTTCCGTTGTGGCCCACAGCATACCCAGCCAGTCCACCCACGCCCGCGCCGATGGCGGCCCCGGCCAGAGGTGATCCAGTCTGGTTACCGATCACGGCCCCTGCCAGCGCCCCCAAGAGCGCCCCGCCGCCCGTATCCGCCGTGGTGCCGTTGCTGGCATAGGGGTTGTTGGCGCAGCCCGCCAGGGCGAGCGCGCCGATCAAAAGAAACAGGGAAGATTTACGCATGAGGAGTCTCCTATCGTTGGGTGGCTTCAGCTTATGCCGCAGAAAACCATTGGGGTTTGGAAAGCCCGATCAGATACCCATTCCCCGCCGGTGCGTCCATAAGACGCCGGATCTGCGACCTGTTCAATCCGAACGTCTGGTACGTTGACGGTATATCGGAACTCCTGAAAAGCACCATGCGCGCCATATTATCCAGAATATCAGGGTGACCAATGACCTCGACAAGAGACTGCGCCATGATGATCAGCTTGGCATTCTTCTTGTCCAGACCGCCTTTGACCCAACGTGAAATGCGATCCGCGAGATCGTTATTATCAAAAAATATGTCGGCATCGTCCAAAACGATCAGAGTGGGTTTCCCGTCCAAAAACGATTCGATACGATCCAGCATGACAGCCAGCGATTGCACCATGGATTCGTGCCAAAACAGTCTGCACGAGAAAGACAATACACGGCCAGAGAAGTTGATAGAATTCAACTGTCCATTGGGCAGGTCAATACAGACGCCCTCATCGATAAACCGATCCCGCCCATACGTTATGACCCGCGCAGTATCGTTGCGCAGCCATTCCCGACTCAACTGACCCGCCCAAAAGGTTTTGCCGCAGCCGCTAGCGCCAACGACCAATGCGTGACCTTCAGAATCAAGCACTGCTTGCTCTATGGTGCCTTTTGTAAAGACTGCCTGAATTTTACGCATGATGGTTCTCCTGTCAGTTCGTTTTGTTGGGAATCGTCTGTATGAGATAGCGACCATTTCCCAACGAGGTAATCTTGGCCGGGGCAACAATATTTCGTGACCACATAATATTTCTGGGAGCGTGGGCATGGTTCTTCTCATATCCTTCCTGATGTATCAGCACCTTATCTACTGGATGCCAGTGCGGCGCAACCGCGACTGATGTAGGGATATCTGGCGTGTTGATAGGAGCGCTGGTAAGGGCAAACAGAAAGGCCAAAAGAGAAAACATGATACACACAAGGAGAAAAGAGGAAAGTTTGTAATGCTGTTCCATCCATTGATTCGCCGGACGTTCAATCTTTTCGTCGGCAAATCGCACGAGCAGCTTCCAGCCTTTACTGCTTTCAACACGGTTCAGCCCGTCCGAGATAAGAAAGATCAGATATGCGATTCCAGCGATAATCCAGAAGCCATTTCGAAAAGCACTCGTGGTATCCGCGTCAAAAACGATCAGTCGCCCAAACGATGGCAATTGTCCGCCTAAGCAGATCGCAACGAACAGAATTCCGTACCAAATAACTGCCACACTGACGGCCATCCATGCCCGCTTGAAAAGTAGGTATGAAAACGACGGCAAACTTTTCTGACGTTCAGGATTCATCATATTTTGCGCTATCATGGCCTTTCTCTTTGATTATACTGGATTAAACTCGGTCCAAGCCACTAGAGACTGACAGAGCAGATTGGCGAGAGTCATAGCGTCCACCCAGTCCGTCACCCCGGGGACAATCTCAAACTCTCCTTTCTTTGGCAATTCCAGACTCACTTTGTCCTGACCGGAAACGCTCATGGTGATGGAGAATCCTCCACGGATCTCCGGCTCTGTCGGATCAAAATCCATTGCCAGATAATCCGTCCCGTTATTGCGATAGGCGTACATCCGCATACGCGGATACTTGCCACATCGCTTTCGGATAGCGTCCGCAATCTGGTCGATCCAGTCCTTTGTGATGGGATCTGCGGGCTTACCGTCGGATGTCAGAGCGGGCCGAATACTCATAGTCGGATTTCCGTAAAAAGGTTCATCCAGCGTCCGGTATGTTTTCCAATACTAAAGCCTTCGGTCTCCAGACAGTCACCTGATTCGGAAACCCAACGACCCCAGGAGCGTCATTCCGGATTTGATTGTGTACGTGTATATCGTACACAAATACGGTTACTAATGCGCAAAACACACCAAGGACAGCAAAGCCCAGTATGCGCGTTCTGATTCTCAGCCGCTCAAGACTGCGCTCGAATCTCTCCAGAGACGCCTCATGCTTTGTCACATCCATATTCATGATAGAGCCCGCGTCAACCCACTGCATCGAGACAATCGCCGCTGCTCGATAAGGATCTTTTCCAGCCGATCCGCCAATCGTTCCAGGCGCCGCAAATCGCCGCGCTTCGCATATCCAGGAACTGCGCTGGCATAAGCGCGGGCACGTAAAATGAGGGATGCTGAGTCCATTTTTCAACCTCCGATGTTTTCGTTCGTGATTTTTCCGCTCAACAGATGCAGAGCATCTCGAAGCGCCGCCTGTATTTCTTCCATCTGATCCGGCAAGATCGATTCCGGCAACTGGCGCAACTTCGGATCCAGCAGGCTTCGCCAGTACCTCGAAAGCCCACCGGCTGGCCTGATACAGCTCGCTGCCCGTTGGCCGGCGGGCATCAGGCGACACCTCTCCGGGTACGGCGCAGAAAGGTATCCACCAACACGGGGAAATCCATAACGTCATCAATGACTGTCGCACCATATTCTGGTGCCTCCAGCCCCTGATAACCGCGATCCAGCAAGACGGCCAAAGCCGTCACCCCGATGGCCGCGTTGACATTGGCCGGGTGGTCATCCAAAAAGGCCACCGCGCCAAGGTGTCGCAACACCGCCGCCTTGGCTGCGTACGGCGTGGCGCATTCGTGACCAGTTTCGCCGACACAGACGATCCGTCCTCGCTGAATCAAGCCCGTCAGCGAATGTTCTCGCGCTATCTGGTGACGCGGGTCCACACTGGTCACCGCCCACACCTCGCCACCCAAGTCCTCCAGTGCGCGGATCAGATCCGCAGCGTGTGGGTACACCGGCAGGCGATGCCACTCATCCGCGTTGTACGCTCGCCATATCTGGTTATATTCCAGCAGATTCAATCCATACCGCTCCCGCAGGCAATGCGCTTCGCTGACCCGGGGGACGCTTCGACCCAGAACCCGTTCGGCGCATTGCTGCCAGTGCGCGTCGAAATCCGTAAAGATTCCATCCACATCGACCGCTATTTTTGGTTTTTCGTACATGATCCCTGTCTCACCAGGCCGGAGGCCTGCACACGTTCAAAAAGGGCATGGCGTCGTTTGCGCGCTTCGCGCCGACGGCAACCGTCTGACAGTATCTTTTCCGCTTCCTTGTCCATCTGGGCCCCCGATGAGCCGGGTTGCCCCGGCCCTGATCTCTACGCGGCCGATTTGCTGGCTTTGAACGTCAGCACTTTGCGCTCGGGTATTTCCAACTCACCGCCCGTTTGCGGATTGCGTCCCATGCGGGCAGCGCGGTGAATCTGCTGGAAAGTGCCAAACTGGTGGATACGGACCTTGTGACCTTCCGATACCAGTTCCACAATGGATTCCACCAGATGCTGCACGATGTCCTCCGCCTTGCGGACTGTGGGTGCCAGGCCCGCGTCCACCAGACTTTTTGCCAGATCCTTTTTGCCGCTGATTTCACTCATAACTACCTCCTTGTTGGACCGGATCATCCCCGGTCAGATATTGGCGGATTCCGCCCCTTTGCCGACAGGTACCCGCCTTTTTCTCGCGGATGCCGGCACACACGACACAACGCACCGCTTGTACTGCCTGAACTCGTTCTGGCGGGATCACGTCGGCACAGTCGAGGCAATATCGGTTGCCCGCCACGTCCTCGTCTGGTTTTTCGCTGGCCTGCATGGCTTGCCGGGCCACCGAAACCCGCCAGGCCCGCTCCTGCTCCGCAAGGTCGGCGGCGATATCTAATATGTCGGAAGGTAACTCGCTCATTTTTTCAATCCTTCCGAATGCAGATTCGCCAGTTCCTGCAATTCCTGCTGAATCCTGGATTGTTCAGCATCTACAGCTTCGCGCTGCTTCTTCCAGGCACCCAAAAGATCAGAATCATCGGACTCCAGCGTGTATCCACCGCGAATGGCGCTCCGAAGGTGAGTCTCAAAATCCATGTACGTTCCGCGAACGCGAATTTGATCTCCGCCCATCAGCGCCAGCACCGGAGTTCGCACCCCGCTACCCGGGTGAATCAAGGCTCCAATAATTTCTTGCTGCTCCACCATCAAAACCCATCCTCTGGAATTTCCGTGAATTCCGGATCGGTAGGGAAGGGCGGCACTTCGTCATCCGGAAAAAGCGGCGGCTCGTTCCCGCCCGAAGGGAGCGGCGTGCCAGAACCGTCCAGCGGACAGCCTTCGTCGTCGGCTTCCTTGGCGTGAGGGAGGAAAGGAGCGAGGAATTCCTGCCCGCGCACCTGGAGATCGCTCAATTCGCTTGGAAAGATGGCTAGAATTTCTTCCCGGCCCTCGATCTCTTTCCGATAGAACTGATCTAACACGGCCAATGCCTGGGCGTAGGTCAGGCCGAAGCCACGGTTCTTATCAAAGGCGCGCACAAACGCCTGGCGCTCTTCCTTCGTTCCCATGACCGTTCTCCCTTCTTTCTGAGCTTTGAGATCATCCCGGCGCTTGATCATTGCCTTGCGCTTCGTGTCCAAGGCGCCAAGGCGTCCCTCGACCTCCGCAATGCGCTCCTCAATGGGACGCTTGACCCTGGCTACAGTAGATTCCGCCATTTTGCCCTCCTTGTTGGTGTTTACTTGCTACGATGTGCTAAATATACTATCTTACTCTAGCTCGTCAAGCAAGTTTTGCTAGGGAGATACGGGGAAATGGCGGTTGTGAAAAGAAATGCGTTCCGCGCGGCAGCAGAACATCGCGGCGAGGTGGTGCTGACATTCCCTACGGAAGATGGGCCGGAAGGCATCCTCGTTTCCGGCAGTCCGGAAAGCATCGAACGGCTCCAGTGCATTCTGGATGATTACCAAATGGCGCAGGCCATTGCTGCGGATCTGGGCGAATGGGTCGCCCAGTCCATGCTAATATAAGGAGATACATTATGGAATGGAAGGTTCACAAATTGTCGGACTCACCCAAGCGACTGGCCCTGATTGGGGCTGCTACTTTTATAGTGCTCACCGTGGCGCTGCTGGCTGCCGCTCACTTCATGCCGCAAAAAACGACGGTCTCCAGTCATCCGACGCCCATTACCGCCAAGGCGAAGCCCTGACCACGCCACTCGCGCAACGCATCGTCGGCAGCGTCACCACCGCGACGATGCTGTGCGGCATGATGCTGGCATTCGACGCCGGATGCTGGCCCCTGCTGGCATTTCTGGCCCCCGTTTCCTTGGTAACTGCGGGGATCGGATTCTTCGCTGTCGATCGCTGATCCTCGGCGATCAAAACCCGAACAGAACCAGGTAGCCCAATGTCAGGGCGAATATCCCCAATCCCAGTCCGATGCCCAGGCTTTCCCAACCTCTGGTGTACAAAGGGCGCACGGATTTTGGAACAGGCATCCGAACCGGATCCGACCATGGATCAGACTGTCCGCGCGGTGTGACCTTTTTGGCGGACGACCATTCTTCCTCCCCGGCCCGTAATCCATTGGATATCCAGCGTCGCCCAATGGAGCCTCCTCTTCGCCAATCAAACATCGGGTTTCACGATCTCCAGTGCCGCGCCAATCCTTCCCGCACGATAGCGCAAGAACTGGTAGAGTATCGACAAGCTCGCATAACGGCGATGCCTGGGGTTGGTTCCTGGAACCTTTACTCCGGTCTGAATGGGTTTAACACGCAGGTAGTCCACACGGTTGAAAATGTCTACGGCGATTTTCCGGTAGAAGTCCGCTCGCCAACGGTTGAATTTGCGATATACCACATTATCCTGCCCAGCGATGGATAACCCATAAGCACGCCGGCCACGGCGAATCGCCCCAGGCGGTAGATGGTAAGTGAGGGTTTCTGTTTTACCGTTTTGGTGGACGATCCGCAGACTTGCCACCAGTAGACTGCCATTGGGCTCCAGTTTCCAGTAGGGAGTGAGTATCCCAGTACGCTTGACCACACGCAGGTCAGGGTCTGGCAGGCGCACCGATATTCCGAAGTACCAGGTATAACCCAGCGTTTTCCCGCTCACCACGCGCGGGGTGCAAATCAGATAACAACGCTGCAGCAATCCCTCTTTCGGGATCGGGCGGTGCAGAATGAACCGGAACCGTAGTCGGGGCTTATCCTTATCCGAGTATAAAGGCATCACCATTTCCGCAACCGGATGGGGGCCATCCTCGATGATTTTGACCTGGGCGCGATACTTCTCGTCACGTTCCAGAATTTCCTCCCAAGGAATTTCTTTCGGCGTTGTTAAAAAGAAGCCCCCCAGCACACCGCTGCGCCACGGGCGCTTGCGAAAGCGAGGTTTTTCCTGTTCGCCGCCCGCTTTGTAGGACTTGCGCCGGTAGACTCCCTTGGTCCAGGACCCTACCATTTGCCGGGTAGGGGTCCAGAGGTAACGCAGATCCTGGTTGACGGATTTGCGCGCCTCCTGCACGTCGGGGGTCTGGCAGGATTGGAGATAGATATCCATCACCTTCATGGCGGCGGCGCGCGCTTCCGGCTCTTGTGACGGGTCCAGATAGGCGCGATAGCGGTAAACACGGCGCACGGGCTTTTTCCTCTTCGGTGGTAGGGTGTCCTTCATGTTTTCATCCCGCATAATATACTACACATCCCTGGTTGGACAGATGGCCTTACTATAGTATATTAATAAGCTATAGAGAAAGTCCTCTTTTGGCGATCCCGGGGGTGGGTGGTGGACGAAACGGAATTTTACGATGAGGTGGCCATTCGGGTGGCGGTGGCCTTGGCACAGAACCCTGACCACTCGACATGCCTGATCAGCCAAAAGGCCAGTGACATTGCCCACGAAATGCTGCGAAACCGGCGCGAACACCTGGCGCCGGAAACGCCCGTCATCGACAGCGGTGCAGAAGCCCCGGCATGAGCACAGAAGATCTGAAGCTGGGCGGGCATGAGGACACTTTGGCGCTGAGCGCTTTGGCGGCGGCCATCGCCGCCTGTGGGCCGTACATTACGCAGAGCGGGGCCGATTGGAAATTGGCCACGGGCGCACTGGCGGGATTTTCCGGTTTATACATGGCGGAACGCTTCCACAAGCGGTGGATGCATTCCGCACGGGCCTATCTGCCACAGGATCAGCAGGGGCGCGTGCAAACCAATACCAAACTGGCGTCCCACCCGGGCGCTCTCTCGGCAGACCACGACGACCGGTATCTGGAGGACGCCCTGTTGCTGGGGTACATGACCGACACCGGATTACCGTACTATCTGCCCACACTGGGCGACGCACGGCCCGGCAACGACCCGGCCAATCCACCCAACGATCATGTCTTTATCACCGGAATGTCGGGCGTCGGCAAAACGGTTGCCGCCAGCCTCATGATGTTCCAGCAAATCCAGAAGGGCGGCGGCGTCATTTTCGCCGATGGAAAAATCGACTCCACCAATATCGAATCCCTGTGGTACATGCTGAAGTGGTGCGGGCGCGAAGATGATCTCGTAGTGATCCACCCGGGGGATCCTTCGTTCAGCGCCAAATACAATCCGATCCTGATCGGCGACCCGGACGAAATCGCCTCGCGAATCATGTCGGCCGTGCCCAAGGCGCAGAACAGCGCAGGCGCGGACTTCTACCGGAACTCCGGCATGCAGGCCGTCTCCGCTCTGGTCGCCGCATTGCAACGCGGCGGTTACGCCTTTACGCCGGCGGATATTTCCCTTTTGTTGCTCAGCCCGACAGAGCTGGAAAAGCTTCCCAATCTACCCGGCATCCGGGGCACAGAAGAAGGCCGGGTGGTCAACCTCTTCATCAACCGGTTCCGGGTGGCCAATCGGAACGGCTCCGGCGGCAGCATCATTGATGTGAACAAGGTCAAGGAGCTGTTCGGCGGCATCGGTGGCCGCATGGGCCTGATGGGTTCTGGAAACTTTGGCAAGGTGGCCAATACGACGCGGCCCGATGTAAACCTGTTCGACTGCATCATGCAAAATAAGGTGATCTATCTACCCCTGCCCACCATGGGCAAGGAAGAAACGGCGGCCGATTTCGCCAAAATGTTCGTCGGTGACTACCGCACGGCGGTCTCCTGGATCCAGGCATTGCCCGTCCGGCTGCGACCCAATCCGCCCACATTGTTCTTTGGTGACGAGCCAGGCTCATTCCTTTCGGAAAACTGGGACCGCCTGTTCGAGCAGGCGCGGTCCGCGCGCCAGCGCCTGATGCTGAGCCCTCAGACCAAGGCCAATCTGGATGCCGTCGCCTTGACCCTGTTTCCGAAGCTGGCCGGAAACTGCGCCACCAAGCTGCTATTCCAGCAAGGTGACCAGGAAACCGCCGAATGGGCTGCGGACCTGATTGGCATGAAACTCGGGGTGTTGCGCACCTTGACGGAAAGCTCCCAGGACTCTGCCTCCGGGTCCTCGTCCGACATCGAGGGCACGGCCAGCGCCGGGGCCGGAACCGGCACCAGCGAAGGCGCGCGGCACCAGGAAATGTATCGGGTGTCTCCCGATGACCTCAAACAGCTCGGCAAGGGCGAGTGCGTGGTCTATTGGTCCGGGAAAACCCGGCACCACCTGATCGTGCCGATGATCGACTTTTCCAGCCGGTTCAAGAAATGGGCTGGATCGCCCCGCATCTTTGCCCCGGAAAACCCACGTCGGCCACGTCCTTACACGCGAGATTACGGCATTTATCAACGCCTGGATCAGGTGCTCAAGGCAGACCAGGAATACATCAATGCCCAAACGGTCAAGAAGGAAAAAGGTGACAAAAAATGACGCGACCTGCCCAGGAGAAAACCGATGACCGCCTCCATGTACACCATGCCGCCGCCGCCGCCGACGGCACCCATGCAGACACCCGCACAGACCAGCATCGCGCCGCCCCCGGCACCAAACTTCACGCCGCCGACACCCCAGTCGGCGCCGTTACCCCCGCCCGGGGCAGCGACGCCGACGGCACCCATGCACGCGGTCACCGCGCCAGCGATCTCGCACCCTGTAGTTCATCCTCTCCTTTGGGGCATGGGCCCGCACGGCCTGTTTCTGGGGATGTTGGTGCTGGTGCTGATGTTCGTGCTGCTGTGGATGCCGGCGACCAGAGATCTGTTGAAAGGATTTTTTGGGACGCTTGTGATTCCGGTCTTTTCGGCGATGGTGGTCTTAATCTTTCGGCGGATGAGCAAGATGACGATCCTGATTCTGGAGAGTCACAAGATATTCCTGATCAATCTCTTTTCTTCTCACGAAAAAATCTTCCCGGACCTGCAGGACGAAGAGTAAGCCGGGAAGCACGGTATTATCTGGAAGAAATTCATGACACGGCGGGGGATACCGGAGTCGCCGCCTTTCTGTACATACGCGGCCATGTGGATAATATTTTTTCCGATGGACTGAAAACGCGCCATCCCGGGAAAGAAAAGGCGGAGTCCATACAATGGATGTTTTGTCTGGATGCCAACGCCGAGAATGAGCAGCCTCGCTTTGATGACTGTTGCGCCGTGTTGCACGCCGAAAGCTGGATGATTCGATTGCGGACCCATCTGGAATTCTGGAAACGCCAGGTCGTTTTCAGCAACGAGATCCAGGGTTTTGTTCTGCCGGTGCCTACCGCAGTGGTCAACATGGCTTATGGCTGCGCTGGTGACTATGGCATTTGGGTTTGTCGGCGGCTCTGGCAATGGCCAGGCATGCCGGTTTCCCAGCTCATCGGTCATCATGGCGCGCCGCCGGAAGGGATCCTTCTGGATGTCCTGGAAAAGCTGTCCCGCAAGGGCATCATCGTCGGCGACTTTTCCGGACACTACTATTATTGCGTAGGGCACAGCCCCGTGCGTCCGGATGGGCGCATCGACCAGCGATCATGGATTCGTTTGTGGAGGTAATAGGCATGGATACGGAAGATTGTCGCAAGGCATGGATGGCGCAAACCGTCCAGCACATCAAAACCGGCACCCTTGGGGTGGTGACCAAGGTGCGGGATCCCGGCCCACACGAAGCGCCGGAGCCGCATGTCACCATTACGCTGTTCGAGGATGGCTTCGTCACCTGGAACGCGCGGCGGTTTCTGGACGGTTTTCTCCTCGTTCCCGACGAGGGAGAGAGCAGGGCAGATCCGTACCGTGGCGATATCGGGCTTTCCCGAGAGGATCCCTATTTTTCCATTCTGGAAAAACGCGCGAGTCAATACGCTGACCGGGTTGGCGTTGGACCGGAAAATCTGCATGGCCTGCTCGCGGCTGTCGAGCGGGGAGAATGGGTGCGCGTGCAGCCGCTGGACCCGCGTGTCGCCCGCCACACCAACAGTCCCTTGCCCTGGATTTTCTAAGTGATCGCAGCTCCGCATCGCCGGCTGGTATCCGCGCTCATCATCATCACCTCCTTCTGGATGATGGTGGGCACCCTGGTTTTTATCTATCGTCACAACCTCTTTCAGGATGGCGGGCTGCTAATCATCCTCTTGTTCCACACGCTGGGGCGCCTGGCTTGGGTGGCCGCATTTCTGTTGGCCAGCGCCGGTCTTGCCCTGTTGATCCGGGCTGCAGACATTTTTAGGGTCGCCATCGGCTTGCGTCCGGAGATGTATCGGGGAGCGTTGACCACGATTGGCGTATTGCCGCAGCCGGCCCTACCGGAAGGCTACGATCATACAGAACAGGACCAGAATCTGTGGACTATCCTGTCCGCATGGAAGGAAAAAGAGAAGCTGGATATCAAGGCGGTCTCTGCCTTCGCTAAAGAAAACACCCCTGCCGCGCGGCTTTTCTGGTCGGTCTTCCACATTCTGAAGGCCGCCGATTTGCCAGCATCGCCCCGGCCTGGCGAACACGGCAACGCCAGCCTGCTGGAGCATAGCCTGCGCGTTTCCGCCGCGCTGGCGTGGGTGTGGCGCGACGATGCTCGCATCGCGCTGGAGCAAAGTCAGGTTCGCGTAGCCGGGTTGCCGACGGAAGTGGGCCGCCCCATGCGCACCGAGCCCTATCCTCTGGAGATCGCCATTCTTGCGGGGATCTGCCACGACATTGGCAAGATCGCCTGTTTCCGGCGCGACAAAGAGGGCGTCATCACAGTGGTTGGCCTTCACGACATGGTCGGCAGCCGCATTCTTGGTCTTCTTCCCGCGCTTTGGGATTTGCGGGATGAGCAGGGGAATCCGGACACCTTCCTGCAACACCTGCTGACGCAGAGTATTCGCTATTATCACCATCCCGGCGCATTTCCCCTTTCCGGATTCAAGCGGGAGCTGTTGACCCCGGATCCCGCCATCAAGCAGCTCATGGGAGACATTCACCGAGCGGATCTGATCGCCGGCGGGCTGGAAGGGCGGGCCGAAGAGGTTGCCCAGGACTACCTGGAAGAGGATGAACTGGAGGAGCAGAGCCTGGACGCCCAGATATGGGATGCGTTCCTGTTTCTGCTGGAAGACGAATCGCGCATCAACAGCCCATCTCCCGCCCGGCGCTTGGCATACAAAAAGGGGCCGATCCTGTATCTGATCGAGCCCAAAATCCGGGAGCGGATTTGCGATCACCTCAGTATTACCCGGCACGACTACGCCACGCCCAACAACGGCAACCCAGGGAAAATCATTCAGATCATCGCATCCAGGCTGGACGCCATGGGCTTGCTAATAAAGACCGTCGGCAAGGTCAGCGTCGTCAAGCCGGAAGGCGCCGCCGTGCAGCTCCGGTTTGAGTCCACCAAGAAAAACGCGGATGGCGACGCCACGGAGCACACGGACACAAAGATTCCACACTACGTGGTCCGCATCACGCCGGAAAGCGTGTTCGCGCCCTTGCTGGCACTGGACAACTATCCGGCGGAGTTGTCGGTGCCGGGTCTTTTCTGGCCGCAATACGCTCCCAAGAAAACATCAGCACAGATCCCTGATGCGGGAAGCGCGCCGGCAGGCGCACAACCAGAAGGCGAGGTACCCGATATCGGCAGTGGCAGGACAGAGGAACCCGCAGAAGTGGAGGAGGAAAACACCGCCACGATTCAGTCTTCCTCTCCTGTGGAGGAAGGAGAAGGGGAAGATGAGGAGGAAGATGAGGAGACATCCAGCCCGAACAGGACCACAGAGTACCCGGACGAGGATGACCCCTTTGCGGACGCGTCAGAAACGCCGGCGGCGCCTGAACCAAAGGGAGCGGAAGCCTCTGCGGCGCCCGCCCAGAGCGCTGGCATCAAGACGACGATCGCTTCACGTCCGTCCACACGGGGAACTCCTTCCAGCCAGCAAACCAGCAAGCCATCCTTAACGGAAGCACAAAAGGCCGAGAAAAAGGCGCAACTGGACAGGGCAAAATCACTGTCTAGCCATGCGGAGCACAAAACCAAACTGATAGACCGAGAGGCTATGACGCCGAACCAAAGAGCGAAACACTTACGGAACCGCGCCGATGAATGTCTGGCCACGTTCCCGAACATCGTGAAAGTAATGGCCGGCGTGACGCTGGATGATTCGGAAAGGCTGCGCCTGATCAGCGCGCTGATCTGGATCGATGAAACACGGCGGGCACGCATCACCGCCTCACCGGAGATAAACCCCACGGCCATCATCCGGGTTGCCCTATCCACCATTTTCAATTTTCCATTATCGAAAGGCATGGATACGGTCACTTATGAAATCTTCACGCTTATCTTGCGGAAAAGTGGCATTCGTCCGGGCGACATCTGGAACTCGCACATTTCGGAGTTGCGCATGTTTTTGGCTTTCCGGGTGATTTTAGTGGATGGGCTCCCGGAACTGGATATTGAAAACAGCATCATCTCCGCCCCTATCAACGGGATTGATGATCTCGTCTTAGCCATACCCATGCCAGGAACCGACTAATGAGCGAACACCAGAGTATCCAGAGCGCCAACGCGGAAGTGCTGTATCCCATGGTCTTGCGCTTTTTGAAAAGCCTGGATAAACGCTTCGGCGGGCATTTGCATGACTCGGATCTTTCGGACGTTGGTCAGGACGTGCTCATGCGGATCATCTCCTATCAGCGGGACGGGTTCCCGGAGTCGCTATCCCCGTTGCTGGATGCGCCACTGCACATGCCGGTCTGGAGTATCACTCGATACGAGTGGTTGGATTTCCTGCGTAGCAACAACCGATACCGCCTCAGCGGCAACGCGGAAGACCCGGATAGCTGGATGGACGAGATGACCGACGCCGGAGCGGATTTGACCGACGGCCTGATTCTTCAGGAAGAGTCCGCGATTCTGGAGGAAAAACGCCGATCCGCCCAGGCTCGGCTGGCGCCTTTTGTCCAAAGCATTTTGACCGGTTCCGACGCGGATACACCCCTTCGCACCCCATGCCATCAGCCTTCACCGATGCTTCGACAATCTTCCAGCCCACAGGCCGTTACCGACTTTGCCCGTGCGGTGAAAGCGCTCCCATACAGCAAGGAGCATCTGTCGAAAATGCTAGGCATCAGCATGCGTCGGTTCCGGTATCTTGAACGCGGCCTAACCGAACCAGACGAGTTTCTGCGTTCCAATCTGGAATCCCTGCTGCAAGAACATGGGGGATGGACCTGGGAACGGATATTCGGCCTGGTGGAACGACGCACCGGGTTGTCCGGCATCCCCGCCAGGCGCTGGATGCAGGCCGCCCTGGGTGTTTCCGAACGCACGCTAGTGCGCTGGATCCAGGGTGGCTATGGAGGCGCCAAGGGACTCATTCAGGCCAGCACAATTATTGTAGGACAGACAGGGGAACATCATGGGTAACGCACAAAAGAAGCTGGACGCGCGGGAATTTTACAACACGATGTCTTCATGGCGAACGCCGGACATCCTGATCAATCCCATTGGGACCCTGATTTACCTCAAAAACGGGCAATGGATGGAAGGCCCTTGGGTACTGGCGTTCTCTCGGGCGGTTACCGATCTTTTCCCGCATCCGTTCGACCTGCGCACCACGTTATCCCTCCCAACACACCGCGATGATGCGGAGATCTGGAATCTGGTGCTGTTGCAATCCGGGATCAGCAAACACTTTGGGAAGCCTTACGGACTATGGCCGGACAGGCCCCCGATCAACGGCATATTGAACATGGAGGGCTATGCCTTCCCGCCCAATTACCGCCCGCGCGTGTATATCGACTGCATCCCACAGCGCATGTTGGAAACCTTGCTGGACAGGCATGGGGAGATGCCCGATGTGGCCATTTACTGGCGGCCATCCGGGGCCATGATCGACACCATGCGTCGCTTCGGCATCCCATGGAACGATCAGGAGGATGCTTTGCTGGATATCCCGGAAATGGAATTCGCTGGCCAACCGGAGGACGTGATAGCCATCATGGCGAAGCATCTCGATTGACGACGCCCATGGCTTTGAGTATTATTCATGACGTGCCCGGCCGTTGCCGGTGACGTATATAAGGGTCAGTGCTGCGGTGCTGATTCGGCAACCCCGGAAGCAATTCCGGGGTTTTGCTTTTTCTGGATCAAACCAGCAATCCAGCAGCCCGCAACGCCTCCTCTTCGGTCCTGGCGTCATCTGGATCAAAGGTGGCTTCTTCCTCGTCCACCGTGCCAGCCGCGCCCGCCACACTCACAGCCATATTCGCTGCGGCTGACGGCATTTTGCCATAACGCTCCAGAATGGCGCTCACCCAAGTGGGAATGCTCCGGATATCCACCCCCTGGCTCGCGGTCTGGATGTTGTTGCACCAGACGTAGCCGACCCGCTTTCCGCTGTTGGAGATGACCCCATCGGGGCTGGTCTCCTTGAGATCCCGCATCCGCAAAGACCCCACGATGGATACCGGCATGCCCATGCGGAGTTGCTTTTGCATGGCGCCGGCGATGCTCGCCTTCATCATCCGAACCGGGATCACGGTCTCCAGCTTCTCGTGTTGACGCAGCTCAATCTCCACACCGCTCAACAGGCCTTCGCTGTTGGTGAGCGCCGTGACCTTGTTGATGATGCCCGCCAGCAGCACCGTGTTTGCGGCACCACGGCCACGCGTCTTCCCAGAGCTTTCACTGGAACCATAGGGCCGGAAATCATCCTGCTCCACCTTGGAGCGATCACGGCCATAAACACCCGCGTTCCACACCTGTTCCTCCGGCATCTCCAGAATGCTAGGCCGGGTGATGGCGATGGGAATCACGTAGGCGTCATGGATCTTTTCGCCCTGGTGCTCGATCACGCGACCCCGGATGCGGCCATACACCTTGGTCTCCAGGCGATCCGAGAAGTGCCGCTGAACCAGGCCATTCTTGCCCGCCTCCACCGGGACCATCCGGCTCATGTCGTTGTGCTGCTGGATGTAGTACCGTTTGACGCCCTCCGCATCGGCAATCTTCCGGGCATATCCCGTGATGTAAGCGATATTCTTCATCCCGGCCTCAAAGGCGTAGGACGCACTGTCTTGCATTTCAATCATTGTGATCCTCCTGTTAAAAACGCGCCGCGATTGCGGACATATTCCATGCTGGCCAACAAAAACTGCTGTACTTCCCGATAAAACTCCATCGGTGCTATTTCGCCCAGAAACACCCGGTGCAAGCTGTGTTCCCAGGCGGAAATCAGGCGAGGATCCCGCAAGACCGGCGGGGTCGCCTCCAGGTGTTGCCGGCCCAAGGCGGTGAGCGTGACGGTGTTGGAATCCACCAGTTTTTGCTCCATCAACCGCCCCAGGGCCTTGTGCCGGGATTTGGGGGACCCAATGGCGGGAATGCTCCCGCTATCGGCGTCCACGCCGATGGGCTGCCCCATCCGGCGATACAACCCGCCCAATCGCTTTTGCTCCAGGCGCCCAGGGCCACTGGCTTTGTCCCGCAACGTGCCAAGCAGAAACTGCACGATCTGTGCGTGCAGCGCGCTGGGGTAGCCCGAAGGGGATCGCCGAAGCAAGGTGGGCGTCAGCCGTCCGGACTCATAGAGAACAAGCGCCGACCGACCAAAAGGGTAGGAAATCACGCCGTGCTCATACAGCCATTGCAGAGCCAGCACCACCGCGCCGGCCGGCCAGTCCCGGCTGACAAACCAGCCCTGGATGCTGGCGAAATCTTTGCCATCGCCGATATTTGGCTCCGCAAAAGGACCGTCCTGAATGAGTTGTAACAGCGGCGTGCTGACGCGACCGCAGCCAACACCGGCCTGTTCCGGATTGGCCAGCGTCAACATCCGGGTCAGATTGATGCCCAGCAACCAGTCGCCATGCACCCGGCATTGCTCCGCATCGACCAGACGTTCGGATCGCCACGGCTTCAGGTGTGCGGGATGCAGGACCTTTTCGTGGAAGTGGTCCAGATTGGCCACCCAGATTTCGCACTCCGGCCCGATTTTCAGAAGGCCGAGTAGATCGAGGATCTGTTTCATCAACCAGAACCCGGCGGCGTCAGGGGCCGGGGCCAAAATGATCTTCTCCGGCGCGCCGCCATTGGTGAAGAGGGTGGTTTTTAGACACTCCAGCAAGTGTTTCCCGGCGGGCGTGCGCATCGTCTTCATGTCGGGCATCAGCGGAAGCTGTCCCCATCGGTAGCGCTTCCAGTCGCGCTGATACTCGGGCGGGTGCGCGTGCCGGTTGATGGCTTCCGGCACCCAGAAGATCAGGGCATCCTCCAGGACCAGCATATCCTGCCTGGAAGCGGTAACGTGTCCCATGGTCCTGGCCAAGGCCCAGGCCATGCCCGATGTTTGCGTGAAAATCCAAGTGCGTGTCGTCATAGCTATTAAAATATACTATCTATGATAGAATGCCAAATATTTCGCGCTCCAGAATAGAAATGGGTGGATGCCGATGCATTCTGGAACGCGAAAATACGGGCGCCGTGCGGAAAACTGTCTGTGCGGAAAACTGTCTGCTATCTGTCAGCGGAAATGATCCACGGCAATTCTGCCGTTTTTTGAAAGGAGAAGTATCATGGCTGGTGTAAATAAGGTCACATTGTTGGGGCATCTGGGACGGGACCCGGAGATGCGTTATCAGCCCAGTGGCGGCGCCATCGCGAACTTCAGCGTCGCGACTTCCGAGACCTTCAAGGACAAGGATGGCAACAAGCAGGAGCGCACGGAATGGCATCGTGTGGTGCTCTTCGGTCGCATTGCAGAAATCGCCGGTGAGTATCTGCGCAAGGGCAGCATGGCTTACGTGGAAGGTCGCATGCAGACGCGCAAGTGGACGGACAAGGAAGGGCAGGAGCGCTACACCACGGAGATCATCGGTGATCGCCTGCAGCTCATCGGTGGCAAGAAGGAAGAGGGTGGCTCTGAACACGCTCCCGCTCCGGCATCGCGCGGTGGAAATACTCCTCCGCCCGTTGAGGATTTTGACGACGAGGTCCCGTTCAGTTTTAACGGGTTAACGACTTATGACGTTCCTCATCTGACCCATCGCGTCAAGTTCTAATCCGACCCCACCCAACCCCATCGCTTCGGCTTTGGGGTTTTTCTTTGGGCGCCGTCCGGAATTCTGTCTGCAACTCCTGTTCGGAATTCATCGCGGCATCCGCCGCATTTCGACAGGAGGAATACCATGTCAGATTTCTCATACGCCATCCGGCTTGTCCGCAAGGATGACAGGGCTGGCAGTATTTATGGCTGCGTTACCGAACCGAGCGTCTTCGGAAACGCGGCAACCTTTTGGTGCGGCCTGTACGACGGGCCGCTAAATATGGCTATTTGCAATCTGAGGTTGGACAGAAGCTCTCGGGACGCTAAGAAATTTGCGCTGTTTCGTGCAAAGTCTGGTTGGTTTGGTTCGCTCGGATAGTGGCCCACTTCATGCAAAACTTGGTTGGATTTGCAATCAATCCAGGCTGAGCAATGCTGGGGAAATAGGCTGCGTGGGTAATAGCCTCTTTCTGAACCAATCGAAACGGTAATGCCACCGTCGGCAATTCGGCCAAAGCCGCCATTTAAACTCGAGGACTTCGACGGCGGGAATCGGTCCCTAACCGGCCATGCGCGGGTCACTTGCTTTGAATGCCCACTTCCAACTTATTCCTTTTCAGCATCATCGGAACCCAGTTGGGCCTGAAAGTCCCTTACCAAGGAGGTCGCCAAGTTAGCGAAGCTTTCCACCTGAGAGAGTTTGTCTAACAGCACATCATCTTGCATATCCTCATCCACTTCAGCCGCTCCATCACCTCTTAAGACGAACTTGATGATGATCTCCTCGGCGGATTCGTCCGCGCCGGCCTGGAGGGCGAGTTCAACCCAGGGCTTAGCCTTCGAGGCGGCGTTACGTGCAGCGGAGCGCAGAGCGAACTGGATCAGGAGGCGAGCCGTTTGGTCGAGCCCGATTGCGAGTTCGAGCCACTGTTTCGTGACTCCGTCCGCATCTGCTGTCGCCGCCTTGCGAAGGGCGGGGGCGCAGTAGCGATAGTCGGTATGATCCACATCTAGCGAGGTCAGCGTCCGGAGCAGCGGGTCAAGTTCTCCAAAGGGGCGAAGATGCCCTGGCAAGGCATGTCGATATCGCCAGAGCTCCAGGATCGCCTTCGCGCAGGCGTCCTGCGCTGTAGCCTTGGTCTCGGTGGGAGCCTTTTCGGCTGCGTCGATCCGCTGCGCGATGTCATGCGCCATCCATGATGCCAAAAGGTCATCATCGGTATTAAGCTGAGCAACCAACCGCTTTCCAAGTTCCAGTATAGCTTTAGAGCGCGTGAGCGACACCGTCATCCCCTATCAGGTAATAGCGAGCGTAAGGCCACGGATAGAGCTCGAACTCATCCTTGTCACGTTCGTATCGAGGCGGCCGACGGACCTCGACGGTCAGCACCAGGCGATCTTCAGGGTAGGCATCGAGCAAACGCTTCACGAACCCGTGATCCCCGCTGAGCCTTGATCCTGAAATCGCCTGCGCTTCCCTCCCTAAGCCCTCTATGCGGGTCCAAACTTCCCTGCGAAGCAGGTAGCTGGAACCGTCCCAAGTACGCCCGTTCGTCAATGTAGTTAAACCAGCCTTCGCAATCGCCTCCTCCGAGGGCGCAGGGCCTGGGTAGCAAAGACCTTTGGCCCACGGATCGCCCTCGTCAATTCGACCCGAGACATGCTCGTCCGTCACCCAGCCCCTAAGCCTGAGGGTGCCTGCTTCCAAATCGTCTTGTAATCCGGCTCTGGGAAGGGCAAATCGGCCAGTCTCCGGCGCCGTCTGAAGGGCCGCCACCAGAGCCTCCGCGCCGGTGTGAGAGACGAGAGCACTACAAATGGAGACTGTCTCTCTATAGTCCTCGTCGCCGCCGGTCCAGGAGCCCCACAAAACAATGAGACCGTCGTCGGTCACCAGCTTCTCATCAAGGTAGTCTGGCGTCACGCTCCAGCGCCACAGCTTGTCGCCATAGCCTGCCGGCGGAGGGTCCATGACGAGCCGAGGATCGCGCCAATCCGCAAGCCATCTCCCATCGGTGCGGGTTAGCAAATACCTCGATAGCCAACCACGGAAATCGTCCAACGGCTCTTCCGGATGGCGTCGCACAGGCCGGTCCTTCAAGAGAACCGCGGCCACCAGCATCATGGCATGATACCCATGGTACGTACACAAGTCGTCCGTCTTAGGCAGGTCTCCGTGCGAGTGCATGGTCTCGCCGTCATCAAAGATTTTTCGCCAGTACCGAGCGTCCTCTCGCCGCCCACCCCCGCTCCACCCCATACGCTGGCGTAGAGCCTGCCTTGCCCGCAGCTCGATGGCACCCTGGGTGAGCCCGAACACACGTCCAAGCAGTTGAAACCAGTATGGGCCGATGTCGATGCCGAAGTAATACTTCTCATCATCGCCAATCGCCTGTTCCGAGGCAGATGCGTCGTCTGTTAGCTCCAAGCAACTGGCGGAGACCTGCTCAAGAAGACTGGGCTGGTTGACTGAGTTAAGGTCGCCTGCCTCCTCGGCCTCCAATTCGCCGGCGGCCACCAGGGTTCGCAACGCTCGCGCGGCGAAATCCCGGATCAGCACGTGTTCTTCGCGAAGCCACCGCTGCAGCGGCTGCGCGACCGGTCGAAGAGCTGCGGCGTTCTCGAGCCCGCCGCGGGCAAGCCCAATGAGCAGCCATTGGCGCGCATGCCAGACGTAAAACTGCAGCCCTTGGTCGACAAAGGGACCAGCCTCGCCGCTCTCCGCCCAGGCGATAAGTGCATCAAGGAGCTCGGACCAACCCAACTCTATCACAGTCCTCACAACGTGCGCATATTGCCAGCGTTCTGCGACCACCGGGGAGCCCAGCCCAGCCCAGACATAGCCAGCCAAGGCAGAAATCAGGGATTGAGGCGGATGTAGTTCGGGGCGCCATAGCCCGTCACCGTCCTCCGGCCGGAGCACATTTTCAAGAAGGTCCAAGCCGAAGTTCAGAGCTTCATCGGCCTCTGCCGGCGAGAGGCAGGCTGCGAGGGGATCGACCAGATGGAACATCTCGCTCACGTCCAGAGTATCCACCTGCCGGGTGAAGCCCTCCAGCGTGGCTCGGACCACGTCTTGATCGAGCGTAATACCTTCCGCATGGAGCTTCTCGAAAGGGATTGGCGAGTTCCAACCGCGCCGATGGACACGCTCAGGCTCGCGACGGCAGGCCGAAAGCACCGCATCCCGCACGGCATTTCGGAACGCCACCTGCTTAGACGGAGGCGAAGGTAACGCATCCAGCAAGTATCGCAGGTCGAATATCCCGAAATCCGGCCAGGAGGCGATGGCGCGGACAAGCGTAGACTCCCAGCCAATCCTCACCCGCGCAAACGCCTCCCGGTAGAAGGCTTCGCATTCGTACGGTGGATCATAGGTGCGGATTGCGGCGTAAGCCCAGCGGAGCGCATCAGAATTCGTCAGGTCGACGTCTTGGAAGATTGTGCTCCAATCCGGGGAGCGTCGCTCGCTTTCTGCGAGGAGAAACTCAGGCGCCGGCGGATTTTTCTCCGTTGGGACGCGGTTGCGGTTGGTGGCAACGAGACGGTCGATGTCCGGGAAATCGATACCGTAGGTACTGCCCAGATCCCTGAGTTCAGACCAGGTCTCGCTGTTCTCCGGCTGCACCCGGATGTAGCGATAGGCGACCTGGGCGGCCACAGAACGTCGGGCGGGATCGGTTTCGACCGCGACAACACGCCTCAAGTCCGCGAGGCGGTCCCATCTGGCTTCGATCCCCCCGAAAACTACGGGTGTTATGACCGGTAGTTGGTTCTGTTCCGCGAGGCGGTAGATCGCATGGGGCAACAGGCGCCCGAAGGTGCCGAATCGGCGGTCACGCCAGCGGCTCAGGATAGCTAGTGCCGAGGAAGCGCAGAGGCTCGTCAAGGCTTCGACGGTGCCTGCCCAGTCGAAGTGCTTGTCACGTGCGACATACTCGTAGGTGAGTTCTGCGACGCGTGATAGTCGATAGGCTGTCCGCGGGCGCGGGTTGTCGCGCTCCCCTGCGGCGTCCGCGAGGTGCAGGAGTGCCGCCCAGCGAGATAAGTTCTCGTCTCCGATACGGCTCGCGATGTCGACGGCGCGATTAAAATAGACGCTGGCCTCAGGCGGGCTCACGGCCAAGATCGCGCGAGAGAGGTTCAGATAAGAGTCCGCGCGCGACTCAGCGTTCTCGCGCGAGGCCTCTAGGATTTGGTAAGCCCCGGTGGCGAAGTCCACCGCGAGTTGCTCGAACCCTTCTGCTCGCGCAGCAGAGCGGCATAAGGAAATTAAAGTACCGCTCCAGAGCGTGTCTTCTTGGCGAGCCAGCCAAGACTTGAACGCGTCTACCTCTGTGCCCTTGGCAGCGCCCGCGTCCTGTAGGATCCGGAGCCATTCGAGCGCGACCGTCTGTCGAAGGCTATTGACCTGCCGATAGCTCCGGGCCTCTCTGGAGGAGGTTTCCTCGACGGCCATCCCCACCGCCTCAGCCAAGCTTGCTGGCATGCGACCGCAGGCGACTTCGGCGGAAAGTACAGACCAAGCCAGAAGACCACCGACCTCCTGCAAGAAGGTCTCGGTCTCCTGGCTGCGCCCATACCGCTCACGTTCGCCAAGCTGTTCGCGGACTTCGGGAGGCGCAACGTCTAGCAAGGCGAGCTTTTGCCCCCGCAAAGCAGCTTCCAGTGCGTATGCCCGCAGCAGCGGTGCGCGATCAAAACCGAAGCGGCTTGCAAGTTCAGAGGGCGGCGCAGACGGAAGGTATCGTCGAAGAATCGCCGCCCATGTCTCGGGCTCTGGCGGCAGCACGCGCGCGGCGAGTTCTATCGTGGCGCTGACGGCGTACAGCAGGGTCCACCTCATGTTCCACTGCTTCGATTCCGGGAGCTTGACACGGCGGTGGGCAAGTAGGCGCAGCAAGCGCGCCAATGGCGCTGCAGGCAGCAGGTAGCCCATAGATCTTGCCTCAGAGGCTAACCCCAGCAGCAACCACACGTCGTTACCTGCGGCCGCGGTCAGTGTGATGAGCTGCTCATATTGACCGAGGTCAATCAACCGTCGGCCGAGACGCCAGCCCGCTTCGAAGGAGTATTGGCGCCAAGTCCAGCTTCTCAGAAAACGCGCCGCCTTCTTGGGGCTCCGCAGACGAAGGAGCGCCATCGCAAGCTCCGCCCTGTCTGCATCACTCACCCTCTCATCTTGTCGATCCTCTTCTGGAAGGCGGGCCCAGGCGTGCAGCCAATCCATGGCCATTCGGAGTCGGCTGGAAGCCTCCGCGGAAAACTCTTCGCGTCCGGAAAGGAGTCCTGCGTCATAGGCATGATAGGAGCCCATCCAGCTTGAGCCGAACGTCCGGCGCGAGACGATCTCCTGAATGCGGTCCGGCGCCATGAGGACAGCCGCTAGGTCCGTGTTGTCCTGGATGAGTTTGTTCTGGCGTTGCTCTCCAGCACGCTCGCCGCCCGCCTTGAGGGCAAGTTTCGCCGCAGCCACGTAGTGCCCCTGCTGGAGGCACGCTTTTAATGTGAAAGAAATCCGTGGAATGGGCACGGCAATCCCTGGCCATCGGGTGGCCATATTGGGATCGAAGTGACGCTCTACGCTGGCTGATGCTGCGGCAGGAAGCCGAATTTGATCAGTTTCTTGATCCAGCGAGAAGCATTGCGCTGCACACTCAGTGCCTCATAGTCCGTATCGGCATCCCGGTAGTACTTGCCGTGTGAGAGCATGAAGTAGATGATGCGCAGCATTTTGTGGGCCAGGGCGATGATGGAGCGCTTGTGCCCCCTACGGACGACCAGACTCTGGAACTTGGAGCGCAGGGCGCAGTGGGTACGACTGGCGGCGTGGGCGCATTCGCAGAGGATCCGACGGACATACGGGTTGCCCTTGCGGGTTCGCCCACTTTTCCGTTTTCCGGCAGACTCATTGTTCCCGGGACAAAGGCCGGTCCAGGAGGCCAGTCGATCGGCGCTCCCAAAGACGCTCATGTCGTCTCCGATTTCGACCAGCAGCAAGGCAGCACCCACGGTATCGATGCCCGGCAAGGTCTGCAGGAGTTCGAGAGCATTCTTTTGCGGCTTCAAGCCCTCCAGCAGTTGGACATCGAAGCGCGCGATTTGGGCCTCCAGAGACTCGATATGGCGGAGCGTCTCGTCCAGGACAAAGCGGTGACTGGCACTCAACTCGCCTTGCAGGGCATCCAGGATCTCCTCCTGGCTGGCTTTGAGCCGTCGGCTGGCCAGTCGGAGTACGGCCTCCGGGGGACTCCCCTGAATCAGGGCCTGGATCATGGCCCGGGCCGATTGCCCATGGATATCGCTGACCACCACCCCCAGTCGAATTCCGCCATCGGTCAGCACCTTGTGCAAGCGGTTTTTCTCCGACGAGAGCATGCCCACCAGATTTTGCCGCTGTCGGGCGATCAGCCGCAGCTCCCGCAGTTGTGCCGGGGGAACGAAGGAACCCCGCAGCAGTCCGGCTCGAGCCAGGGTGGCGAGCCACTCTGCATCCCCAACATCGGTCTTGCGACCGGGGACCTGTTTGACGTGCCTGGCGTTCACGACCTGTGCCTGGATCCCCACCTTTTCCAGGGCCGCATAGGGACTCTTCCAGTAGATCCCGGTGCTCTCCATGACCACCGTATCGGGCCGATGGGAGGCACACCACAGGGCCAATGCCTTCCGGTCCTTCTGAAAAGCACCAAATTGCCGGCGCTCAATCGTAACGTTTCCGTCAGGGTCCGTGAGAATGGCACAGGCGGTGACCTGGGCCTGATGAACATCCAGTCCGATAACCCGGTGAAAGAGGGATTGCAGTTCCATAACGACGTCTCTCCAATTACTATCAAAGGGAGAGATGGCGAATGCCAGCGCCGAAATCACCAGCCTGTGGCAAGCCTCAGGCGGCCCTTTTAATGTGCGCTCTCAAGGGAGGCAATCCGGGGTACGAGTCGGCCTGGCGGGTCACGTTAGAGTCGGGATGGAATCACCAAAAACTTGCTCGACCTCAATCCGCCATCTCCTCACCCCCCATTCTCTTTCATCCTCTGGGGTGGCGCGAGTCGCAATGTCCGTTAGGGCGAAGGTAAGCCGCTGTAGCTCAACGTCCCGCCTCTCGAGCGGATTCTCGGTCGGAAGCCCTTCCTCGGAGAGCGCTAACTCCACCAATTCGTCTAGTCTCTCCGCCTGAAGAAGGAGCTGCGGAAGCGCGGCTGCAGCGTATGAGCTCTTGGCGGTGAGGGGTCGCAGACGTTCAAGGAACCTGGTCAGCGCTACCGCATCTGGCTGGAAGCGCTCCCGGAACCACGTTTCGGCGGGCTCATCGAGGAAGTGGAGGCTGTTACCCTTCAGGAGCAGTGGGCGGCCGAAATCTAGCGCGAAGCTCCGAACCGCGCTTTCGGAGGTCCCCGAAAGCTGCGCGAGCACAGAGATGGGTACTAGGGGTCGAAGAACCGCAAGCCCTTGGCAGATGAAGTTGATCTGAAAGGCCTCGAATGCCCCTGACTGATCCTGTAGCCGAGCGATGGCGGCTTCCAGCAGTTCGCCGATCGCGCGGTCGACAGTCGTAGGTTCCGGGCCGAGCTGCTTCAGCATTTCCTGAAGCGGCAGCCGTCGAGAGAGAGCCAATGCCTGCACACGCGGATTTGAGCTGCTGAGGAATGCGAATTCTGCAACATCGGCGTCGCTGGCCTCGGGATAGAAGCCACGGAGATGGCGCGCGCTTTCGCTCTTGCTGAATGGGTGAAGTTCGATTTCTTGCGCCTCGGTCGGCGCTCCAAGCCGCGAACGGCGGTGTGTTCGGCTGGTGAGTGCCAGGCGGATGCCTGCGGGTAACGGCGCCCGAATCAAGTCTCGGACGAAGCTGGTGGGCTCTCCCTGTTCTTCGGCCGCCATCTCCGCGTTATCGGCGGCGTCGATAATCAGACAGAGGCGTGACTCGGGGTTCCTCGCCGTTAGCAGCTGCGCCGCTTGGGTGAGCCGTTGGAGGAAGGCGCGCATGTACTGCTTGGTGTCCGCATGGGGGGTGGGGACCAGGGGGTGACAAAGGCCCCGGGCAGCGAGTTCGTTCGCGATCTGTACGAGTGCGTCGCGATGGCGGTGCCGGAAGTGAAGTGCGTTCCGATAGAGGCCGTCGCCAAAGCAGTCATAGAGGACTGCTTCAGAACCTGAGGGCATGGATAGGGCCAACCGGGAAGCCAGCACTGATTTTCCGACGCCTCCTTCGGCATGGATGACGACGGGGCTCTCGGCCGCGAGGAGCGTCCGGAGGATTTCCTGCTCCTGCTCGCGAGGCAGGGTGGTGTGCGTGGGGCCCCGGATGAGACAGGGCGCTGGCTGGAGCTGCTCCTCGGTAGCCTTCAGCGCACGCAAGACGTCGTGCCGGCGAATGGAAGGATTGGATTCGAATTCCGTCGTTGCCTTGCGGGTGACGAGCTCTTTCAGCTGGACCGGAGCATCATAGTCCGCATCTGGCAGGTAAGCGCTGATGTCCTGCGTCAGTAGGTTCCGCTGCGCCCAGAGGCACTCCTCGCCGCCTTCGGCGGCGAATAGGCTGAAGAATTGCGAGGCCACAGTCTCGTTTAGTCCGGTGAACTCTACGAGGGAGTGCCGCAGATCCGGGTGTCGAGCTGCGGCCCCAGACACGAGATCTGCTAAGGCTTCCTTGAGCCTCGAATCGATCGGCCGGTTCGTGGTGAACTCAAACAGGAACCGTTGCGCTATTTCGTGGACGGCATAGCGCTTGAGAAGCTCCCCATACCGTCTCGCGAAGCCCCTGATCGTCTTCTCCAGACCGCTGGCAGTCCAGGCCTCCAGGCTGCGGCGCGTCGAGTGCTTGAGTTGGACGTAGCGGACAAGCCGAGCCTCGGCTCGGCTTTCTGCGCCGTAATAGAGACCAACATCAATTAGCTGTTCGCCAGCTTCGATAACGTCTCCTGCGGCCTCGTCTACCGACGGCCCCTCAACGGTCACTGCTACTAGGTCGTTGCCCCCCGGAAGGAGTTCAAGGCATTGGCGAGCGGCCCAGAGATAGTGAAACTGATCTCCGTCCCGGCTCGGCCGGACCAAGTCTTGTCCGGCCATCTGCTACCTCCCACACAATTCTATCGGCGTTACCGTAGCATAGCGCGAATTGGTATCTCAAGATAAGACATTAGGGGTGATACCTAGGCCAGGCGGGTCTGGATCGCTGAAACCATGCGGCCCGAACACAAGTCAGCGATGGACTTCCGGGACCGCGATTACGGCACCGCTCCGAGCTCGGTTGAATGCACGGGCCGGGCGAACTATCCGTGCGCATAGGGGTCGAAAGCGCGCTTGTCTGTGTCGGAAACTGACGTTCAGTTGCCCGATGGTGCCACCGGCGCCAACCTGATCCATTGCTGACGTAGCGCTTGATGTGTTCCAGTAACGGCAATGGCCGAACTGCTGCCGGTCAAATACAGCATTCAACCAGCATCGGTTTTTTGATGTATTGTGTGATACAGCCAATTTTCAACCACAGAGATTTAATCTCGTCTCAAGCAGAAAAGTTCGATTCCAACCTCAGATTGCAAGTAGCCCTAAATATTAGCAAGAAGGCAAATGCCCAAGAGGCCACCAAAAAAGTCGATGACAAGATCGTCTCAGGGGGGTATGCCATACTGAGCTTTGCCCCTTTTTCCTTGCTCTCCACTCACCGATTTGCCCATGATGTGGCCGAAGAATTGCTGAATGGAGCACAACTCGTTGCCCGTTCTGGAGAAGATCCAATAGTGTATCTTCGGCAATGCAAGGAAAAGGGAAGAATCCTGGATCACCAGGCTTTCATCAGACCTTGGCGTTGGGAAGACATCCGGCTTCCGGAACCAACCGCACCATGGGCTTTCTAGCCCGACCCGCCCCAACCCCGATGCATTTTGCACCGGGGTTTTTCTTGGCCGGAACCCGCCGATCACCAGGTTGATCTGCCTCCACCACATACTGTATATTTGTATAGTATATTAAATCGTGTGCTCAGTCAGAAGCGTCCGGAATTCTGTCTGCTATCTCTCTCCGGAATGAATCCACGGCATATCGCCGGTTTTTCTGAAAGGAGCTTTACCCATGGAAAACGTATCCAAGTTGATGTCGGCCGTTCTCACCGCGCAAAAGGCGTTTGGCGCCGTGCTCAAGGACGCCAATAATCCGCACCTAAAGGTCAAGTACGCGTCCCTTGGGAGCGTACTGGATGCCATCAGTCAGCCCTTGCTGGATGTTGGCGTTGTCCTCCTGCAGCCTGCGGTGGATACCGGTGAGCGGGATGAAAACGGAAAGGTACATATCGCCTCCGTCCGGACCATCCTGATTCACGCCGCGAGCGGGGAATCTTTTGAAACCACGACCAGCATCCCGTTGGTCAAGGCGGATCCCCAGGGCTACGGTTCTGCGCTCACCTATGCGCGCCGGTATGCGATTCTTGGTCTCCTGGGCCTCGCCCCGGAAGACGATGATGGTCAGGCCGCCTCGCGTAGGACAGCCGCCAACGTGTCTCAGGCGCGCCCACCGATGACCATTGAGAGCGCCAAAAAGCGCATCTCCATGACAGCGCCAGACCGGCTCACCGTCGCTGAAACCGCGATGCGCGAGGCATTTAAGGATCGCCCAGAAGAACTGAAACAGGTTCTGGAAGCGATCGAAGCGCGCAAGAAGGAGGCTCCCGCCAAGGAAGCCGCCGCCAAGAGCACTGCTGCTGCAGCGTAACCATCTGATCTCCCCCAACCCCAAGTCTTCGGACCTGGGGTTTTTCTTTGCCCAGATCGAGGCAGGCCTCTGGCATTTGCCGTTGGCATTTGGCATTTGCCGGCTGCTCAGCCCTGTGACCGGATTCCTGTCTGGTACATCTCTCCGGAAATGATCGCGGCTCAGCCGCATTTCGATAGGAGAAGTGCCATGAAAAGCAAGATATTGATGAAGAAGTCCTGGGGTCAATTCGCATATCTGATCTGCACGCCGGATGAAACGGCGCGGCACGGCAAGTTTTATTCGTGCGTGACCTGCACCGCCGACGGTACTTGGACCGGTAGCAGCGACGTGGCGCCCTGGGAGTACGCCGGCTTGCGACATCTCAAGGTGAAGGACGCCAACATTCCGCCCGCCGTGAAGCGCCTTGCCGAATGGCTGGAAACCCCGGACCTGGCAGCGTAGGAGGTGCCGCATGTCTTACATCGAGCTGTTTGCGGGAGGTCTATACCCTTCCAAAAAGCGGGTGCTCAAGGTGGTTTTCAACTACGACCACCAAAAGGATCTCAGCGTGTATACCTGGTCCAGGCAAACCGGCATTGCGGATTTGTCCATACCGGATTACATCCAAATCCTGCAAAGCAGCATGCGAACCATGTGGGTTACCCCTGGTTCCAGAGAGGAGCGGGATCTGGCTTCGGCCATTTTCGTCGCAGTGGACGGCAAACGTGGTCGAATAAAGATGCAGGATGAACTCTCATCGACCATCGCGTGGGCAGAGATGCGGCACAAGGAGTGTGCGCCACATCAAGCCGCTTTTCGGTCAGCCTGTGAGGTGGCCAAGGGGATTACAGGTAGCTGGGCTTTTTGATGGGCTGATATTTATTGCCATCGGTGCAGCAATCGTTTGTTTTGACCGCCACGGCAAGAAACACTAGCCTCTACTGCAGATCCTCCCCAACCCCAAGTCTCCGGACCTGGGGTTTTTCTCTTTGGCCGGAGCCCAGCCAACGTGTGCGGAATCCTGTCCATTACTTCCCCACGGTAATTCCCGAGCAATCAACCCAATCGACAAGGAGATTATTATGAACACAAGAGAGATGTGTGTAACCGAAAACGGCCTCGACCTGGCTGCCATCAACCCCAGCAACGGGCTGCAGTTTAGCCCGAATCTGTACCGTTTTCTGAGAAAACAGGGATCCACCCGGGCGAAAACCTGGCGAGTTTTTCGCGACGGGGACAATACTCTGTGGGTTGGATTGCTGGATGATGGCTGGCTGCACGGCGCCAGGCTTATGGGGATACTCTGTTATGGCGCACGGGAGCAAGCGTGGGCGCATGTACCAGGAAGCATTGGCGACCTGCAGGAAATCCCGCAGTTCTGGGCGGACTACATGCGCATCGGGCGTTGCGCCATCGATCCGGAGCATAGGATGTCTTTCATTGGGGATGAGACGCGCTGGTTGGTGCATGGTAACGAGCGGTCCTGCCTTTGGTGTGGGAACGCGCATCAGAGGCTGGAGACCTGGGTGGAGGAGGTGCGGCACGAACGGTGGGTGACGGGGTAAAAAACGGCAATCCGTGTAATTTCCTTAAGATCTTCCTATCCAGGGGAGCCGCAAGAATTGATCTATCCAGCCCCAAGTCTTCGGACCTGGGGCTTTTCCTTGTCCCAGGCCCGCCACCAACGTGTGCGGAAACCTGTCTGGTACTTCTCCTCGGCATTTATCGCGGCATCCGCCGCTTTTTTTGATAGGAGAAGCACCATGAAATCCGTAATCAACACGGCCTCTGGCCGCACAACGATTTTTGAGGACGAGGCCGGCGTGCATGTGCGCGTCGCCCTCAACAATGGGCAGATCTGGAACGCCGCCATGTTCACCCCGGGCAAGGAAGGAGATCTGCCCAAGGCGTGGGGGGCAGCCATTGAGTTCGCCCGTTCCATCATGACCCCAGAAACTGTTGGAGGTGTGCTATGAAAGGGATCGTCTTTCTCCCCGAGATCCATTGCATCTCGGGAACGCGTAGCCTCCCCCGGAAAATTCTGGCCGCCAATGATGGTCGTGATCTGGAAAAGGTTCTGGCGTCTGCCGGAACTATCCAGGTCATTCCACGGGAGCCCTTGCGGCCGTTTCATGCGGCACGAAAGGCGGTGGAATCTGTACTCCTCGCCAAAGGAACCCGGTTTTTCGGCGGGTTCTTTGTGGATGAGGCGCTGGCCGACGCCATGAACACCCGCATGGATGAGCTCAAGGATGGCTTCGAGAAGGCCAAGGTCGAATTGATCAATGGCCTGGATGGATATATCAAGGCTCAGATCAAAGATGCGCCGGAGTGGGAGGATGTCATTCGCGCCTCCGCTCCGACTAAGGAAAATTTGATGGAAGACATCAGCTTTTCCTGGATCTGTCCGCCCGTGGATCTCACCGATCCCCAGGTGGAAGAGGCGCTAAAAGGCTCCCCTCTGTCTATCCGTATCGCCAAGGAGATGTCCCAGGCCTGCCGTGCCTGGCTTGCCGAAAAGCGTGTCGGGAAGGTTAAGGGAGTGCCTGGGATATACGTTCTTAAGGGCATCCGGGTAAAGGCGGAAGCTCTGTCCTTCGTGGATGGGCGTTTCCGTGGCTTGGTCACCGCGCTGGACCAGGTGATCAGCCAGTCGGAGTCTTCCATTGGCACGGACGGGCAAAGCGCTGCATCCATGGTGGTCAGCGGCGTTATCCGCTCGGCGGCTGATCCGGCTGAGATCTTGGCAATCGGTGATCGTGGCGAATGCCGGGTATCCGTGCCAGCACCCTTGCTGGATATGATGGAAGACGAATCGCCGGTTGAGGATGAATCGCCCGTTCTCTCCCATGATCCAGTTCCGGTTTCCGCCTGGGCATTCTGATCTCACCAACCCCAAGCTTCGGCTTTGGGGTTTTTCTTTGGGCGCCGTCCGGAATTCTGTCTGCAATGTCCCTGCGGAAATGATCCACAATAGTACAGCTTTTAGGAGAACCCTCATGAAAAAGACTAGATTCACGGTCAACGGAAAACCAGTCTATAAAACGCGGATTGGTTCACTCATCTTTAGCCATCCAGACGGCCAAAAGGAAGAAGTATGCGGGATGGGACCGATTGCCATTCTGACCGAAATGATGAACGTGATTGACGAAAACGGGCACAACATAAGGTATATCGAAAAGTTTTCAGTGGGATGGCGCGGGCAACCGGAAGATGATCATCCCTGTCCGTGCAAACGATGTCAGACCAAAGTTGCACCAGAATGGTGGCGCCCTGTCGAGCAGCGTTGATGGCGACCAGAATTCCAGAATAGGTACATGAACCCATGACCCCCCAACCCCAGTGCATTTTGCACCGGGGTTTTTCTTGGGCGGATTTCTGTCTGCTACTGTCCACTGGAATTGACTCGCACAGGAGGTGCGCCATGCTGTACGAAATTGTGATGTTGCGGGATGGAAACGGTGCCGGAACCAATCTTTTTGGTTATATCCGGCGGCACGAGAAGCAAGAATCTCCGGTGGAAACCAAGATGAGGGCAATGTTCGGTTGCTTATTGACCAGGACATTCATACTCAGCAGCCCCAAGCCAGCGAGCGTGGTGAACAGTTTGTACAACGACAAGCGGGACCCCGATTACCACAGTATTCTGCATGGTGCCAGCCGGGATATCCATACGGATCTCACAGAGAAACAAATCGGAACCAAGATGCGAAAGCTGGTGGAGTCCATCCCCGATGGCGGCGACCTGAAGCCGTACGCTTTCGATGATCTACTGAAAAACATTGGCGACAAGGCCAGCCTTTTGGCCGCCGAGAACCTGAATAAAGCCGTTTCAGGTTTGCGGTCCGCAAGTCCATCGTGGGTTTTTTGAGGGTGACGCTATGAGAATGAGGCTCCATGTTTTACTTGACTTTCACAACTGGTTCGTTTGGGGTGCCTACAAAACAGAAACGGGACAAAATATATTCTATACCAGCCTGCAACCTGGCAAGATTACTCTCACCGTGAAAACGATCAAAACGCCTATTTATCAACGTGTTTACCGGCGAGTGATGAAAGCCGGTGGCCTGGAGCAACTAATTCCACCGGTTGTGCTCGACACCAAAGATGGCGTTAGCGCGAACGATCTTTGTAAGCGCATTGTGACCGATCTCCTGCACGCCCAACCGCTTTCCAGGTTTTCCGGGCAACAGGTGGTGGAAGATACGCTGCGAAGATATGCCAAGGGCCCGTGTGTCTATGGAGAGTTCATCAATCATGAGCCCTTCACGCCAACCCAGATCACCATCCCCGATATTCAACCACAGGCGCCTTGGGCGTTCTAAAAGGAGAACACATGAAAGATATTTACGGTTTGTATTTTTTGATGTCACCGGACCTGGAAAAGGCTTTTGGCTGTTACGAATCTTCAGGTGGCGATTATATCTTCTGGGCAGGCGCAAAGCAGAGAAGCAAGGGGTGCCACTTCGGACCATGCGGAGGAGCGGTTTCTAAACGCGCCGAATCCAAGGTGCAAGCTGGCTGGAGACAGATCGTTCCAGTGGTTACCATGCACGATATAGGGAATGCAAACGCCGTCATTCTGCATGTTCTGTCTGGATTGCGAAGTTATCAGCCGTTATTCGTCGAAACCGCCGATCAACTGGTCCGCCAAAAGCTCGCCGAGCGTGGAATCCCGATCTACGGCAATTTCATGCCCAAAGAATTGGACCAGCGCAAAGGGTATACCCCACCTGAACAAACCATGCCCATCGCGCTTCCGGAGATTCATCCCGTTCAGCCCTGGGCATTCTAGCCTGATCTCCCCCAACCCCACGTCTTCGGACCTGGGGTTTTTCTTTGGCCGGCTGTCCGGATTTCTGTCCGCGATCTGTCATCGGTAATTTACGGGCGATTGGCCCATTTTGACAGGAGCAGCGTTATGAGCAATCACGAAGAGGTCACGATACGTGTACTGGAAAAACCAGAGACACAGATTCCAATTGTGGTGTACCTATCCACAAAGAAAGAATTTTACGTAATTTATCGAGCTGGCGGTTCTGCCTTTGTATATAGCGGATCCGGATTGTCCGAAAAGTGGGAAAACGAATATCGGGATTTTCTTGCCAGCGGTGGGCGTGACACATTCCTCTTTCGATTTTGCCTTGAGGATATGGGCTTGAAAACCAGCACGTTTCATCTTGCTGAGGCCATATCCAAAATTTGCGGACCGCGTGAGGAATTCCTTCAGGGAATAGCACGACTGTTCGCCAATGGAATTTTTTAGGAGAAAACCATGGGAATGCTCAGCAAGAAAGACATGGCGCACATCCGTATCAACGCTTGGTGCGATCACGCCAACGAGGTGCCTGACACCCTGCGGGCGCGATACATCCGCGTGGAGGGCATTTATCGTTGGTTGCGTCTCTCCCGGGACGAAGCGATCCGGCGATGGACCAACCTGTCGCTGGAACGCGGACAAATCGCCACCCTGGAGTATGGTGATGGTGCCATCATCGATGTGAAACGCGGATAATATTGGCTTCCCCGACCAACCCCAACCCCAAGCTTCGGCTTTGGGGTTTTTCTTTGGCCGGTACCTGTCCGGATTCCTGTCTGCTATCTCTTTCCGGAATTAACTCGCACAGTTTGCGGGAGGTTGCCCAAGCAGAAAGAAACGGCCGACATTTCGGCCACATCACTCATAGGTATTCGGGTTGTCATGCCGGAAGATGTACGCTACAAACTGGCGTTGGCATGGCAGGAAGAATGCTGTAAACGAAAGGAGTTGCATAATGAGTCAGGAAGAGCTGAGAAAACAACTGTTGGCAATGCGAGAACAGGGTCTCAAGTTTACGGATTGCGTCCATGTATTTGGGGTGCCTGTGGACACGAACACGTACGCGCTCGCGGCCAAAGCGCGTGCGGATGAGAGCTTTGACACTATGGCGCTGGATGATGATGTGGTTATTGCCGACACCACTGGCGGTGCCTGGGTATCCTGCTGGATACGCATTGAGGACAAGGATGCGAGCGAATATCGCAACACACACTTGCTCATGACCGTTGATCTGGATGAGCGCGGGGTTTTCAAGGCTCATGTGGACGACATGGATGGAAATACCATCCTGACCATGTCCAACGAGGAGGAAGAGGACGGTGAACTGAGCTTCGTGCGGGATGGCTTCATCAAACACCCCCGCGACACCGACGGACTCCTCGTCTACCTGAAGGAAATGGGCATGGCACCAGAGTCTGCATCATTGGAAATTCAAGGCTGACATAGGACCCCCCCAACCCCACGGCTTAGGCCTTGGGGTTTTTCTTTGTCCGGAAACCTGTCTGGTACTTCTCTCCGGCATTTATCGCGGCCTCCGCCGCTTTTTTTGATAGGAGAAGCACCATGAACGCAGACCTGATTTTGACCACATCCGTCCCTGCCATGATCGAAGCGCGGGAAACCATCCGGGAGAAAGTGATGGGGGCCTTCGTGCTCCTGAACGAATCCATGGGCCTGGAGAAAACCGCCTCCATGGAGCAATATTCCGTGTTGGAAAGCTTCATGTCCAGCGGCAGAGGGTATTACTTCACCTTGTCCAATCCTGGGGAATCTACCGATTCCGCCATGAAACAGGTGGACGCCAGATTCTGGCGCTCACTGTTGGACCAGTCTGGCATTCGTGCCTTTATGTCCGCGCGACGGCAAGAAGATCTGGACGGGCAAATCAGCCGGGCGGCAACCCCACCCTTCGAGATGGATGCCATCAAGGCAACATTCGCCGATTTGTATGAGAAGCGTACAGACATGATGGAGGAGGGCATCATTGATTTGTTTCGCCGCCTGTCCTGGGATTACCGGACGAATAACCCATTGTGTATTGGGCGCAAGATCATCGTTTCCAACATCATCAACTCCTATGGGAGCGTCAGCTCGAATACGGCAGACGTTCTGGACGACCTGATCCGGATTCTTTCCGTCTATGACGGCAAGCCCATTCCAGAGCACCGGAATGGCATGTACCAGGCGATGACCGAAGGACCCATGCGGGTCCGCAGCGAAGTGGAAACGGAATATTTCCACATGAAGATATACAAAAAGGGGACCGGACATATTGTTTTCCATGACAAAGCTCTGCCATTGTTGGATCAGTGCAACCGAGTGATCGCGCGCCATTATCCGCACGCTCTGGCGGCTATGGACGGGAGGGATTAAGCATGATGTTGCTTTATATCTGTATGTCTTGCGATTTCAAAAAACTGTGGGTGTATTATGAGGCGCCAGGATATCAGCATGAATACTGGGGTAATATTCATGGGGATCTTCAGAGCAAAATGCACTTCTGCCAATCCAATACCAGTCAGCACATAACTGGCAGACTGGAATCCATGTTCCCAGGCGGCTGGCGGCAAATTGTACCAGCCGTGCGAATAGAGACAAAAGCATCAGATGGCGAAGTGTTGCGCGCGATTTCCCGTGACTTGGGTAAAGAAACGCCAAAATACGCAGTCAATGCGGAAAGCGTGGTTCGCAAAACCTTGCGATCCTTTGACCAGAACGCCGCGTATGGAATATTTCCGGATGCGGAACTTTCCTTGCGAACACTGGAAAAACAGTTTATCGCCAGGCTTTTCCCCGTCGCTGACATTCCCTGGGCCTTCTAGCCTGACCCCCTCAGCCCCAGTGCATCCTGCACCGGGGTTTTTCTTCGTCATCAATCGACTTCCGCAGTGTGCGGATTCCTGTCTGGTACTCCTCCCCGGAAATTATCGGGCATTCCGCCCATTTTCGAAAGGAGAAATCCATGATTCAGGAAAAAGTGGGTAGCGACGGCCTCGTCCATCGCTACGAGAAAATTCGTGCCGGAGATCTGCGGGAGGGTATGCACCTCCTCGAAAAGATACCCGGGATCCAAACGTTGGTGGCGACTATCATCATCGCCGTCGAAACCAACCCGGTGCTGCCTGGTGAAGTGTTTATTACGCTCCCAGACCGAATGGATCCTTACGGGGACCCGATCGGCCTGGGCTTCAAGGTTAACGACATGGTGTTGGTCTCGCACACCCCGTGGCGCGAGCAGCCCACAGGAACAGCCATGAAAACCATGCTCGCGCTGGCGAGCTAAGGAGGAACCATGAAACTGATCGATGATATGGACCAGAACACCGACGCCTGGCTGGAGTGGCGTCAAAGCGGTCTGGGCGGATCCGACGCCCCGATCATCATGGGCGTCAGCCCTTTCAAGAAACCGCGCACGCTCTGGGCGGAGAAGCTGGGAGCGGAGCGGGAACCCATCAACGAGTTCCAGGAGGCCATTATGCAACGCGGCCATGACCTGGAGCCATACGCCAGGGATGCCGTGAACGACATGCTGGGGGAGTTCTTCGTTCCCATGTGTGGCGAGCACGACCAACACCCCTGGATGCTGACATCCTTTGATGGTGTCTCCGAAAATGGAGAAACCATCCTGGAGATCAAGTGCCCTGGTGAACTGGGTTACCAATCCGTTGTGGAGAGCGACCAGGTGCCAGAGCATTACTGGCCGCAAGTGCAACACCAGCTTGCGGTGTCCGGCGCTGCCCGATGCATCTTCGCCGTCTATCGACCGGAGATCAGCCCGGAGCCGCATCTGATCGAGGTGTTTCCGGATCTGGCCTATATCGAAGGACTGATCCGCATCGAGCGGGGATTCTGGGAGGCGGTTGCCAATCGGGATTTCCGACGGTACGAGGACGCCATTGACGAGGAGATGCCGGATGGCTTCGCGGCGCTGGCGGCCAAGTTCCGTTCTCTGGATGCTCAGATGGCGGCTCTCAGCGCGGAACAGGCCACGGTCAAAGCGGCGCTGCTGGAGTATCTGCCAGACCTTGGGCGTATCCAGGGGTGCGGGGTGGAGGTGTCCAAATCGTCGTCAAAGGGTCAGGTTGACTGGAAGCTCTTCCTGCAGGATCTCGGCATTGATACCAGGGAAGGTGAGCTGTATCGGAAAGAAGGGTCTATCCGTGAGTCTGTCAAGGTGATTGCCGTTGAAGAATCCACGGCAAAACCCGTCGAATGGGCCTTCTAGCCTGATCTATCCAACCCCATTGCTTCGGCTTTGGGGTTTTTCTTTGAGCGGCGTCCGGAATCCTGTCTGGTACTACCGTCTGGCAGTTCGCGGGCATCTCGCCCATTTCAACTAAAGGGAGTAGCGCCATGAAAGTGCTGATTACAGTGGATGGTGGACTAATTCAGGCTACGTACCTGGATGCAGAGGCGGAAGCTGCTGGTCTGCAGGTGGTTATCGCAGACTTCGATGTGGAAGGCACCAACACTCCGGAGGACATAGTGGAGGATCCGAACGGAGACGATGTTCTGGTCTACAAGGAAAGCTCTATCACGGGTTCTGACTATGCAGAAAAGATGTTCGCACTCGCGGAGCCCGGAGGTGCGTAATGCTGACTGCAGAGATTGACGTACTTCAAGATCCTAACAGTCCTCATATGAAAATCTGGGTGCTGCTGGTTGCGGGAGAACACGCATGGATCATGTTCGGCGGTGTGGCAGGATCAATACGTGGCAGAAGCACGTATGCTGTAACCCCAAAAGAAGGGCGAAATAAGCTGGCGACCAAGATTCACAAGTATCCAAGCCATTGGAATCGCTCGATCCTGATGGACGACCAGGTGTATCCCTCCTTGGAAGGTGCCATGGACGCCGTTATGCAAGAGGTTGCTGACAACTTCGTAATCAATGGTGGCAATGATTGGGGTATCGATGCTTTGCTCAACGAGAGGCGGGTCACCCCGTTGCGGCCCATTCCACAACCGTCCATTCCTCAGCCGCCGGATCATTCCAGGCTTGAAGCAGCGCTGGAATCCATTTCAGCCAACGCCCCCTGGGCCTTCTAACCTGATCCACCCAACCCCATCGCTTCGGCTTTGGGGTTTTTCTTTGGGCGGCATACGTGCGGAATTCTGTCTGCAACTCCTCTTCGGAATTCATCGCGGCATCCACCGCATTACATCAGGAAAAGTGCCATGATCACATTTTATATCGTTCCCGCCACAACGGATCTAGGGGGCCAATGCCGCATCGTCGCTGCCCATGGAAACATCGCCTCACCCCGGGACGACTACCGGAAAACTCCTGGCCGCTGGAAAGAAGTCGGCCTCATGAACGCTGCTGGCAGACTGGTATGCCTCCAGGCCAGCCCGGAGATCTACGCTGACATCAAGGCCTGTGAGCCACTGATGGCCGGCGTGGTTTTTCGCTATGAAGAAGAAGGAGGTCAGCCATGAAAATCAAGGTTTGCGTGGGCTGCGACGTGGCCAGCTATGCCAATGTCGAAATGGAAGCTCCAGAATTTAATTTGGAGCACATAAAGCGAAAGATGAGCGCGCTTGTCGATAACGGTGACCTGCAGTTCGAGGCGGAAGATCCTAATGGCACGGATTACCAGTCCGGGCACAGAATCGTTTACGCCAAAAATACAGAAACCGACGAAGATCTCTGCGACTTCGTGCCGTTAAATCCTGCTTATTATGAGCTTGGGCAGGACACTATGCACACCTTGCGGCAGCATCTTGAGGGGAAAATCGACGCCAACAGCCTGGTGGAAGAGCTCGTCCGACTCGCCAAGGAACACAACACCTATCCGGCGGACTTGCAAAACAAAGCGATTAACCGCGCGATTGAAAAGACAGAGGCTCAATCCCCCAAGTGGGCCTTCTAAACCGCAAGGAGCGAAACGATGAAAGGCGAAATCTATATCTTTCAGGATGTTGGACCACGAAATAAGGTCTGGATATGCCTGACCGTTTTTGATAAAGCCATGTTCCTGTATGGATCTGTCATAGGCGCTAGTCGCGTCATCAAGCGAACGCTTTCGACAAAGACCGCCATGGGCCAAATGGCAGAGAAAGCCAAGAAGTGCCCTTTGAAATGGCAGGATCAAGTCGAAGTGGATGAATCCATCACCCTGGCAAGTGCCATGGATGAGATTTTGGATCAAGTCTATGACTGTTTTCACAGACACGGCGGGGGATCGGCTGTGTCCGGCCTCCTGAAAAGTATGCGCGAAATGAGCACCGTGGCAGAGTATGCGGACAGCATCGACAGCAAGGATGCCAAATTATCGGAAGCCGTGCGGTCCATCGTGCCTCAGAGTACCTGGTCTTTCTGACCCGACCCACCCAACCCCAGTGCATCCTGCACCGGGGTTTTTCTTTGCCATCAATCAACTTCCGCAGTGTGCGGATTCCTGTCTGGTATTCCTCTCCGGAAATTATCGCGGCGTCGCCGCATTCGACAGGAGAAACACCATGAGCACAATGATGAAAGGGTTGCGGATCGCGGCTGCAGCACTGGGCCGGCGATTGGGGGTTACCGTATCCGTGGATCCATTCGCCTCCACAGCTTACACCGATGGCAAGCGGGTGGTGTTACCCGTATTGCCGATGGCTGGGCCCCAGGAACAAGAGGACTTGTTTTTGGGGCTGGTAGCTCACGAAGCATTTCATATTCGACACACCTTCCTGAAAGGGGCGTATGACGGCACTCCGCCAGATGGTGTCAACAGAACCCCTTTTATCAAGGGGCTACAAAACAGCCTGGAGGATGCTCGGATTGAAAACTTGGGTGGCAAGCAGTATCGGGGAGCCCCAAAGCTGTTGGCCAACCTCATTGACTACGGTATCCGCGCTGAGTGGTTTCCGGACGCTCCAAAGGACGATACCACGCCTGGGACTCTGGCGACGTTCGCGGTGTTGTATCGCTACCGCGCACACTTTCTGGGGCAGCACACGCTGGACACTGCCGCGACCAATTGGGAAGCGGCTGCCCGACAGGCTTTTAGTTCCGATCTTTGGGATCGGGTGTTGGTCATTGCGGACAAAGCCGTGATAGCCAAAACCTGCCATGGTCCGGAAGGCCCCTGGATTGCGGCACAGGCCATTTCCGACCTGTTGCAGGAAGCCGCAGACCAGTCCCAGCCTGAGCAAAGCCAGGATCAAGGCGGCGACCAAGGCCAAGGTAATAGCCAGGATAAAGGTCAGAGTGAAGACGACTCGAATCCAGGTGATGGCAGCGATCAAGACCAAAGTGATGGTCAAGGTGGTGGACAGGACGAACAGGATCAAAGTGACGGCCAAGGCGACAGCCAGGGTCAGAACGGCGAGGGTCAAGGCGAAGGCCACGGCAATGGATCTGACAAGGATCAGGGCCAGGGCAATAGCCAAGGTCAGAACGAAAGCCAAGGCGATGGTAATGGCCAGAATGAAGGCCAGGGTCAAGACCAGGGCCAGGGCGACAGCCAGGGTCAGAGCGACGGTGACCAACGCGATGGATCCAATGCCCAGCCCAGCGGGCCCGGCAAAGGTTGTAATCTTACTCCAGACCAGGCCGAAAATTGTCGGCAGGCGGTTGCGTCTGGAGAGGACGATATCGACAAGTCCGATATCGCCGATATGGCCGAGCAAGTCCTGCAGAAGATCGCCGCAGGACACCAGAACGAGAACATCACTGAGTCGGAACCGCGTCATCGTGTTTCCGACGCGTTCAAGGTGAAAACGTCGGCTGACATGCTCTATCGTCAAATCGCGGGGCCGCTGGAAGCCAAACTCTGGGCGCAAGCTCAGGAAGAGGTTTTCACCTCTCGAACCGGCACATCGGGCATCGTGCCTACGGCCCTGCATCGCCACGCCACCACGGGTCAGGTATTTGCCCGTCGTCTGGAAGGGGATACCCGCACCATGGCCGTCAAAGTGCTGTTGGATCTTTCCGGCAGCATGGGAGACACCAAAACGCTAGGCGCTCCTGCTCACGCTGTTTCTGCTGCGGCGATGGCATTGTCCAAGCTGTTCAGCTCCTTGGGAATCGAATACTCGATCTCCTGGTTTGGGAGCACGTACAGCAAAGGTCGTGACTTTTCTTCTGCGCCGTTACGGCAGAACGAGAAGTGGGAATTGTCCTGTCTGAGCGGAACCTGCCTGGCGCAAGCCATGAATCTGGCTGGCTCGGACCTGGTGTATTGTGACCAGGAGCGCAGGATCTTGATCGTTCTCACCGATGGTGATGCAGATGTCGTAGCCACCCAGGCCACGGACAAAGCCCTGTTGAACGACGGAGTGGATGTGAGGTACGTGCTGCTGGGCGATGCCGGACTTGCGATTACGCAGTTTGCTGGTGATCGCGCTGGCCAAGCTCCCGCAAATCAGGCGGGAAAGGCGTTGATTGACGCCTTTCGCTTGTCCGTTTGAGAAAAAGAAGCCGGGTTTCGATCTGGCTTCCTGATTTATCCCAACCCCAGTGCATTCTGCACCGGGGTTTTTCTTTGGCCGGATTCCTGTCTGGTATTCCCATTCGGAAATGATCGCGGCATTCAGCCGCTTACCTGTCAGGAGAGATATGATGAAAACACGATTTATCGCCAACGGAAAGCCTGTTTACAAGACACGCATCGGGTCGTTAATTTTTACCCATCCCGATGGGCAAAAAGAAGAAGTGTGTGGCATGCACCCCTTGTCCAGGCTGCAGGACATAGTGGATGTTTTTGATGAAACAGGCCACAACACTAAGTATATCATGAAATATGCCGTTGGGTGGCGGGGACAGCCGGAGGACGACCATCCCTGCCCTTGTGCCAGGTGCCAATTAAAAGTGGCTCCAGACTGGTGGAAACCGCGACCGGCGACGGAGCCGCCTCGCGGGCCGGGTTCCATGGCTGATGACGATCAACCAAAATCTGTTTAACGATCCCCCAACCCCACGTCTCCGGACCTGGGGTTTTCTTTATTACCGGACGTTTATCCAGTGTGCGCGGAAACCTCGCTATTCATGGCGGGGATGCAGAGCGCGCGCCGGAGCCTTCATCTTGCGTCAATGCAAAGGAAGTTAGTACACTAACTGCATACTTCCTTTTCGCGCAGAGATACATATGGAAGCAAGCCAGCGTGCGGTTCCAGCCATTTTGTTGGCCCTGACGGACGAGCAGGAAGCCCGCAACCTGAGCTGGGCGCTGTCCATACACTATGAATGCATCATCGTCTCCAGTGGCGCCGAGGCGCTGCGCCTCGCCGGTACACATCATGTGGATGCCATCATCTGCGACGCGCAACTGGAGGATATGTCGGGCGCCCAGTGCCTCTTCGACTTCCGCACCCAGCAACCGACGGCGATAAGATTTCTGTGTGGCCTGGGTACGGACTCCAGCGAGTTTGCCGACGCCCTGCATGTGGCCGCTGTCTACGAATACCTGCGCAAGCCGCTGTTCCCGGATCTGGTGGCACTGAGCCTGAAGCGGGCGATGGAATACCGTGAAATCTCCCGCGAGCATCGCCAACCCATCCACAACTTACCCAGACAACCGTTTTCCAAGGATGCCGACTCGAATCCAAGCCAAACGGAAGGTGGCACATTAAAGGAACATACGGAAAGTCTGGAACGCGGCATGGTCATCTCCGCACTGAAACGCTTCCACGGCAATCAAAGTCGCGCCGCCAAGGCGCTTGGCCTTTCCCGGGTAGGCCTGGCCAACAAAATCAAGCGTTACGCCATTGATATAGAGAGAACCTGATGCAACTGCTGACCTATCGCCATACAGGCCAACCGGCTTGGGTGAGCAGCAGACCATGAACCTGCAACAGCTTCGTTTCATCTGCGCGGTGGTGCGCCAGAACTTCAATGCGTCGGCCGCCGCCGATAGCCTGTATACCTCACAACCGGGGGTGAGCAAACAGATCCAACTCCTCGAAGAGGAGATCAATGTGGCGCTTTTCGTGCGCAAAGGGAAGCGCATCATCGGAATGACCCCGGCGGGTGAGCAGATATTCACTTTTGCACAGCGGGTAGTCGGCGATATCGAGAATATCCGAAAAGTAGGTCAGGAGTTTTCTCAGGGCGATCGTGGGGAATTTGTGATCGCCACCACCCATACTCAAGCCCGATACAGCTTGCCCAGGGCGATAAAGACCTTTACGGAACGCTACCCAGGGGTTCAGTTGCGCCTGCGCCAGGGCAATCCTACCCAGGTCGCGGAGATGCTTGCGGCGGGGGAGGCAGACGTGGCGGTCGCAACGGAGTCGTTGAATTCCTACGCGGGCCTTGTCGCCCTGCCCTGCTATCAGTGGAATCGCGTCGTTATCACACCCACCGGCCATCCGCTGCTGCAAAGCCAGCCACTGACGCTGGAAGCAGTCGCCGCCCATCCCATAGTAACCTACGACCAGGCCTTTGCAGGGCGCTCCCTGATCGACAAGACTTTCGCCAATCACGGCCTGTCCCCCAACATCGTGCTTTCCGCCATAGACTCCGATGTCATCAAGGCGTATGTGGAACTGGGGTTGGGGATAGGCATCGTCGCCCAAATGGCTTATGACCCTGTACGGGACACAAAACTGGAGGTGATCGATGCGAGTCACCTGTTCGATCCCAGCACCACCTACCTGGCCTTGAGGCAGGGAACCTATTTACGCGGGTATCTATACACCTTCATAGCGTTATACGCGCCACACCTCGATCGCAACACGGTGGATCAGGCCCTGGATTCCACAGTTGCTTCCAGGGCGTTATTGGCGCCAGGTGGTAGCGCCTGATCAAAACCTGAAGACGCCAATCACCACAACCCCGATGCATCTTGCACCGGGGTTTTTCTTTGGCCGGTGCCCGCCAACGTGTGCGGATTCCTGTCTGGTACTCCACTTCGGAAATGATCGCGGCTCCAGCCGCCCTTTTGATAGGAGAAGTACCATGGCAACGGCAACACCTACAATAGATCTTGGCGTAACCTTTGGCATCCCCGCTCTGGCCGGCAAGCAGTTTCCGGCCAAGGGTCTCACCGATCCCGGCGTTCCCGAGATCATCAGTAATTACGTGTTCCGGCTGCCCTTGCTCCGCAAGGCGCTGATCTGGATGGACGGGAAGGCTGGTCGCAGCATCTACCTCGCAGGCCCCGCCGGATCCGGCAAGACCAGCCTCGCGGAGCAGATGGCCGCGCGACTGGGGTGGATCTGCACCACACTGTCGTGCAACGTCCGTACGGAGCGCGCGGATATCGTAGGCTACATGGGACTGGACGCCGGAAGCACCCGCTTCATTCCTGGCCCTTTGGTGCGCGCGATGCGCAACGGGGAGATGATCGTGTTTGATGAAGGCGACGCATTGCCGCCTTCCATCACGATCACCCTCAACAGGGTTCTGGAGGGATCCCCCCTGGTGATTCCTGAAACGGGTGAAGTGATTCACCCGCATAAGGACTTCCGGATCGCGTTCACGGGCAACACCCGTGGACGTGGGGATGAGACGGGTACCTACAGGGCCCGCAACGTACAGGATGCGGCCGTTCTCGACCGGTTCCTGTTCCTGGAGGTTGGATATCCGACCCAGGATGAGGAAAACGACATCCTGGTCGGAAAATTCGGCACGGCCCTTCCGGATGAAATTCGGGAGATCCTGCTGAAGACCGCGCAAGAGAGCCGTGCGGCTTTCATTGGCGGCGAACTGTCCGCGCCGATCTCCACCCGGGGACTGGTTCGGATTTCCGAGTTGGTCAAGAGCGGCATTTTCAGCGCCACGAACGAGCCGCTTTGGGAGGCCATGTGCTTTGGCTTCGCAGACGGGCTGACCGAAGGAGAGAAATCTGGACTCCGCTCCATCATGAAGCTCGGATAACCCTGATCCCACCAACCCCATTGCTTCGGCTTTGGGGTTTTTCTTCGCCCGCTGTCCGGAATCCTGTCTGTTACCTCCATCCGGAATGGATTCGCACAGGAGGTGCGCGATGTTACAAATACGAATCGGCCGTAACGGCGAAAACTTTTATGGGCAGGTAGTTCGTCCATCATGTCTGAATTGCCCATTTTGACACTGACCGAGATGATCGCCGTGCAGCTTATTGACACAGTGAACTCAGTGAGCGCGGCCCACGACCTGGAGGATTGGCTTTGTAGCGCGGGAATGATCGTGTATCACAATCCAGATACATCGTGGAAAGCGTGTATGGAGGCTGTCGCTGGCATCTGCGGACCAAGTTGGGTTTTCTAAAGGAGCAATACCATGAGCAAAGTGAAAACGTCTGTAATATACCCGCGTTGGGCCAATAAATATCTGCCAAACACGCCATACCAGAATGGAACAAGCAGATTTTCTTTAACCATGGACGACAAGGTGATCACCTTTGTTGATAATGAATCAGAAAACGGTATACCAGATCTTCTTGAAACGCTGGAGCGGTTTGGTATTCCTTACGACCACCACTGTGAAGCGCTTGATGGGGATCCTGCTTATGTCGTATATAACAGGCCTCGCAAGGACGGAAGCACGGAGGCGCTGCACGTTTGCGAAAGTGATAGGCTCCTCGACGTTGGGGAGCTGATCAAGCTGCTTGATGGAGAGCGTCCACTCGAAACCATCCGGAAGCTTTGCCTGGACATTGATAATGACACGCTTCCGCTAAAACCGAACATACGGGATTTCCCAGAGCAGGAATATCAGGATTGGCGCTCCTGCAAACCACGCATTTTCCGTGCGAACATCACAAACGTATATCGAAAAACAACTTGCTATGCTTTTGACCACGTTCGCCCCGGATTCTGCAATATTTTTGGTGTGACTGGTCATCTTATCGAGTCTCGTCAGGATGATAGCAAGCGCCACAATTCGTGGTTCAACACGCGGCAACTGGACGTTTTAGAACGTGAATTCCCTTACGTTTTCTTTGGGATGACCGGTGATCCTGCTGTGCCAGACGATGGGTCAGCCTTACTCTTCGAGCCTGGCCACCCGGCTGTATTCATACCAAGCGATGTTCATTTGCCTTCATTCACGCGTCGAAAAATCATTCAGTCTCTGGAAAACATGACACTGAAAGAGCCAGTTTCTCTGGACAATATGGATAAAATCGATGCGGCTTGCCATCGCATAGAACCGCAAGCGCGCTGGTCCTTCTGACCGGATCACACCCAACCCTCATGCATCCTGCATCGAGGGTTTTTCTTCGTCTGTGTGCTCGGAAACCTGTCTGGTACTCCCTTTTGGAAATTATCGCGGCATCCGCCGCATTCGACAGGAGAGGTATCATGCAGGCATTTCGTCTTTCCATTATGCAGTGTCCCACAACGCTCTGGGGCCTCGCCAGCGGCATCAGCAACCATATCATTTTCCACGACACGGGCAATAATTTGGTTATGGAAACCCATTCCTATGATGCCGCTTTGGATATTTGGGGAAACAGGATTAGAAAGGCCGACGGCAGCTATTGGAGCATGGTGGTGGATCCGTCGAAGGATTGCCCATCGCCGTGTGATAACCCGCTGATGGTGATGGAGGTGGCGATTATCCGTATCCACGCCATTTTCAGGTGTTGGCCAACCGATCGATCTATGGAAATGTTGCTCAACCGCTGGAGCGTGTCTGGCCAAGCTGCCGATGCGAAAATCCCTGATTTTCTGTTTGCGTCGGCAGCTCCATCGGTCATAGCTCAGCTTTAGGCACTCCTGATCTCCCTCAACCCCAGTGCATCCTGCACCGGGGTTTTTCTTTGTCGCTGTGCGGATTTCTGTCCGGTACCTCTCCATGGAAATTCACAGAAACACCGCCCATTTCGACCGGAGAAACCTTATGAACCACCTTTGTCAGGAATCACCTTTATATGATGGCGAATGCCTCGCCAGATCGAACGCGCCGGATCTCGACAGCTACGATCACATTCTTGTCGCCTTCTCTGGTGGCAAGGACTCCATGGCATGCCTGCTTCATTTGCTGGAGTTGGGCGTAAGCAGAAAACGCCTGGAACTTTGGCACCATCGGATTGATGGTGCCGACGGTGCCCTTATGGACTGGCCGGTGACCGAGGATTATTGCTCTACCATCGCCGCCCACTTCTGCCTCCCGATTTTCTTTTCCTGGAAGGAAGGCGGTTTTGAACGGGAGATGTTGCGGGATCGCTCGCCCACCGCTCCCATCCACTTTGAGGCGCCCGATGGCCTGCACACCATCGGCGGGCTCGGGCCCCAGGGCACCCGGCAAAAGTTCCCCCAGGTTTCTGGGAACCTTGCGGTACGCTGGTGCTCGGCATATCTCAAGATCGACGTCGCTGCGGCCGCTATCCGTAACGACCCGCGCTTTGTTGGGAAACGCACCTTGGTAGTCACTGGCGAGCGCGCGGAGGAATCCCCCGGGCGTGCCAAGTACGCCACTTTCGAGGCCCACAAGGCCGATCGAAGGGCGGGCAAGGCGCTGCGGCATGTGGACCATTGGCGCCCCGTCCACGCATGGGCGGAGGCCGAAGTATGGGACATTATCCGGCGCCACAAGGTGAACCCGCACCCAGCCTACTGGCTTGGTTTTGGCCGGGTGTCCTGTATGAAGTGCATCTTCGGCAGCCCGAATCAATGGGCTTCCATCCGTGCCATTGATCCCGATGGTCTTCGTGCCATTGCTCAGTATGAGGAGATCTTCGGCGTCACCATCCACCGTACCCAATCGGTAACGGACCGTGCGAATCAGGGCCAACCGTACCCCATGGTTTCCAGCAAGTGGCGTGATATCGCCATGCGCAAGCGCTATTCCGAGCCTGTATTCCTGGATCATTGGGAATACCCGGATGGCGCATTTGGCGAAAGCGTTGGTCCAACCTAGATAATCCCACCAACCCCAGTGCAACTTGCACCGGGGTTTTTCTTCGTCTGCTGTCCGGAATTCTGTCTGCGATTCCTCTCTGGAAATTATCGGGCACCCAGCCCTCTTTTTGAAGGAGAAATGCCATGCAGGAAAAAGACTTCACCCGCATCATCACCGCCATGCGCGCGACGGGCGCCTGTAGCCTTCGTGCGGAGTACCACGGGAGCGGCGACTCCATGGACAGCTTCACCATGTCGTTCGCGGATGGACAAGGAAATGACCTTTCCCTGCCCAAAGAAGTGGCCAGCGACATCCAGAATCAGTTGTATGATTTGTTGGTCGGAGATCACGAAGGGTGGGAAAACAACGAAGGGGGATACGGGGAAATCAGCCTCGATCTGGATGACGGCGTCCCGACCATGGATTGGGACCACTACGATTACGTGGTGGACACCAGCCTGACCAGCCACAGCTTCGGAGATGACTAATGGACATACAGATGCACCTCTCCGGAGGAAGCAGTTTTCCTTGTCATACGCCGGAAGAATTTATGGTTCTGGCGCGAGCAGGTCTTTCTGACCCCGTTCTGGGCGATATCCATCTGGGTCATGTTCAACTCTGTCCGCAGAATTTCGGCGGCGGAATTTTGGATGAATCCCGTGTGGCGGCCCTTCAGGCAGCGTATCCCGACACGCGGTTCCGCCTGCACGCCAACGCCAGGATTCTGGAAGAACCGTGCAGCTACGATCTGGGAACGGCACATCGTTTCCCGGAATATACGGCCCGCCTGGTGGACATGCTCCGCTTTCTCGGGGGGCCGTACAGCATTCATGCGGCCAGCAATGGAATGCCCATCATGGATCAAATCATGATGGCCAACATCCTCTCCAAACAAGCGGGTGTTCCGGTGGCTATCGAAGGCCTGTATCCGTCGTTACGTCCAGGAAACACGGTGTCCACCTGGGATGGCTATGCCGAGCTGCTGGAGCATAACGTGTACTTCGTCGTTGACCTGTCGCACCTGAACATCGTTCGCCAGGCCGAAGGAGAACCACCTGCAGGCCTGGTGGAAAGCCTTCTTGGGCACCCCCGGTGCATCGAGGTGCATGTATCCGGCAATGATGGAGCGATTAACTGATGCTTGATTTGTATTCAAATATGTTTATAGTTATCCGTTATGAGCAAAGCATACAGCATGGGTGAATTCGCAAAACGTATCGGTCGGTCGGCCCAGACGGTTCGACGGTGGGAGCGTGAAGGCAAATTGGTCGCCAAGCGTCTTCCATCTGGACATCGTTACTTCGACGAATCGGATGTGCGGCGCATGCTGGGCGGAGCCCCTGAAAACCGAGCCACAATCGTCTATTGCCGCGTGAGCAGTGCCGGGCAAAAAGACGATCTGGCCTCGCAGGTGGACGCAATGGAAACCTATTGCCGTGGTGCTGGTATTGCCGTGGACGAATGGGTTCAGGAGATTGGCGGCGGCATGAACTTCAAGCGCAAGCGTTTTCTCGGCATCCTGGACCGTATGCAACGCGGCGAAATTGGAAAACTACTGGTGGCGCACAAAGATCGACTGGTGCGATTTGGGTACGATCTCATTATGCATCTGGCTACTGAAAATGGCTGTGAAATCGTGGTTGTTAACCAAAATTCCTTGTCTCCGCAACAGGAGATGGTTGAAGACTTGCTCTCCATTGTTCATACCTTCAGTTGCCGATTATATGGGATGCGTAAATACAAGAAACAATTGCGGGAAGATTATCCGGAATACAAGGTGGCAGAACCCAAGGAACTTTTGCAATGATCACCGTTACCCGCACATTACAGGCTGATATTCCTGACGCTTTGCGGACGATCTGCAAGGCCATGGGGTATGTGCGGGCGGACATCTGGCGGCGGTATGGCGCTCTGGGAACTATTGGCAAGTCTGCCAACGATATCCGCAAAGAAATCTCGGCGGCAGGCTTGTATTCCACCCTCCCTGTGGACGGTACCATTCGCAATGAAACCACCAAGGACATTGTAAACGACGTTCTACTGTACAAGGCGGCTGCGATGCAAAAAGTGCGCAAAGCCATTGCCGCTCGCAATGGGGATGAGGCTGAACGCAAACGACTTTTTACGTTGCTGCGTAACGACCAATGGCTCACCGACAATTTTTTGCACCGCCAGATGCGCAAGCATTTCCGGCATGGAAAGTCATCCGTTGCCAACCAGTTCGTGGTCCGGTCAGACAAATACGCTACGGAAGTCGTGGACGGTCATCTGGTGATTGTCATTCATATCGCGGCGAAGTACGGCGCTCCAATCCGATTGACCACCACGTCCAGCGGCAAGAACGTCACTCTGTCGGGCAGCAACCTTCGGGTGGTGGTCAAGGATGGATTTACGGAGATCCACTATGCCGCCACCAAAGGCGATGGGCGGCTTTGTGGTGATCAAATGATGGGCATCGACAAAGGTTATACGGAAGCCTTCACGGATTCCGATGGTGTTGCGCATGGGGAAGCCTTCGGTGCGGTGCTGACGGAATATAGTGATCAGACATCAGCGACGGGTAAAGCGCGAAACAAACTCTACGCTTTGGAAAAGAAGCATCGGGAAGCGGGACGCATCGTTAAAGCGGATCACATCAAACGCTGCAACCTCGGGCGTATCAAGATAGACGGGCGTAGAGACCATACCCGCAAGCGGTTACGCACCATCGCTTTCCAGGCGGCTCACACGATTGTGGATAAGGCGACTGTAGTGGTCTCAGAAGATTTAACCTCTCCCATTGCCAAAAAGCAGGTATGGAAGCAATACAACAGACGTATGAGTGCATGGGCCAAAGGCGTGCTCGCCGATGCCCTGGACTCTGTATGTACGCAGCGGCAGGCGGAACATCGCTTGGTGAATGCAGCCTATACATCGCAAATGGACTCGGTGACGGGCTTGCTGGAAGGCAAGCGCGTGGCCGATAAATTTTACCGTGCGAACGGGGATGTGCTCCAGGCTGACCACAATGCTGCGTTGAACGTGCTGAGAAGGTACGAAGATACCGAGATCACTCGGTTCACTCCCCACCAGGAAGTCCGACGTATTCTTCTGGCACGATCTCCGGCGCAACTGAGCGTCAAGAGGCACGAGTTGCAGGCGAAAACCTATCAACCGTGTGCGGATAAATCCTCTGTACAGGTTTGTACAGGTTTATAGGAACAGTACGCGACCGTCACGAAGCCCTGCGTGGGAATGAGTGGTGGCTGAATCTATTGGCCGGTGTCAATCCGGACGCGGTTATTTTTTACGAGGGCCGTCACCCGGCCAAAGGAGTATAAGGTGAAAATTTATATTGAGCATGCGGAGGAGACCTGTCTTGGTGGATCCGCCTTCCCGGAAAACCCGGAAGAGGACGCATCGGTGATCCATTTTTATTGGGTTGATGGACGAGAGTGCGTTTTTAGGAACGGTGTCGATGATCAGATCACTGAACTGAAACAGCATCTTTGGGAGAATTATCGTGATCGGTGCGTCAATACCAATCACGATCTTTTAATGGCTTTGGCGGCGCTCAAGGATGCGCTGAAGTATGGCGGCAATAAGTTTGAGCTATGCATGGCGTTTCTGAATGACATCCCCATGATTCCGGTTACCGTCGAGCCACAAGACACCTGGGCTTTCTGACCCGATCCCACCAACCCCAATGCGTTTTGCATCGGGGTTTTTCTTTGCCTGGAGCACGGCATGGACTTTGGCGTTTGCCGTTGGTATTTGGCATCCGCCGGCCGCCCCCGCCCTTCGTCTGTGCGGAATCCTGTCCGGTACCCACAACCGGAAATGATCCCGGCAATCCTGCCGATTTTGCGAAAGGAGAAGTACGATGTCTGATTCATTTTACGGAGATGTGCGGTTTCCGGAGTGGGCACTGAAGTTCTTGCCCGAATTCTCTCAGGAGGATGGCACCCGACTTGAGCTGGAACCCAACAGCAAAGTCTATTTTTACGCGGAGGACGAGTGCAAAAACGGCGAAGTGAGTATTGTCGCCAATCTCTCCGCCATGGGGATCCCCTACGACTCCAGCAGCGCGGAGTATTTCGAGTACAAGGCGGAAACGATCTATTTCCGGTTCCGCGACAACGGAATGACTGAGGAACATGGCGTTTTGGAGGGAAGTGATCGTGTGCCGGCTCAGGACATCATCGATCTGGTGGACAATCACCTCACCGCCGCTGAAATTGGAAAGTGGTGCAGGGATTATATCGCGCCATTTCAGCCGCTCACTCCTCCTCTGGAGGAAATCACAGAAAGCGATTACCGGAATTGGCTCAACCAAAAAGCACAGGTCTTCCGTGACCATGTTTTGGCGGCGCTGGACGGGAAGCATGTCTCCATAGCCCGCCTGTACACCATCCATGGTATCGAAGATGGGGAAAGCACGCTGTTTTCCATGCCAGGAACGGTATGGAGCAAACATTTGCAGCCGCGCGTTTGTTTTTCCGACAAACAAATAGACGAAGGCGAGCGCTTATTCCCCGGCGTGAGATTCTTTATGGCGGGCAAGGGGCGAGTGGCGGCATTTATTTCGCCAGTAGCCATTTCACCAACGGACATTCCAGACCTCACGATTGCGGTAACAGAGTATCTGGAAACCCTTTGCAAAGGAGAAGACGCGTGAGAAATTCGTTATATTTTAACCCGACCTGCATGTCTTGCGGCTCACGGCTGGTTTGGGATATACCACAAGACCAGTACATGCGCGAAAAGGCGTTCTGGGATTCTTGGGAATGTGAAGTTTGTAAGCCTGCTGATGTTGTGGCAACCATCCGACGTCACTATTCGCCACCAACCTTCGACTTGGGGGACGCTTTTTTCTGTATCGTCCGATCTGAAGTGGACCGCTGGTGTATTGGCTCAGGATTGAGCCAGCATGACGCGCAGCAGCTTTATCGTGCTGGGATGGCATTCACCACGGCGGATGCAGCCAGGGCCGTCCTGGACGCCCAGAAACGCATATAAGCTGACCCCCTCAACCCCATGGCTTCGGCCTTGGGGTTTTTCTTCGCCTGGAGCCCTACGGAGCCCTGGGCATTTGCCATTGGCATTTGGCATCCGCTGGCCGCGCCGTCCAGCGGACGGATTCCTGTCTGCTATCTCTCTCCGGAATGAATCCACGGCATATCGCCGGTTTTTCTGAAAGGAGCTTTACCCATGAACATCCAAACGATTGATATTGCAGAGCTGGAGGGGTTGGACGATATCGCACTTGTAGTGAACGGGACAAAAGTCGCCACCGTTGACCCGGATTTTGAGGAAGATGGATCCGTATCGAACATGGATAATTTGGCGCACGCGCTTGCTGACGTGGTTGGCGTCCGAATCCGTTATGTCCGTATCAACCAGAATATGGAACAATTTCAAGCTGATGGAGATGTTGAAGGTAGCTGGACATGGAACAAGATCATATCTGCCGTATGGGTTACGGGCAAAGATCATTCACCCGAGTTTCTGCGCGCCCAGCCCGGCGTTACGTTTATCAGGACCGATGGCTTGAGCACGATCCTGGATCCCATAGAACTTTGTCATCATAACGGGGTTAGCCTCGTTCAAGTTCAAGAGCCTGAAATTGCTGGCATGTGGGACTGGATTTCTGGCGATGGCAAAAACGCTTGTGACATGAGCTTTTCGTCTATGATCGAAGCAGCGCGAGACGCTGTGAAGGTCCTTGGTCTGGATTGACCCCCCCCAACCCCGATGCATCTTGCACCGGGGTTTTTCTTATGCCTACCGGACGGATTCCTGTCTGCTACCTGTCATCGGTAATACGGGCATTCCGCCCATTTTGACAGGAGAAGCATCATGAACCAGAAATATACCGTAATCCTTACCGGAATCACCGACCAGCCCGTCGCGCAGATTTTCTGCTGCAACCAAGCAGACGACGAAGCCCACGCTCGGGAGCAGGCTGAAAACGCCTACCCCGGGTGCCGGGTGAATACCGTCTTCGAGTCAGGAGATTCAGGATGGCTTCGGATTTATTCCGCAAGTGAGGCAGCAGTAGATGGCGCCGGCTTTTGGTCCGACGAAGATGGTTGGACAGAAGATGGCGGGGAGTCACTGTACGAAGTTATGGAATGCATGGAGAGCCGCTTGCCGCTCAGCGTTGGGGGAGACGCTGTATGGCAGTTTGTGCGTGCCTGTGCCGCATCTCAGATCGCTGTTGCTCGGCGCATCCGGTCTGGTTACCTGGCTGGAAACTGCCAGGCTCCCGATGTGGATACTGCCGTGGAAGATTTGATGGAGCGATGCCCGTCGCTTTTTGCCACACGGGACCACGCATGGTCGTTTCTTATGGAAGAGACCCATGAAAATCTGGAACCCGAAGAGCCTTGTGGGTTCAATGTCGGGGATGAGGTGTTCTGGGAAGACCCGGATAACGGCATCTCCTCTGGATATTACACGATCCTGGAGATTAAGGGCGAGATTTTTGTCCTCAAGAACCAGGCCGGTAGCGTAACAGAAGCGTTCGCCTACGAAGTAAGATAAGCAGCACAGGAGAACAGAGATGACCTTTTGGGGCGAGTTTTCCAGTGTTGTTTTCGTGGCGTATGTCGTGCTCTGCTTTGCCTGCGAGAAGATCGCATCCGGAAATGGCCGATAGCCTTTGATCCACCCCAACCCCAATGCACTTTGCGTTGGGGTTTTTCTATTTGGTTTGGTCGGATTCCTGTCCGTTACTTCTTCCTGGAATTTTACAGGCATGCTCATTTCACAGGAGAAACGTCATGACGCATAAATACACAGTTATCCTCACTCATAAACGTGAAACACTGGGTTTCGTTGCTGATGCTGAAGATGCCGTGAGAGCAGTTCAATTGGCGAATGCTGCCTATCCTGGCTGCAGGATGCATTGCGTCCATTACAGCAGCATCCATGGGCATTATGCGATCCGATCGGAAAGCGAGTCACGGGGATCAGAACCCCAATCTGGATGGTGGTCTGGCACTTTTGGATGGACGGATCTTGATAGCTCAACCCGATTTAACCTGGACGAGCTTCGGGCCACACCACTTCCATTATCGAAAGGCGCGGATGCCAGTTGGAAATTTGTCGCTGGCAAGGACAGCGATGCTGCAAATTCCGTCCGGTCAAATCATCTCATAGGCCGACGGATCATTCCGAAGGACTCTTGGGCATTCTAGCGCGATCACTCCCAACCCCAGCGCATTTTGCACCGGGGTTTTCTGCGGTTCGGAAGGAATCCTGTCTGGACGGAATCCTGTCGGCTACTCCTGACTGGTATTGAAAACTATAAGGAGCGTGCCGCATGCTGTATTTCAACAAACGTGTCCGTGAGGATATTATCAAAACTTTCAACCGATTGGCCTACGCCGGAGGTTTTACGCAGCTCGCTGCGGCGGCGGCCCTGTATTATAAGGAAGGCCATGCATCTGGATTCCTTGCTGCGATTGGGTTTATCCTGTCTTGCAAGGCAATTTCCTGGATCGTTATGGCCTATGAGGCATAGATTCAAAAGGAGAGCGTTATGGGCATGAAGTACATCCGCCAGCAGTATGGGGTACCGGCCAAAAGAGGTGCAAGGGTTAGGTTCACGCCTGACGGAAATTTATCTATGAGTTGTGATGGCATCATCGTCGGCACTCGCAATGGTTATCTGCGAGTGCGTATGGGCGAAGAAAGACGAGTGAGAACTTATCACCCAACTTGGCAAATTGAGTACGTGTCGTGAATCTCGTGACTTGGCAACTCATCTCAATTGCCCTGATCCTGGTCGTTGGGTTGCCATTGGCAATCATCTCGGCCAAATCATCCCTGCACGAAAAGAAAGAGGCTCAGAAACACCGGGCCGATAAACCTACGGTATGACCACCCCAACCCCAGTGCTTTTGCACCGGGGTTTTTCTTCGTCAAAAAGCTGCAACACGCTCCGTCAACTTGTGTAAACCAACCAGGCTCGCAGGTGCCACTGCTCTCCTTTCCGCTGTCACCGTTTTTTCTGGCGCCCTTTCAGCCGGGTGGCGGGCGAATACCGCCAAAGTCTGCACACGGGCTTTTGCCCAAGCCAGCCGGTCTTCCTGGCTCGCGTCGCGATCCAGTCCGGCGCCTTTCTCCCCGTGAGCCCGCAAATAGATCATTTGCGCTTCCGGAAACTGTGCGCGAACCAAAGATACGAGGCTATCCACAAACCGATATTTCATCCCTTTGGTTTCGATTCGCGATGGCATCCACGCCTGATCCAAAAGCATGTCTGCCCCATCAAAATGTACCCAGTACAAGCCATTTACTCGCGCATTGATCTGTAGCTGGTCGTTTGATGTGATCAGGGCGAATGGTGTACAGGCTCCCACGCGGGTTGCCACCCAGTCGCTTTTGTTCAGATTCTGCGCCATCAGGTGTTTCCCGCTTTCAAACGGCAATCGCACCCACGAAAAGGTCAACCTTTTGATGGTTTCCATAACACACCTCACCAATCAGTTTCGTATACCCGAACATTAGATTAGTGAAAAAACAAAAGGTTCGCAACCTCTTGTATCAAACCGCTTCTTTAGACAGATTTTTTGATCTGCACCGCCGTTCCATAAGCCAACACTTCAACAAACTCATCGTCGTCGCCAACCGTCATTCCACCGTTCGCAATACGAAAGGCGACAATGGCATCGGCACCGTTCTTTTTCGCGTCCGCGATCATTTCCGCAATGGCCGCGTCCCGGGCTTCCCGCATGATCTTTTCATACCCGGACATGCGCCCGCCGGCGATGGCCCTGAGTTTCCCGAGAAAATTACCCGCCTGGGAGCGGGAACAAATGGCGGTCCCGCTCACCGTGCCCAGACTGGTAACGATGGTTTCTCCGTAAATATGTTCCGACGACACGACGATCATGCCAATCTCCTTTAGCGATCACTGCCCCGTGGCGATCATGAGGGCGCACATTTCTTCCAGTTCCCGCATGTCCCTGGCCTTGGGCGATAACGTTTTGATGGCGCGATCCCGTATTTCCTGCGACGCCTCGTCTGGCATATGCGCCAAGGTAAAGGCAATCTTCTCTTCCTCCGACATGGTTTCCCAGAGAGCCAGATCCAGCGATTCCCCGATTTGCAGCATCGGTCCTTTCCAACCGTGCCGATTTTGAGACCGTGGCGCGAACATCTCCTGTGGCGTAGAGGGCGCCGGCGCGCGCGCTGGTGGCGAAGCCTGCGATGTGGTCATCTGTTTACGATCCGGATCTTCCGCCCTTTCTGAGCGCGATGGCACTTCCGCAGACACCGCCCGGCGCGGTTGTGGCGTCTCAGGCGCCATCCCGTCAGCGGGCCCGCTTGATTTTCGACGCGCCCTTGGAACGGGCGAAGCCATCATGATGGCGTCCATGGAAATCTGCTTTTCCAGGCCGTTGTTCATGACATAGCGCAAAGCGGCCTTCACAAAGGACGATTTCAATCGATTGGGCATCCGAGAAAGCCATTGACCCAAATCCTCGTCTTCCGCGTACAAGTAAAACGACACCCTCTTAAGATCCATGCGCGATCTCCTTGCTATAGCGAAGGGTGGCCTTGAGCGTCATCACAGCGACTCCCCAAGGCGCCGGAACCCCTCCGCCACGGCAAAGCGGGGGTCTTCCACCAATTCCGCCTGTGGCCAGTATTCCGTGAGCTCGCCGATCAGCAAATCAGCGCCGCCGCCGCCGACAAAGATCTTCTCCAGCTTGCGCCCCACGTCACCAAACCGCGCGGATGCGCTATCGAAGATTTCCGATCCCAGGATGGAGAGGGCACGATCGGCATCCCGGCTCACATCCACGGTTTTGCCATAGTTCCGGATTTCCCTTTTCCATAATGCATCGTCGGCATCCAGATAATCCACGTCGAGGCCTTCGTTCTTCAACTGCTTCAGCAACAGGTTGGCAGCCCGGCTCATACCGCTGCAGGATCCCGCCACGCCCTCTACCCACCTTCCATCCAGCAACGCCATGAAGTCGGTAGTGTACCGGCCGATGGCCACAATACCGGCGTTGACCACGCGATCCTTGCGAACGCCGCCCTCCAGACCAATCATGTGTTGCAGGTAGATGCCGTTCGGCTCCGGCAAGACCCGGATTTGCGTATCCAGACAGGCGCTGACGATGTTCCGCATCTTGAGTTGTTGTTCATGGAAGGTGGAGGCGGGCAGGCCGGTCACAATACGCTCTATCTTGCCGGCGTTCCGCGTTACCTTGTCGATGGCGCCCTGGACAAGCGCACGGAATTCCTTCATGTCTAACCAGCGGTCGTGCAGACCGGAAACCCGCAAATTGCCCACCTCATGCAAGGCCGTGTTGCCGATGAAGTAGGTATTGCCGGCCACGTCCACCGTATCATCCAGCGCCGTGTCCGCCGCCGTCTTGTCCGTAATCCGCATGGCGGGGATCACCACCGATGGGATCATCAGCTTGACCACCTTGCCGTCAGGACATCTCCAGGACAGCTTTACCGAAGAGTGACCCACATCCATTCCCAGGCACGTCATTTGAGGCTCCTTAATATACTATGAACATGCGTGATTATGGGAGACGGTGACCACCCCGTCAAGCGGCACAACGCTCTTTATGGCTCCGAACCAACCTTTATGGTTCATTTTTTGGACATTTCGGCCCCTGTTAGTGCCTAAAAAACCTACACAACCCTAGATGGTACAGCAGAGAACTTTATGGTGCTTTATGTTCCGCCATAAGACCTGTATGGGCTTTTTTAGGACAATTTAGCCCTGTATGGGACGTTAAAGTGTTTATGGTTTTCGCTTGGTTGCCCGACCAACCTTATAATATCATACTACGCACAAGGGTCGCTGATCGCGGCCCCTTGTTTGTTTTTCACGCCCTAAGCGGGCGATATCACGTCCTGCGGACGGATTTTTTGAGAGGATGCCATGCCTGATCTTGATGAAAAATGGTCGGTGGAAGAGGGGGCACCAGAGGCCCCGGTTCGGTATTCCACGCAGCAACCCCCCTTGCCACCCGGCTCCGACGCCGCGCTGCTTCAATATTTCGCCTTGCAAAGAGCCCGGACCATCCGTCTTTTAGGCCACATCGACACCCGCCTGGACCAGGAACGGGAGCGGCTTGATCGCCACCAGCCGCGTTGGAGTGGCCGTTTGGGGCTGGTGTGGCGGCCCATGTCTGGGCGGTATCTGGGGGCGGTGCAGCCGGATGTGGTGATCTGGTTGATGCGGCATTTTTCCGGGCAGTCCCGCTGGTTTTATACGGTCTTGCCGCTCAACGGATTATCCAGAAGGGCCAAGCGTTCCGGCGGGTGGGCCGAAGGTGCGCCGGTGGTGCAGGAGAGTTTGCGGGAGATTGCCGACTTGATGCGGAAGCGGGAGCGGATACTGGGTCAATGGTCGGATCTGTCGCGGTCTTTATCCAGTCATGAGGGGTTATTGGGGATGCCGGATGGCCCGAAAGCCACGGAGAAACCGAAGGTTGCGGATGGTCGTAAAAAAGCGCTTTAATATACCTGTTTTCATTCTGAGGAGGTGCCCGATGGAACGTAATCCCTTGGTGATTACCGAGAAAGCGGTTGGTCGCCGCAGCGAAAAGACCGTGAACGCTCGCGACCTGCATGCATTCCTGGAGGTCGGGCGTGACTTTACGAACTGGATCAAAAACCGGATCAAACAGTGGGGATTTGTGGAGGGGAAGGATTACATTCGCCTTGAAGGTTTGATCTCCCCCATTTTGGCGAGCAAAGGCCGGAAAGAAAATGTTTGCTCGCCCGTTTTGGCGAGCAAAGGTCGTGGTGGACATAATGTCACGGAATACGCCCTGACCCTCGACATGGCCAAGCACCTGTCGATGATCGAGCGGTCACGGAGGGGACACGAAGCCCGCGAATACTTTATCGAATGCGAGCGCCGGTACCGTGGGCTCAGGGAGCAAACCGCGCCGGTTCCGCCGGATACCACCAGGACCCCGGAAGAGTTGGCCTCACTGTTGCACTTGTACGCGGCGTCCGTGAAGGCCCACAAAGCCAATGGCTTAAATCAGTTCCAGGCCGTGCTGGGCGCGCGTCGGGTGCTGCTGAAACAGTATCAGTTCGATATTAATCATCATTTGATTCTGAATGATGTGGAGTATTTGGCACGGGTCGGGATGGTGTCGAACGAGCGCGAGAAACAAGATCGCCGTTTCTGGTTTCCCGACGAGATTGATGATGGTCCGAACACCACTCACTAAGCCTGCAGATCTACCCAAAACCCCGGTGCAATGTGTAGCGGGGTTTTTCCTGAATCGATTAACACTCTCCGCAATCCCCCGGCCGCTCCGTCTGCCCGGATGGTCCGCCTGGCTCCGTGCTGTGCGGAAATCTGTCTGCTACCTCCTTTCGGAAATTATCGGGCATTCCGCCCATTTTCGAAAGGAGTAACACCATGCCGAACCACACCAGCAATATTCTGAACATCACCGGGCCCAAGCCGCTTCTGGACGAAATCCGGGCAAAGCACTTCCGGGTTCCAGAGGGCAAAACAGAACCGTGTCTTGATTTCGACACCATAATCCCGATGCCCAAAGATCTGGCCGATACAGTAGAGGGCTCAGGCATTGCTTGGGGAATGGATATCCTCAATGGAAAATTTGATCACCTTATTCGTCTGGCAAAGGATCATCCGGACGATCCCCTGCCGGAGGATCTGGATATTCCTACAGCCATTGCCATTGGGCTGGATTGGTGCCCGGATGTTATCGAGGCTGGTTTCCAGGGTGTTCGCAACCTGGAGAACTACCATGCCAAATCCTGGTACGGTTGGTCGGTCAATAACTGGGGCACCAAATGGAACGCCTATTGGGGATCCATCAATGATCCGGCAGAGCCCTTCATCGAGGCTGCATATTCCACAGCTTGGTCCCCGGGAAGCGAGGCCATCGACGCTCTGGCCGCGATGTATCCCGGCGCGGAGTTTGAGCACCACTTTCTGGATGAAGGCGGTGGCTTTGCTGGCACACGGGAATACAGTGCCGGCGAATTGGTTTCCGATACGGACATAGATTGGACATTCCATGCCCGGAACACCTTTGGGATGGACACTGAGGAGGAGGAAGACGAGGAGGAGACCACGGAAGACGTGCCAGAACCAGATCCAGCAACACGGATGGGGATGAAACCTGATAGCCCCTGGGCCTTCTAGTCCGACCCCTCCAACCCCAGTGCATCTTGCACCGGGGTTTTTCTTTGATCGCTGTCCGGTTTTCTGTCCGGTACCCATCCTTGGAAATTGAACATCCGCCCGCGCATTCCCCCTGCTGGGCCGTAGGCCAGGAGGGGGTCAAGCGGGCTTGTTTGTCCATCGTTGTAAGGATAGTATAATTACATGCAGAAAGTCACGCGAACGGATCGGTGGTCGCTTGTTGCTACGGAGGAGCAGCGGCGCATGGTGCTGAGCACCACGGCGCTGTACCGGGCCTATTGCCGCGCGCTGATCGGCGTGCTCTGGGTACATCAAAAGGAAATCATCGCGGCACCATTCCCTGTCGCCGTCGTCGAACGACTGATTCATGCGACCGCGCGGAACCCCAATCCCCAATACCACTATTTCGACCGGCACTTTCCCAAGTTCCCCAGCTACTTGCGCCGGGCGGCCATCATGGCGGCGCTGGGTCAGGCGTCCTCGTTCTCCACCCGCTATGATCAATGGCAGGGTGGTATCCGTAAACGGCGCGATGCCTTGCCGCCGCGCCGGACCGGGGAAAACGCGCTGAACCCCCCGTTGTATCGTGGTCAGTGCATTCGTTTCGATGAGCAGTACCAGCATGCCGAAATCAAGGTCTGGTCCGGTACCGACTGGATCTGGACCACCTTGCGGATCGCCGCCAAGCGGCACCGGCACGAGGCACCGCAAAACAAGGCGTTGTCTCCGATGCTGCTTGCGGACGGCAGCGGCGTCAAGCTCGCCATTCCTTTCGAAGTGCCTGTGCAGTTTCCGTCCAGAAAGGCCGCGCAGCGCGTCTGCGGGGTCGATCTGGGCATTCGTAAAACCGCCACCGCATCCATTGTCTCCGCAGACGGTACGGTCGTGGCCCGGCAGTTTTTCCACCGGGGCGCGGACATCGACCGTCGGGACAAGGGGCTGGTGACGGTACGTTCCAAAGCCCGTCTCACCATGGGCAAAAGTGGCACACTCAGCAAGGGTTTTTGCAGGGCGGTCTATCGCAAGGCCCGCCACCGCAATCTGGACATGGCGCAACGCCTGTCCGGGGAAATCGTGGCGTTCGCCCAGGACCATGGGGCGCAGGTCATCGTATTGGAGCATCTCAAGCAGTACCGGCCCCGAGCCGGACGCAAGGGGTCCACCCTCCGGCAGCGCTTCCACGGCTGGTTGCATAGCCTGCTCGCCCGGCGGATACGGGAACGGGCCGAAGAATCCGGATTGCTGGTCGAGTTCGTCAACCCGGCCGGCACGTCGGAACATGCGTACGACGGCTCGGGTGCCGTCAAGCGCGACGCCCGCAACTGGTCCTGGGTGACCTTCGCCACCGGCAAACGCTACAACGCCGACTTAAACGCCTGCTACAACATCGCCGCGCGGTTCTTTGCCAAGATGTTGGGGCTCACGGGCAGAAATGCCCAGGCGTGTGTTCGCGGCAAAAGTTCCGCGACGCAACCGAGAATCCCGGTCACGCTCTCTACGCTATGGCGGCACGCGCAAGCCATGGCAACAGAGCATGAAGCCCCGACTACAGCACCTGCTTAGTCGCGGGAGGATTCACGCCTGTCGTTTGGTCATGGAGAAATTCCAGGGCGAAGCCCGGGAGCAACCCAGTTGTGAACAGGAGCATTTTTGGAAAGAGCGCTTCGCTTCGATTTTCGAGGTGCAGCCGCCCGTCTAGAGCTATGATCGAAAGTGGTGTACGGGCGGGTTACATCTGACTTGAGCAAGGTGGCGCACTGTTGCTACAAAGGGTTTCGCAGACCAATGAGCAACGAGGAGTACGCCATGAAAGATAGTACCGTTTTTGAGAGTGGTATGGGAGAGCTGGGCCTGGGCATCGAAGGCGTACTTCGGCGAGCGGCACGTTCCCTGATCGAACAGGCCATAGAGACAGAGGTGTCCGTATTGCTGGAAGAGTTTTCTGCCGTGCGGATGGTCAACGGTCGTCAGGCGGTCGTTCGTAATGGCCACCTGCCGGAACGAGAGATCATGACGGCTCTGGGACCTGTGCCGGTGAAGGTCCCCAAGGTTCGGGATCGCTCAGGCTCGGGGATTAAATTCAATTCGGCACTGGTGCCACCGTATGTGCGTAAATCGCGGACGGTGGCGGCCACGGTCCCCTGGCTGTATCTGCATGGGGTATCTTCTGGTCACATGCAGGAGGCGCTTTCTATCCTCCTGGGCGAAGAGGCCAAGGGACTATCCCCGGCGGCATTGGGACGCCTCAAGGCGCAGTGGACGGAAGAGCATGCCGCTTGGCAACGCCGTTCCCTGGAAGGTAAACGGTATGCCTACTGGTGGGTGGACGGTGTCTATACCAATCTGCGTGCAGAGGAGGATCCGCGCATCTGCTTGTTGGTGATTATTGGCGTGACTGCGGACGGGAACAAGGAATTGGTCAGCGTCAGCGACGGCCTGCGCGAATCCAAGGCCTCCTGGCTGGAGATTCTGCGCGACCTGCAGGCGCGTGGTCTGGAAGCCGCCCCCTTACTGGCGATTGGTGACGGTGCTATGGGCTTCTGGGCCGCATTGGATGAAGCGTATCCCAAAACCCGCCAGCAGCGCTGCTGGGTGCACAAGACCGCCAATATCCTCAACGAACTGCCCAAATCCAAGCAGGGCAAGGCGAAGGCGGCACTGCAGGAAATCTGGATGGCCGAGAGCCGGAAGGCCGCAGAGAAGGCCCTGGAGATCTTTGTGCGCAACTACCAGGCGAAGTATCCCAAGGCCGTGGCCAAACTGGAAAAGGATCGGGCGGAATTGCTGGCTTTCTATGATTATCCGGCCGAACATTGGCGACACATCCGCACCACCAATGCCATTGAGTCGACCTTTGCCACTGTGCGCCACCGGACGTCGCGCACCAAAAATTGTGTATCGCGCAACAGCTTCATTGGATTGGGTTTCAAAATGCTGCAGCAGGCAGAAAAGCGTTGGATCGCCATTTTCCATCCGGAGAAAGTACGCGATCTGTTTGCGGGGGTAAAATTCACCGATGGATTACCGGCTAATGAAACCCTGCCGGGGGACCAACAGGACGCCGCCTAAGCTATGTCAGCAAATGCTCATACACCAGAATTGACTATAGCTCGCCCGTCTATCTTAACCATCGCCTGCGACATCTTGGTTTGATGTCGTAACTTGAGGGATTTCTTCTTGACCCTGGCCCGTGCGGAAACCTGTCCATCGGCGTGATCGGAAAACTGTCTGATATCTCCTGACGGCAAGACTCTCAAGGAGGTTCCCATGGCGCTCGTCGTCATCTTCTGCGTTGTGTCTGGTGTTGCCATTTATGGCAGCATCCGGCCTTCGCTGTATCGGCTCGGTATCATTTGATACTGATCCCCTAAGTTGATCCGTATGTAACCCATACGGTTTCAATATTCTCCCACCCAACCCTATTGCTTCGGCTTTAGGGTTTTTCTTTGTTCGAAAACCTGTCTGCGATCGGCATTCGGCAAAGATTCGATACAGGAGGACGTGATGCATCGCTATCTAATGAGCATTCATGGCGTTAAAAGCAAAGAGCACCTGGAAAAGGTGACGGAGGAGATGCGAGAACTGGGGGCGCCGATCATTCGTGTGGTGGACTGTGGTGACACCTATTTCGCCCTGGAAGGCACGCATAGGCTCCGAGCAGCCTGCTTGCTGGGCATAACCCCCACGCTGGATGTTGTTGGCGAGCAGGACCAGGTGGATCTCACCTGGATGGATATTCGGGACAATTTCCCCGATGGAACGGTGGCCATGCCAGCCGGCGAGATTGTTGCCGCCTTGCGTGACCCGTACGGCAATGGCAGTTACCGGATCAATGATGATGGGCTGCTGGAGCTGGTACAGGCCGGAATTTAGCTTGATCCAGCGGATCTGACCCACCCCAACCCCAAGCTTCGGCCTGGGGTTTTTCTTGTCCTGATCTGTTGGTGTCGTGCTGACGTAGATCCAGTGCCCTTGGCTTCTGTGTTGGGGTGTGACAAATTTGTGTCAGAGCCAGCAACGACCGAGGCGCCAGTGTAGTAGATTGAGGTAGGTTATGGCTTTGGCAAGCGGCGCAACTTATTGATAAATATATGGCTATGATGAGAAATACTGAATGGCATTCCGGCGTTTTCACCGCAGACGGGAGATGGATCAATGAACAGCATGGGTGCATCACAGCGAAAAAGGGGAATCCGCATGGCCGGCGCGGCGGTGGGTCTCATGATGGCACCGGTTTTAGCCGTGGCGCAGACGGTCGCCGTCACCACGTCGGGTCCATTAGCGGCACAGGCGGGGCCGGTCGAGCATTTCTACTATGGCCCGGGCATGATGGGCAGTTGGGGTCCCGGCTATTACGGTCTTGGCATGATGGGTGGTTTCGGACTGTTTTGGGGAATGCTGTGGCTGCTGGTTCTCGTGGGGATCGTGTGCGGCATTCTGTTTCTGATTCGCGGGGCTTTTGCCTGCAGGCATCACCATGGGTGCAGGAGCGGCCTGTCGGACAACGAAAATGTTACCGCCCTCAATCTCCTGGACGACCGGTATGCGCGCGGCGAGATCAAGCGTGACGAATACCTGGAAAAGCGGAAGGATCTGGGAAAATGAGCGGGCATAAGGGGTGGGGGATGATATTGGCCGCGGGATGGCTTACAGTCCTGAGCGGTTGTGCGGTGGCTCCAGGACCCGCCTATGTGGAGGGATCAATCCCTGAAGCGGTGGTTGTGCCGGGGCCGCCACCCCCTCTGCCAATGTCAGTGGTCCCGCCAGCGCCGGCAGTGGGAATGGTTTGGCTGCCGGGCGCTTGGGCCTGGCGGGGACGATGGATATGGGGACCAGGGCGCTGGACCTATCCGCCCCATCCTTACGCCCGCTGGGTACCCGGCCCCTGGTGGCATAGGGACGGACGCTGGTTCTGGGGCCGGGGCCATTGGATAAGGCGGTAGCGCGTTGTTTTTTCGATCTGGTCCGCTGGCGTTCATAAAAGCGTCATATTTGTGGTGTATTCTCAGAAGTGGGCACGCCCGCCCGTCCATTGGCCTGGAGACTGATCATGGAACTCAACCCATTGCAAACCCGAGTGGCACAACTCTATCAGGAGGGCCTATATGCCAGTATCGGCAGTTGGGAGGATGCCCAGCTCACCCACGATGCGTTGTTTTTGTTTCTGCTCCAAGAGGCAGGAGGACGTACCGACCTGGATGTCTTAGAGAGTCGGGTCGCTGTGGTCAGTGAACATCTGCAGTATTTTCTGGATGATCTGGCATCGGCAATAGCGAACGCCGCAGAAGACTCCTCTGACGGCGATTAGCCATAAGCGTTGCCATTCTTTTTCCACGCAGAGGAGATACACTGATGTCCGAGGAAAATCAGGAAGTCCAGCATCACCAAGTAGCGGGTGAGTCACAGGTTCCCGCGGAGGCGCGCTACTGCATGATCGCCGAAGCCGCTTATTTCATCGCCGAGCGGAGCGGTTTTGAGGGAGACTGCAAGGCGTACTGGCTTGCCGCCGAATGTGAGATCGACCGGATGCTTGGCGCTACGGCGACGGACGCATCATTCATCCTTGATTGACAGGAATTTGGTTTTTTGTTGCCGCAGACAAACGATCTCATGGAATTGGCCTTGGCGCTGTTTCTCAGTGTGGTTTTGGTGGTGTTTCGCAGAGTGGCATATCGCTTATAAGTTATGTTAATATCCACGCCAAGCAAGCCGGAACAACAACAGGCTGGGAGAAGCGATGCGAGCCGCATGGACGACTAGTATACTTTTTGCCTTGTTGATCGGGCAGGGCTCAGCATTTGCGGATGGCCTTTCCTGGCTGGCGAGTTATCCCTATTATGGGCAGCCTGCCTCTTCCAAGCTGGTTGCTGCAGGCTTGGCGCCGGGCACACTGGAGAAGGTGACGGCCACTCAGCCGAGTCAGCCCTCCGGCGACTCGGCCGTAACTTCATCGCAGCCCCTCGGTGCCCGGTCGGCCATCACCGAGAGCCACTCCATAGGGGCACAGAACGGGCAGGCCCAGATGCCCGCATGGTGGAACGAGCCGCTGCAATCTCAGGAACAGCAGCCCAATCCCGGTCTGGTGCCGTACCATGCCGTCAGTGCGCCCTGGTACGATACCCCCCTGGGTGTGCTCGGCATCGGGGTTGCGGCCACTGGCACCACCATGCTTTTTGACCATGGCATCAATAATTACGTAGACAACCATGTAAGCGTTGGTTTTCGCAATCATGTGGCGCTAAACATCGCCGATGTGATTACCGACGGCTCTCTCATCATCGCCGGCACCACCTGGTTCCAGAGCCCTTGGGCCAGTGCCAAGCTGGCGCACACCTCCAGCGTGGCGCTGACCTCCGCGGTCGCCACCACGGTCGAAGTCTTCGCCCTGAAATACGCCGTCGGCAGGGCCAGGCCCGGAGGCCCCAACACTAGCTCCACGCAGTATCATCCTTTCAGTTCGCGGTACGCCATATTCAGCACTTCTTTTTTATTCAACAACAACGGCCCGGCGACCGCTTCTTTTCCATCGGGCCACACCGCCATCGCTTTTGCGGTCATCACCCCCTACGCCCAGAACTACCATCTCCCCTGGCTTTATGCCCTCCCCATGCTCGTCGGGGTCAGTCGTATTGTGGCGGTGGATGGCCATTGGGCGTCGGATGTGGTCGCGGGTGGCTTTCTCGGCTGGCTCACGGCCGATCTGACCAACCGATTGTTTCCCAACAGTGACTATGGCTTCATGATTTTTGGCGATGGTGTGGGATTTCATGGCAAGTTTTAAATGGGGAGATCTTGTGAAGTTATTCGATAGGAACAGGATCAAGTCGGCCTTATGGCAGGCCTTCCAGGGTGGTGGGTTTTACCGCAAGGCTGTGGCGCTGGGCTTGATGAGTATAGCGTTATCGGGGTGCGCCATCATGACCGAAGGACCGAAGCAGGCCTATCCCCAGCAGGTACAGCAACCGCAAACGCTCCCCTCTGCGGTGCTTTCCCATCATGAAGACCACCTCTCCCATGCGACCATGGAACGCCTCCTGCACCAGAGCATCACCTATCATCTGGGGGCGGGGGACGTGGTATCGGTGTCGGTGTATCTGCATCCGGATCTGTCCATTCCCAGCCCCATGACCTCTACAACGGGGTTGGCCGGGGCCATCGTCACCAATGATGGGAATATCCAGTTGCCGCTTCTGGGGGTGGTGCATGTGGCCGGTATGACCACGACCCAGTTGCAGACCCGTCTCACCCGGCTCTACGCCCAATACGTCATCGATCCCAAGGTCAATGTGCAACTGCAGGTCGCCCACAGCATCCGCTACTATCTGCTGGGAGAATTCATCAAACCCGGCCTGGTCTATTCCGACCGGCCATTGAATGTGCTGGAAGCCATGGCCTTGGGCGGGTCGGTGAACCTGGCGGATGCCGATCTGCGCGGCGCCTATGTGGTGCAGGACGGCCGGAAGCTGCCGGTGAACTTCCATAAGCTGATCCTGGCGGGCGACCTCCAGCAAAACATTCCCCTCAAAACCGGGGATACCGTGCTCATTCCCAGCATAACCACCATGCGCGCTTATGTCTTCGGCGCCGTCAACAAAGCCGGCCCTGTGCCCTTCGTGAACGGACGCCTGAGCCTGTTGCAGGCCCTCTCGGATGCGGGCATGAACACCACGAACCTCACTACCGCGCGGCTCAGCGAAATCCGCATCATTCGGTCGGAAGGCGCCACCGGACAGTTTTACGTGGTGGACGCCCGGCGCATTCTGGAAGGCAAGGCGGCCCCCTTCTACCTGAAGTCGGGAGATATCGTCTACGTGCCGCAAACGACCGTCAGCAGCTGGAATCAAGCCATACTGCTCCTGTTGCCGTCCCTGCAGGCCATCAACCAGTTGCTCAACCCCTTTGTATCCATCAAGTTCTTGAGCCAATAGGAAAGCTTGTGACCGACAACCATACGCCACAGACCACGCCAACCCAGGCGGTTCATTCGGGCGGCCCCATGGGGTTGATGGGCGCCCACGACGCTGGGGAGGGCGACGAGATCAACCTAGGGCCCATCCTCCAGGCGATTCGGGAAGGCTGGAAATGGCCCGTGGCCCTGGGGGGCTCCTTCGTCCTTCTGGCCGTGGTCGTTGTGCTCTTCACCAAACCCGTATTCAACGCTAGCGGCACGCTCTATCTCGCGCAAGCCGAAAAAACCCAGTCTGCCGGTTCGGGATCGGTGGATGGCGTTTCTCTCCTCTCGGGCCTGCTCGCGCAGGGATCCAGCATGGAAACCCAGGTGGAGATCATCAACAGCCGGGACATGATCGAACGCGCGGTGCTCGCCTCCGGGATCAATGCCCAGGTGTGGCAAATCGGGCACCGCCCTTCGGCCCTGACCTTTGCGGGTTGGAAGCTGGGCGGCCAGCGTCTTTCCCTTTACGCTCCCGGACCCCAGGCGTTGCGGGCACTGTATGCCCACGTGACCGACCCCGCTTTGGAAGGCAAAACCCTTACCATTCGTTTTGGTCAGGGGGGGCAGTATCAGATTCTCCATCACGGCCAAGCCTTGCTCACCGGCAAGATCGACCAGCCTGCCGTTGGACCCGAGTTGCGGCTGATGCTGACTGCGGTGAAGTCGCCATACATTCCTGCAGCCAACACCCAGTATCATATCCAGATCAGCAATGCGCTAGGAGTCTACAAGGCATTGGCCAAGACCGGCGCCATCTCGGTCGTGCGGGGCACAGGAGCCGGAGCCGATGCGGCCAAGACCAGTTATCTGGTCACCATCTCCGCCAACAGCACAGACCCCTTCGTCGCCAGGCGGCTGACCAATGCGCTCATGCAGACCTATCTGAATCAAACCCGGTCCTGGAGCACGGATCAGGCGGCTGCCACCTATGATTACCTGAGCCGGCAACTGGACAAGATCCGTGCCGCCCTGAGCAATGCCGACGCACGCCTCGCCAGCTACCAGAGCAAGAGCGGCGTGATTGCGGTTTCCGCCGGCGCCAAGGAGATGATTGGCCAATTGGCCGATTACGAGACCCAGCGTTCCCAGGCCAAGATCACCCTCTACGGCCTGCAGCGGGTCCAAAAGACGCTGGCTCAGCCCGGTGCTGCCCTGAACCCCTATTTGTTCAGCAGCAAAGATCCCGTCATGAACGGCCTGGCCACCCGCCTGGCCGAGGCGCAGAGCAAGCTCATCGCCCTGCAAAAGCGCTATACCGCCGCAGCCCCGCAAGTGGTGCAGGCTCAGGCCGATATCGCCTCCATCCGCTCCGCCATCAGCGCTCTGGTGCAGAACCAGGAAAAAATGGCCACACAGCAACTCCAGTCCATTGATGCCATCATCGCGCAACATCAGTCCGATATGGGCAAATATCCCCATTCCGAGCTGGAGGTCATTTCGCTGACCCGCTCCAGCGAGGTGCTGGGCAAGCTCTATATGTTCCTCCTGGAAAAACAGGAAGAGGCCGCCATCAGCAAGGCCAGCACTCTTACCAAAAACCGGATACTGGACACGGCGTTGATCGCCAACCTGCCGGTCGCCCCCAAGGCCGGGAAAGAAGTCGCCTTGTACGGCTTTTTAGGGGTGCTTCTGGGTCTGAGCATCGTTTTTGGGCGCTATCTTCTACATCCAGGCTTTCGCAGCGATGAGGAATTACGTCGGCGTTATCCTTTTTTACCGGTCTATGGACTACTCCCTGCCGCGCATGCGGTATCGCGGCCCACCAAAGAAACCATTTTCTCGATGCCCGACCCGCGTTCGGGCTATGGTGAGGCCCTGCGCCTGCTCCGCGGCAATTTTTATCTGGCCGTTGGCGAGGCTCGCGGGCAGGTCGTGGCCATGACCTCCGCCATAGCCGGGGATGGCAAGAGCACCCTGGCCTTCCAGCTCGCATCGGCACTCGCCCAGGACGGCAAAAAAGTCCTCCTGATTGATGCCGATCTGCGCAATCCCCACGCCCATCTGGCTTTCCACGTCACCCAGGAGCCGGGCTTGGCAGGTATCCTCGTCGGCCGTTCCACCTGGCAGGCAGCCTTGCACCATATCGCGGATGTCGGCATTGATCTCATCACCGCTGGCAATACGCCGCCCAACCCCAGCGAGCATCTCGGCTCCGGTCGCCTGGAACAGGTTTTGGCGGATCTGCGCTCGGGCTATGACTACATCTTTATCGACACGCCGCCCTTCCCCATGGTGGGCGACATCCTGACCATAGGACCCCTTGCCGATCGTCTGCTGATCATCGCCAAGGTCAACCATACCCCGCGCCGGGCCTACCAGGAACATCTGCAGGGCATTCTGGGACTGAATCGCCCCGTGGGCCTGATCGTCAACGGCATCCGGGTGCAGGGCAGCTACGGTTATGGCTACGGCTACGGCTATGGCTATGGCTATGGTGCCAGCGACAAGGCGCTCACCCCGCCCAAGGGATGGCGGCGATACCTCCGACTAAGGCGTAAAAAATGATGGACCTGCTGCGCCGGTTTCGTCCCCAGAATCTTGCGCCAGAGGCACCCGATGGCGAACGTCTCGCACCCGTCTGGGATTTCCACTGTCACTTGCTCCCCGCGGTGGACGATGGCCTGCGCAGCCTGGAAGAGACGCGCGCTGCCATCACGGGCATGCTGGCCCTAGGTTACCAGGGAGCGGTGCTCACGCCGCATATCTATCGGGGGGTGTACGACAATACCCCCCAAGCGCTCCGTGAACACTTCCGCGCCCTGCGCCAGGAGATCGAAGGGGATTTTAGCCTGCATCTCGCCGCGGAGTATTTTGCAGATGAAGCGCTGCTCACCGCCATCGAGCGGGACGACATTCTTTATCTGGAACTGGGAAGGCAAAAAATCGTGTTGGTGGAGTTCCCCACGCTGATGCCCAGCCCGGCGGGGATGGATGTGCTTCTGCAACTGCGCCGTGCCGGCTATCAGCCCGTGCTGGCGCATGTGGAGCGATACCGTTATGTGCAACTGGAGCAATCACTCTGGCTGTCGCGGCTGGAGCGCACAGGCGTATGGCTGCAATGCGACATCGGCAGTCTGGTGGGGCAATACGGCCCGCATCCCCAGGCTTTCGCCCGCGCGTTGCTGGATCAGGAACTGCCCACCCTTTGGGGAACGGATCTGCATCGTGTGGCGCAACTGGAACGCTACGTGGCGCCGGGATTGGCCGTGCTTACGAAAAGCGGGCAACGGATCAACGCCGTGCTGGAGGAATGGCACGCATGATGACCAGCCCGACAAAAGATGCTGTGTTGGTGGTCGGCGGCGCGGGCTACATCGGCTCTCACATGGCCAAGATGCTTGCTCAAGCGGGATTTGGCGTTGTCATTCTCGATAACCTCTCTACTGGTTTCCCCGACGCCGCCCGCTACGGTGACCTTATTCGAGGCGATCTGTCCAATCAGGCTTTGTTGGACCGCTTGTTTCACGAGCATGCGTTCGTTGCTGTCCTGCACTTCGCCGCTCTGAGTCAGGTTGGGGAATCCGTTCGCGCACCCGCGCTGTACTACCGCAACAACGTGGCGAACACTCAAAACCTGCTCGATGCCATGCTCCGACACGACGTGCGCCGTTTCATTTTTTCCTCCAGCGCTGCCATCTTTGGTGAACCAGCATCCGCCTATATTGAAGAGACGCACCCGCAGCGTCCCATCAATCCTTATGGACGCAGTAAACGCATGGTGGAGGAGATGCTGGCGGATTACGACCATGCTTACGGCTTACGCTCCGTCAGCCTGCGCTATTTCAATGCCGCCGGTGCCGATCCCGAAGGCGAATTGGGCGAGCGCCACGATCCGGAGAGCCATCTGATCCCCTTGGTGCTTCAGGCCGCCAATGGTCGCCGCGAGCATATCGCCATCTACGGGGACGATTACCCAACGCCCGATGGCACCTGCGTTCGGGATTACATTCATGTCTGGGATCTGTGCAGCGCCCACTTGCTGGCTTTAGAGCATTTGCTGGCCGATGGGAGGAGCGACGTTTTCAATCTCGGCAACGGTGCCGGATTTTCCGTGCAGGAAGTCATCGACACCACCCGCCGGGTGACGGGCCGAGATATTCCCGCAATCGTCCAGGGCCGTCGCGCCGGTGATCCGGCTGTTCTGGTGGCGGATAGTCAAAAGGCGCGGCGCGCTCTGGGGTGGGAGCCGCGTTTCCAGGAACTGGAAACTATAATTTCCCATGCTTGGGGCTGGGAGCGGGCAAAAGGAGAGGCGTGGTGACTGTCGCGGACATCGGGAGTGAAATGCCATGAAAATCACGGTCATCGGCACTGGATATGTGGGTTTGGTGACGGGCGCCTGCCTCGCCCAGGTCGGCAATCAAGTGCTCTGCATCGACGTGGACGCCGACAAGGTGGCCCGGCTGCGCGACGGCATCATTCCCATCCACGAACCGGATCTGCCCGCCGTCGTCCAGGAGGGCATCGTCGGCGGACGTCTGACCTTCAGCACCGACATCGCCGCAGGTGTGGAGCATGGCGAATTTCTCTTCATCGCGGTGGGCACGCCCCCCGATGAAGACGGTTCCGCCGATCTTCGCCACGTCCTCGCCGTGGCCGATGCCGTGGGCCGTCATATACAGCGCCCGGCTATCGTCATCAACAAATCCACCGTTCCAGTGGGCACGGCGCAAAAAGTGCGGGAACGCATCGCTGCGGCCCTGCGTGAGCGCGATACAACCATCCCCTTCGAGGTCGTCTCTAATCCCGAATTCCTCAAGGAAGGCGCGGCGGTGGACGACTTCATGAAACCCGACCGCATCATCGTTGGCACCGACAGTGAAGCGGTGCGGGAGCGCATGCGCGCCCTTTACGCTCCCTTCAACCGCAACCACGACCGCCTGATCTTCATGGACCCGGCGTCGGCGGAGCTGACCAAATATGCCGCCAACGTCATGCTCGCCACCAAAATCTCCCTCATGAACGAGCTGGCCGGGCTGGCGGAACACTTGGGCGCAGATATTGAGGAGGTTCGCCGCGGCATCGGCGCCGATCCGCGAATCGGATATTCCTTTATTTATCCGGGTTGCGGGTACGGCGGATCCTGTTTTCCCAAGGATGTGCGGGCACTGGAATACAGTGCGCGGCAACACCACTATGAAGCTCCTCTGCTAGCCGCCGTGGAAAGCGTGAACAATCGCCAGAAACGAGTGCTGGAGCACAAACTCGTCGACGCCTTAGGCGAAGACCTGAAAGGTTTGAGCATCGCCCTCTGGGGCCTCGCCTTCAAACCCAATACCGACGACATGCGCGAGGCTCCCAGCCGCGTGCTCATGGAAGGTCTCTGGCGTCGCGGCGCCCACGTCCAAGCCTACGACCCCGCCGCCATGGACGAAACCCGGCGCATCTACGGCGAAAGGGCTGATCTGCAACTTTGTGCCGACCCCTATGCCGCCTGCCAGGGCGCCGACGCACTGGTCATCTGCACGGAATGGCAGGTGTTTCGCAGCCCCGATTTCAACCGCCTCAAGGAGCTTCTCCGCCGCCCCCTGATCATCGACGGCCGCAACCTCTACGATCCCGCCAGACTCCGCAAGGCGGGCTTTGCATATCATGGCATCGGACGATCGTGATATGGACAAGGGCTTAGACGGCGTGGCTACTTCCGACCAGCTCCAGCAGCCGCTTATCTTATGCGTCTTCCGGGTGCATCGATGAGCATTCGGCGTAATACCCTCTACAATCTGTTAGGCCGGATCGCGCCACTAGCAGTTTCGCTGGTCACTGTACCCATCTACCTGCACGCCATCGGTGAGGCCCGGTATGGGGTGCTGGCCATCATCTGGTTGTTTACGGGCTACTTCGGTGTTTTTGAAATGGGGCTTTCGCGCGCAAGCGCCTATCATTTGGCTCGCCAGCATGACGAAGCGCCAGCGGTGCGCAGCACCACCTTCTGGACCGCACTCTGGATGAATCTAGGTTTTGGTCTGTTGGGCGCGGTAGTGCTCTACGCGATCGCGCAGGCCGTCTTCACGCATTTCTTCCACATGCCTCAAAGCATGCGGAGCAGTGTGCTTGCCAGTATGCCGTGGATCGCCGCAGCCCTGCCGCTCTCCACCCTCGGTGGCGTGCTGGCGGGCGCGCTGGAGGCACGCGAGCGCTTTGCTTACATGAACCTCATCGGAGTGTTCAATACCGCCGTGACCCAGATTGGCCCGCTTCTGGTGGCGCTTTTCATCAGCCCCGAACTCACCTGGCTGATTCCCGCCGTGGTCATCGCCCGCGCTTCCGGCCTGTTGCTCCAGTTTGTCGGCGTCTGGCGTTTTCTACCCATCGTGCCATCCACCCTGTTCGACCGTGCGCGCGCACGTGCCTTGTTCACCTATGGGGGCTGGATTTCGATTACCAATATCGTCGGACCGGTACTGGTCACCTTTGACCGTATACTGATCGGCGGACTGCTGAGCGTGCAGGCCGTCACCTATTACACGGTGCCCTATAATCTTGTCAGCCGCGTGTCTATCCTCCCTAGCGCTCTCTCCGCCAGTTTGTTTCCCCGTTTTTCGCGTATAGAAAGCGGGGAGGGTAAAAACTTGGCGGAACGCGGATTGCACCTGCTCGTTGCCGTTATGACACCCATAACCATAACCGGCATCGCCCTGCTTCCCCTTTTTCTGACGTACTGGATCAGCCCGGCGTTTTCCCGGCATGGGTCCATGGTGGGCATGATTCTGCTTGCAGGGTTCTGGGTCAACGGATTGGCCTATATTCCCTACGGCCTGCTCCAGGGGCAGGGTCGCCCGGATATTACCGCCAGGCTGCATCTTCTTGAACTACCATTTTTTCTGCTATTGCTCTGGGGCGGGATTCACTGGTTGGGTTTGGTGGGGGCAGCTATGGCCTGGAGTATGCGTGTAGCTGCCGATGCTCTCTTGTTGTTTTATTTCGCACGCCTTCCTTTAAAGTTAAGCCATGCACTACCCGCCTTGGCAATGATGGGCGGTGCAGCTGTGGTCGCACCTCACCATATGAACTCTGTGCAAAGCATTTTGGCGGTTCTTCTGGTGGCGTTCAGCATACTCTGGGCACTATGGATCGCACCGGACCTGCGGCAGGTACTTCTACGATCCTCACAAGGTCTGCGCCGCTTATCTTCCTCGCAGTGTCGGAGACACCCGTGAACAATTTCGAAGAAGGTGCTAGAGTTTATAGAAGCGAAGCTAACAGACCATTAATTGAAATGCTAAATCTAGAATCAATTCGCATCTTAGATATCGGATGTGGGTCTGGTGCTAACGCTGCCTTAATAAATGAACGTAGTCAGTCATCAGAAATAAACGGCATTACTTATTCAGCAAAAGAGGCGGAACTGGCACTAAGCCATATGGCCAATGTCTGGGTATTTAATCTGGAAAGTGATATTCCAGCAGGTTTACTAACTCAAAAATTTGATGCGTTAATCTTTTCACACATTCTGGAACATCTGAAGGACCCGTCTCACATTCTGGCGCGTTTTGTGAAACTGTTGTCCATTGGAGGGCAAGTTCTGATTGCGGTGCCAAATATTCTTTTTTGGCGTATGCGGGTGCAGTTTCTGCTTGGAGATTTTGAATATCAGTCAGGTGGGGTTCTAGATGACACGCATCTACGGTTCTTTACCTATCACACAGCAGATATACTTCTATCACAATCTCCAGAATTGCAACTTGAAAACAAGCGAGCAACAGGAAGCGTGCCTCTCTGGTTGCTGAGAAGACATATCCTTCCCAAAAATTGGTGTCGACAAATCGATCGCTTGGGTAGTGCAAAACTGCCTAACCTTTTTGGCGATCAAATACTCATCAGTGCCAGAAAAGTTAAAGAAAGCAGCTAATGAATACGATATTTGAGCAACATCAGAAAGCGCATGGCCAGAGCCTTAGGGTAAACAATGCAACACCTCAATATACTCTGCCTGTATTGGTTACTGTCATAGTGACAGTCTACAAGAGAACAAAATTTTTAAAGGAGGCAATCGGAAGCGTACTAAACCAAAAATTTCACAGTTTTGAGATTATAGTCACGGACGATTCAAATAGTGATGCCGTAATGGCTATATGTGACTTATTTAATAATTCGCAGATTCGTTATAGGGCGAATTCTGTTGCGCTCGGTGTGGCGCTTAATTTGCGTGTAGCCATTTCTGAAGCACGTGGTGAATATATTGCCATTCTTAATGATGACGATGTTTGGGAACCGGATTTCCTAGAAAGTCTTGTGTTTCCGCTTCAAGTAGATTCGGAGATATCTCTTGCTTTTTGCGATCATTGGATTACCTCGGAAGATGGAAGCCTGGATTTATTAAGAACTAATGCCAATAGCCTGCATTATGGAAGAGATATTCTGCCCGAAGGTTATATTTACAATCTCGAAGAACTGGTCCTCGAAAAAAATAGTATACCCATGGCGATGGCGGCTATTTTCAGAAAAAATGCGATAGACTTTGGGCTATTAGTTTCGGATGTGGTTGGAGCTTATGACTTCTGGTTGGCCTGTTTGTTGGCAGCCTATGGAAGGCCTGCCTATTATGTTTCAAGGAGGTTGACGCGATACAGGGTGCACGGGCAAATGGAAACAGTGAGAAAGGCGCCAGACAAGAATAAGAATATGATATATATATACGAAAAGCTAATTGAATTGAATTTGTTTCCAAAAAAAATTGATTTTCTGCATAGAAAGTGCAGCAAAAGTTACTTTCAGGTTGGTAAAGATTACCTATGGTTTAACAAGTCGATATTGGCCAGAAATTATTTCTTTGGGGCTTTCGGGTCTGATTTAAATTGCAAGGCATTGCTATACATAGCATTGAGCTACCTGCCTAGAAATTTTCGCAACGTGTTGAAAATTACCGCATATGGTTTGTGATTCGCGTTACGGAGCGTTATGATTCATCTCGTTATGCCGGAGGTGCAAGGTGGTGTCCATGATTTCGCATGCATTCTGCAAGCAGAAATGGGGCCTGACATCGTACACTTGGTGCCGCTTTCTGTAGGTAATGCCGGAGAATGGCAGACCCGAGCGGGCGATTTGGTTGTGCTGCAAATGAGTGGCTATGGATTTAGTAAGAAAGGTGCCCCACTATGGATTTTGCGTGAGATGGAGAAGCGTCGACATGAGATTAAAACATTTGGCGTATTTTTCCACGAACTGTACGCCTTTGGCCCACCTTGGAAATCCGCATTTTGGGTGTCGCCCGTACAACGCTATGTGGTCCGCCGCTTGGCCGAGATGTCGGACTTCTGGATGACCAACCGGGAGGGTTCGGCCCAATGGCTACGCCAGTATGCTGGTCACAAGCCGCACGCAGTGCTACCGGTTTTTTCCAATGTGGGCGAACCCAAATCGCTGCCTGCAGCCCGAAAACGCCGTCTCGTAATGTTCGGTAGCGCTGGGCTACGGACCGTTACTTACCGCTCCGCTGGTAAGGAACTGTTCCAATGGGCCAAGCGGCAGTCGGTCGAGATCCATGATATTGGATCAACAGTTATGGACATGCAGGTGGTGGACACCCTAAAAGCCAACGGAGTGATGCAGCACGGACGTCTTAAAGCGAGCGAAATCTCAGATCTGATGCGGGATTCGCTATTTGGACTCGTCGCCTATCCCGTGAACTATGTAGCGAAGAGTAGCGTTTTCGCAACCTATTGTGCACATGGTCTCTGTCCGGTCATCCTCTCCAAGGGATATGCTCCGTCCGATGGTTTGGTCGCCTGGCAACATTATCTACCGGGGGTTCCGACCGGTATTGTCGATACTTATAAGGCGCAACGGATAGGCGAAAACGCGTGGGAGTGGTATCAGCCGCATGGGATATGGCAACATGCCTCTGTGCTTAATGAACTCCTTCATGCCTCACATGAAATTCTTTAAATGAGGTTCTCGTGTGAAAAAACTACTTAAATCGACCTTAGTTATGCTTGCGCCCAATACTGCTATTCAACTGATAGCAGCAAGAGCTAGGCGCCATGCTCAAATGTTGGAAAGCAATTGGGGCCTTGTCGATGAAACTCATCGTTTTGTGGGTAAGTTTGGCAATGCGGTTTGTTGTGGCCCTTTTTCCGGTATGAGCTACCCCCCTCGTTCATTGGACCGTCACGTAACGGACAAACTCTTGGGTACCTATGAAATGGAGCTGCATCCCTTTTTGGAAGAAGCCATCAAAGCGGGGCCAGAACAGGTAATCGATATAGGTTCTGCTGAAGGCTATTACGCTGTGGGCATGGCGCGAAGACTACCTGACGCTACCATTGTTGCTTTTGATGCGGATGGCTGGGCGCGTGAACGTACCGCAGAAATGGCGCAAGCCAATGGCTGCAGCAATCTGCAGACGCGAGGTCTGTGCACCGGACAATGGTTAGTTGACAATGTGCGGGATAAAACATTAGTGATTATGGATTGCGAAGGTTGTGAGATAGGATTAACGGCGCCTATTGCTTCATGTCGCAGCCACTTACAATCATGGTGGTTGATTGAACTTCATGAAACCCAAATGCCTGGAGTAACACGCACGCTTCTGCAACGCTTTAACAAAACGCACCATACCGAGTTGTGTACAAGCAGGAGTCGCGACCGAGAGGATTTGCCGGATTTCCTAAAATCGGCAATGGATCTTCCCGTTTTGAAGTGGATGGATGAGCATAGAGATCCGGGTCAGCAATGGCTACTGTGCAGGCCAAGACCATCATGAAACATTGCGCGATCATAATGCCCATAGCCCACCAACGAGGTGGCGCGGAAGCCATGCTGATGCACATTTTGCGAGAAAATGCGTCCAGACCGAAGCTTGACTTATCACTGATTTTTCTCGAAGACGGTCCTATGGTTGGGCATGCGGAGTCGCTGGGATACGCGGTTACTATCATAAATGCTGGTCGATTATCGCAACTACATAATTATTTTAGAACAATGTGGAGACTGCGACGGGCACTCGAGCGACAGCATTGTGACGCGGTGCTCTCCTGGATGTCCAAAGCGCAGATCTATATGGGACCTGTGAGTCTAGGATTAGGGATATCCGTCTTCTGGTTTCAACACGGCATTACAAGGGGCGGATGGATGGATCGACTTTCTGCCGCTCTGCCAACTACCGGAATATTCGCCTGCTCCAGCATTGCAGCCCATGCACAGCAAAAAATTTCGCCGCAACGTTCCGTGGCCGTTTGTTATCCAGCCGTGGATTTGCTCCATTTGGAGAACGCCAGACAACAGGGCCAGGCTCATTGGCGCGCCCATTTAGGATTACCACCTCAGGCGCTCATCGTAGGTATGGTGGCCCGTATGGAACGGTGGAAAGGAATTGATGTTTTTATCAAGATGGTAGTTCAACTTGCCTCTCATTATCCCAATTTGTACGCCTTTGTGGTCGGTGGCGTCCATTCCCTGGACCCGGATTGTGCCCGTGAACTTAATGCTCAAGCGGAACAATCTGGCTTGGGTGGCCGACTGCGCCTTGTAGGACAGCGTCCGCTGGAGGAAGTCGCCGGATGGTGGTGCGCCTGTGATATCGCCATTCACCCCGTTACGGGCGCAGAACCTTTTGGCATGGGGATCGTTGAAGCCATGGCGATGGGGAAACCCGTTATCGCTAGTGCCCTGGGCGGCCTCGCAGAGATCATTCAAGATCAAGTCAATGGTCTGCTGTGCGCCCCAGGAGATGTGGACGGGCTGGTGCGCGCTGCCCAGCGCGTTCTGGACGATCCTGAACTCAGGCGGTCATTGGGTCAGGCGGCACGCGTGCGCGCGCTGGAGTTTTCGCCACAAAGGCTGCTGCGATGTCTCGCAACACGTCTCTCCGGCGAACCCTGGGAGACTGAAGGATGAGGACCCTGATTCACCCATCGGCATGGCCCGACCGGGCACGGGAATGGACGGTATTATCGGCATTGGTACTGGGTTCTGCGGTCGTCATCTTCCACGGTTACGGACAGTTGCTGGGCGTGGCCTTGCTGGGTTTCTGCTTCCTGATGCTGGGTGTCGTCAACGCCCAACTGGCGATCATGGTGATGCTCACCTACGCCTTTTTTGACGGGGATATTCGCCGTTTGGTCAACGCAGTATATGGTTGGCCGGCCATTGATCCTCTACTGCTCCTGGTGCCGGTGGTGGCCACCATATTCGGCCTCAGTGTGCTGTTGCGCGACAAGGTGGATACGCCGATCTCACGCATGGTACTGGTCCTGATCGGATTGATGGGGTTGGAGATCTTCAATCCGTTGCAGGGCGGGCTACGGGTCGGTTTGGGTGGAGCCTTTTTTTACATTCCGCCCCTTATGTTCTTCTGGCTGGGACGCCGCTATGCCACCCCCGCCTTCATTGAAAGCCTGCTCTATCGGTTGGTGCTTCCAATATCGGTATTGGCCGCCATTGCCGGCTATATGCAAACCATTTTTGGTTTTGCACCTTGGGAGCAGGACTGGATCAACCATGTTGCGGCCAGTTATGCAGCCCTGAACGTGGGAGGCTATATTCGACCCTTTGCGTTTTTTACGTCTTCCGCCGGGTATGTGACCGTTTTGAGTATCGGGTCCGTCATTGCCTTGGCGGGTATCTGGTTGGGTCATCGGCGCTCCGCCTTGGCACTGGTGCTATTGCTACCGGCACTGGTCCTGTCATCTGAACGCGGTCCCATCGTCAAATTGCTGGTGGCGGGGTTGGTGGTTTGGGCGTTGCAGCGTGGTGGTGGCAAGGGTTGGTACCTGCGCGTGTCCTTGGCAGGGCTTGCCACCGTTGGACTGCTCGCTTTTGCCCTGCCGCATTTGATGCCTTCCCATTCCGATTCTGGCCAGGTGAATGCTCTATTAGCACACCAGGTAGGCGGGTTTGCGAATCCGCTCAATGCCAAGGATTCGACGCTCATGCTCCATCTGGAGATGCTTGGTAACGGAATGCTTGCCGGCTTTACCCACCCTTATGGATATGGTTTGGGGGCTACCACCGCTGCAGCTGGTAAATTCGCTGGCGGCGGTGTAGAAGGCAGGTCGACGGAAACTGATTTTGGCAACATGTTTGTTAGCCTCGGTTTCGTCGGCGGCATCATTTACCTCTTGATTATGGTGCGGGTTTTGTGGGCGCTGATTTCCGATTGGCAACGTAGACGACAGCGGACGAGTCTGATGATCCTGGCGATTCTGCTGGTTACGGGAGCGGCTTGGCTGATCGCCGGAGAATACAGCACCCCGCTGCTCTTGTGGTTGCTGATCGGGGCGACGGATTCCATGACTAGAAAACAGGAGAATACATGAACTCAGCTACAATCGCCCTAGTCACGCACCAGGTGGTAGCTAGGGGTGATGGCCAGGGGCGTGTCAATTATGAAATTGCCCAGGCCGCGCTTGCGGCCGGTTTTCATCTGCAAATCGTGGCCATGCTCTGCGATGGGTCCCTGGCAGCACATCCGGGCGTGCACTTTACCGAGATAAACTACGGACGGTTGCCCACGCAGTTACTACGTAACTATGCTTTTGCCCGGGCCGGTGGCCGCTGGCTGCGTACTCATCGGACGGCTTACAACCTGATCCATACTTGTGGTTATGTGACGGAAGTGCCTGCCGATGTGAACACCGCACACTTCGTTCATCGCGGCTGGCTAAAAAGCGATGCCTATCCTTTCGCTTGGACCGGTGGCACATACAGCGCTTATCAGCAATTTTATACCGTGCGTAACGCCGCTCTGGAACGCCGTGCCTTCCTGTCCGCCCGCCGTGTCGTGGCGGTTTCCCGCAAGATCGCCGACGAATTGCGCGGTATTGGTGTAAAGGATGAGCGACTATGCGTCATTCATAACGGTGTGGATGTGCAGGAATTCCGTCCAGGGACCGGGGACCGGGCCCACTTTGGCCTGCCTGTGGACCGGGTGATCTTTTTATTCGCCGGAGACATCCGCACTCCCCGAAAGGGGCTAGATACGGTACTTACCGCTCTATCTGCCACTCCCGATTCTCACCTGGCTGTGGCTGGCGCAGTGAAGGGTAGTCCGTTCCCCGCACTGGCACGGGCGCTAGGTGTGGGGGATCGTGTGCATTTCCTCGGAAAGATTGATGAAATGCCTGCCTTGATGAGGTCCGTTGATAATTTTGTGTTTCCTTCCCGCTATGAGCCTATGGGTCTTGTTATATTGGAAGCCATGGCCTCTGGGCTGCCTGTGCTTACCGCCAAAACGGCCGGAGGCGCGGAAATTCTGGGGCATGGTGGGCGCGTTCTAAGCGACCCTAACGATACGGCTACTCTCGGCCACTGGATGCGGGAGCTGACGGCCGATGAAGGGCTACGCCGGCGCATGGGCGCAGCAGGAAGGGAGATTGCCGAGCGCCATACCTGGGACCGCATGGCAGCGGCTTATCTGGCGCTTTACGACGAGCTGCTGTCCGCCAAAAAGTCGCCGCGATCGCTATTTCAGGGAGGTGATTCTTGACGGGGATGGACAGGCCTCTTATGGGCACACTGCAATCGGGCGTGGGCTGTTGGTTTGGCGAGCAGCCGGGCAGGGCCAATCGCGTGTATTTCGAACTGCTCCGCCATCTGCCTTGGGCGGACATCACTGCTGGCTATCGGCCTCGGCAATTGCCGGCGGCCCATTTGACGTGGGAGGACGTTTAAATGTGTGGCCTCGTGGGTTGGATAGGATCAGATGCGTCCACCCGCGCCGGTGCCGTGGCGTATGCGCGTGACCTTATGGTATCTAGGGGGCCCGACGATGCCGGTATTTGGCATGATGATCATGCTTGCATGGGCTTTCGGCGTCTGTCTATCCTGGACTTGAGCATCGCAGGCCACCAACCCATGCTCAGCGTCGACAGTCGCCTTACGCTGGTCTTTAATGGCGAGATATACAATTTCCGTGAACTACGGAAGTTGCTAGAGAATGAGTACACCTTCCGCTCTCATACCGATACGGAAGTTCTATTGCATGGATACCGTGCCTGGGGCTGGGAGGGGCTGCTGGATCGTATCGACGGCATGTTCGCCATCGCCTTATGGGATGCGAATATGCAACAGCTACATCTGGCGCGGCATCGGTTTGGGAAAAAACCGTTATTTTATGCGCAGACGAACCTTGGCTTTGCTTTCGCCTCCACCCTGGAGGCATTGCGATCTCTCGCAGGGCTAAATGAAGTAGATTTGGCCGCCGTAGATGCTTTCTTGGTGTACCAGGCCGTGCCGGCCCCGTTGACATTCTTCCGGGGAGCGAGCGCTTTGCTTCCAGCGCACGCACTGACCTACAGCTTGGAAACTAGGGATCTAAGCGTTGAACGGTATTGGGATGTTGCCGTGCGCCCCTTGGAACGAATTGACGAATCTGAGGCGATAGATCACGTTGATCACCTGCTGCGTACCGCCGTGCGTCGCAGACTGATAGCAGACGTTCCCGTAGGTGCGTTTCTTTCGGGAGGGATAGATTCAGGTCTGGTGACCTCCATGATGGCGCAGGAGGGTACCGTGGAGACCGTCACCCTGGGTTTTGCCGAGGCGGCCTTTGATGAGCGTGTCTATGCCCGACAGGTTGCCGCGCGGTGGGGACTGCGGACCCATGAAACCGTGCTGAACGTGGAAACTCTGGTAGAACAACTGCCGCGCATACTTTCACAGGTGGGCCAGCCCCATGCCGATGTGTCTCTGGTCGCCACCGATGCGGTCGCGGCAGCAGCCCACGAACATTTTACGGTAGTCCTCAATGGCGATGGCGGCGATGAGGTGTTTGGCGGTTACGCCAGACCGGTGGTCGCACGCGCGGCGGCGCAGGTACGTCGTATAGTGCCCGGTCCCCTTCGTGCTACCTTTAGAAGATTTCCTTGCGGCGGCCCCGGACCCATGCGCAAGCTTGGCTTGCTGCTGCGCGCGGCCAGCCAACCACCTGAGAGCACCGCGATCTATACGCGCGGCCTGCGTGGCGTACGTGCGCAAGCCTATGCACCTGCCTTTTGGGACACCGTGGCGCAGATTGATCCGGATGCCCTTTATCGCAAAGCCTGGGCACACCTGGACCAAGCCGAGGATGCCGAGCGCGCCTTATATCTGGATCTGACCACCTATCTTCCCGATCAACTGCTCTCCAAAATGGATACGGCCACCATGGCGCACAGCCTCGAGGCGAGATCTCCGTTGCTGGATCGTGCGTTGGTCGAGTTCGGTATGCGCCTACCCATTACTCTCAAGCTTAAGCATTACCGGACCAAGTACCTGCTCAAGCGCTTGGCCGAACGCTATTTGCCGCACGACGTTATATACCGTCGCAAGCAGGGCTTCGTCATTCCCCTGGCGGCATGGTTACGCGGACGTTTGTTGCCCTATGTCGAGGCGGCATTTCGTCACCAATCCTTTGTGTCTCGCGAATGGCTGCTTGCCGACTTTCTGTCTGAATTGCTGACACGGTTCAAAGCCGGAGATGATGCGGTGGCGGGAACCTTATGGACGGTCTTCGTGCTGGCCATTTGGGCAGCATTGCTCGACGGGGAATTGAATGCATCCGATTCCCTCGACGCGCTCCTGACTGGATGAGCGAAATGGACAGGTTAAGAACCTTGCAATTGGGTATGAATGCATTCAGTGAGTATCCTGGCGGTCTGAGCCGCGTACATTTCGAACTGATGCGACATCTGCCTGATGTCGGCGTGGAGTGCGTAGGGCTGGTGGCGGGCAGCGCCGCTGTTGCTGAACAAAGCGGTGGCCAGGTGCGCGCCTTCGCGCCAGCCAACGCGCCTTTGTGGCAGCGCTGGCAGGGGGTGCGCCGCGAGATGGCGACCATGACCGCGAACTTTCGCCCGCAACTCGTGGTTTCCCATTTCGCCTTCTATACTTACCCTGTCTTGCGGCAGATCAAGGTACCTCTGGTGGTCCATTTTCAAGGCCCGTGGGCGGATGAAGGCGCGGTGGAGGGTGGGCGAGGGGCGGCGCGCATCATCAAGCGATCCATCGAAACGGCGGTGTATCGGCGCGCGCGGCGGCTGATTTGTTTGTCCCAGGCCTTTGCTACGCTGCTGGTGGAACGCTATGGAGTTGATCCGGCGCGGGTTCGGATTGTGCCGGGCGGAGTCGATGCGGGGCGTTTTGAGGGGGTTCCCGATCCTGCCGTGGCGCGCGAGCGGCTGGGCTGGCCGCAGGATCGCCCGATCGTTTTCGCCGTGCGCCGCCTGGTGCGGCGCATGGGGCTGGAAGACCTGATCGAGGCTATGGTGGAAGTGCGCCGCCGTGTGCCGGATGTTCTGTTGCTCATTGGCGGGCGTGGCCCTTTGCAGGGTGAGTTGACGGCGCGCATTGAGCACTTGGGTCTCACCGACCATGTGCGCCTGCTCGGCTACCTATCCGACGAGGCTTTGCTGCTGGCCTACCGGGCGGCGGATATCACGGTGGTGCCAACGGTGGCGCTGGAAGGTTTCGGATTGATCGCTGCCGAGTCGCTGGCGGCGGGCACCCCGACCCTGGTAACGCCGGTTGGGGGCTTGCCCGAAGTGGTGCGCGATCTCTCGGCCAACTTGGTGCTGCCCTCCACCGGCCCAAGGGCATTGACCGAAGGACTCTCGGCCGCCTTGCGGGGCGACATGGCGCTGCCCGATACGGATGCCTGCCGCGCGTTCGCGCGAGAGCGCTATGACTGGCCAAACATTGCGATACAAGTGCGCGCGGTTTACGAGGAGGCTCTGCAAAATGACTGAGACAGGACTGAAGGCCGAAGTTTTGCCGACGGGAGTTGCTGTTACATCAGGGCCGCATACGCCGCGGGTGCTCTTTGTGAATCAAGCTTGCGTACTGGGTGGTGGTGAACTGTCGTTGCTGGATATCGCCAGACTGTTACCTTTTCAAATTCGCGTGGCGTTGTTCAAGGACGGTCTGTTGCGAGAACGGCTGAAACAGGCGGGTGTGACGGTCGATGTGTTGGACCCTACAGGCAACGGGCTTTCGAAGATACACAAAGATTCGGGCTGGCGCGAAGCCTTTGGCTCTCTGACGCAGCTGGTGCGCATCACCTGGCGTTTGCAAGGATTGGCAAAAAATGCAGACGTCATGTACGCCAATTCGCAAAAGGCCATGGTGGTGAGCGCGCTGGTCTGCATCACAGCCCGTAAGCCATTAATATGGCATCTGCGCGACATTCTGAGTGCGGAACACTTCAGTCCGACCATGCGCCGGGTAGCTGTCACGGTGGCAAATGCGCGTGCTTCTGCAGTCATTGTGAATTCCCACGCCACCGGCGAGGCTTTCGTCGCTGCGGGGGGGCGTCGCAAACTGGTGCGCGTGATACACAACGGCATCGATCCGAAGCCTTTTGATGGTATTACCGCTCATGAGGCGGTTCTGGCGCGTGCTGAGTTGAGGCCTTTGGACAACAGCTTTTTGATCGGGGTATTCGGGCGTCTGGCTCCGTGGAAGGGGCAGCATGTGGTTCTTGAAGCGCTTTGCAGTTTGCCAGGGGTATGCGCCGTTTTTGTAGGCGATGCGCTTTTCGGGGAAACGGATTTTGTGCATGTATTGCATAAACGTGCCGAACGAGAGGACCTCCGTGAACGAGTACGTTTTTTGGGGTTTCGTAATGACATACCTCGACTGATGCGGGCGGTTGATGTCGTAGTCCACAGTTCGGTGAATCCTGAGCCTTTTGGCCGGGTCATTGTCGAGGGTATGCTGGCCCGGCGTCCAGTGGTGGCGAGCGCGGCGGGCGGAGTGTTGGAAATCATTGAAGACGGTGATACTGGCCTACTTTACCCGCCAGGAGATGGTTTAGCCCTTCGGGCACAGATCGAGCGGCTACGAAATGATCCGGCGTTGTGTGAACGACTGGGTGCTTCCGGGTATAAAAAAGCGCAGGAGTATTTTTCCATACCTGCGATGATTGATGGTGTCAACAGCGTCATTACCGAAGTTTCTTCGCCAAGACGACGGTCTGTATGAATCCGCTGATCCCCGTCATCCTCTCCGGTGGTGCCGGCACGCGGCTCTGGCCCCTGTCGCGCCAGAGCCATCCCAAACCCTTCCTGCGATTGCCCGATGGCGAGAGGCTACTGCAAAAGATCCGGCAGCAGTTCGGACAGTTTGACTGGGATAAAAGCGACGAACAGACCTGGCAGGTGCTTGCGGAGGCTGCGGAAGACTGATGCGCATCGCTATTGTGCATGACTGGCTGGTGGTTTACGCCGGAGCGGAACGGGTCTTGGAGCAGATGCTCACATGTTATCCCGACGCAGATCTCTTCAGCTTGGTGGATTTTTTGCCGACCGGTCAGCGCGCATTCATCCGCAATAAGCCGGTCATCACGTCTTTTATCCAGCGCCTGCCCAGGGCGCGCAAGAAATACCGGGGCTATCTGCCCCTCATGCCCCTGGCCGTGGAGCAGTTCGACCTCTCCGCTTATGACCTGGTTTTGTCCAGCAGCCATGCGGTGGCCAAGGGTGTGCTGACCGGGCCGGATCAGTTGCATCTGTGCATGTGCTATTCCCCCATCCGCTATGCCTGGGACCTGCAGCATCAGTATCTGCGGGAGGCGGGACTGGTGCGGGGCGTCAAGGGCTGGGTGGCGAAGTTGATCCTGCATTATGTTCGTCTGTGGGATGTCCGCACGGCCAATGGCGTGGACTGCTTCATCGCCATTTCCCACTACATCGCCCGGCGCATCCGCAAGGTGTACCGGCGGGAGTCCAGCGTCATCTATCCGCCGGTGGATGTGGCGGATTTTCCCATGTACCGGGACAAGGAAGATTTCTACGTCACCGCCTCGCGCATGGTCCCTTACAAGAAGGTGGACCTGATCGTCGAGGCCTTCAGCGCCATGCCGGACAAGCGTCTGGTGGTGATCGGGGATGGGCCGGATTTCGCCAAAGTCCGCGACAAGGCGGGGCCGAACGTGCAATTGCTGGGCTTTGCGGGCGCGGAGGTCCTGCGCGACCACCTGCAACGGGCGCGGGCCTTCGTGTTCGCGGCGGAGGAGGACTTCGGCATCGCCCCCCTGGAGGCCCAGGCCTGCGGGACGCCCGTCATCGCCTTTGGCAAGGGCGGGGCGCTGGAGACCATCATCCCCCTGCCGGAGGCGGAGCGCGCCGGGTCGTCCCCCACACCCACCGGCGTATTCTTTTACAAACAATCCGCCGCGGCCATCATCGCCGCCGTGGAGCGCTTCGAGGAAGCGGGTGCGGCCATCACCCCAGAAGCCTGCCGCGAAAACGCCCTGCGCTTCGCCCCGGAGCGCTTCCGCGCGAAGTTCACCGCCTTCGTTGGGCGGGAGTGGGCAGCATTTCGGGAGGACGCATGACACTTTTGCTTACCGGCGCCAACGGCTTCGTCGGCCGGTATGTGCAGGCGGCTAGGACATTTGGCCGCGATCGGGGGGGGGTGGGGGGGGTGGAGATCCCGTTGGCGGGCAACCATGGGGAAATCTTCGACTTCAACCCCATCCAGAAAGAGCGCATGGAGAAGAAGGTGCGCCAGACTAACGCTATCAGCGTCAGATGGCGCGACAGCGCACCAAGGCGGCCAAGGAAAAACGTTCGACCAGCGCGAACTATCGAAAGACCAAAAACGTCTCGCCCTGGCACACCCGTATCATTGCCCCGCCAGAGTGAATGCGTTGGCTGCCGACCGGTGATACACTTTCTGCCATTGCTGGTTGTGCTGAAGCATTTCGAAAGGGGGCGCTCATGAGCACTGCAACTGAAGTGGTGCTTCAAAAGATGAAGGCGGATCGTCTCGCTGTCTGTCGACAATTGTCTGAGGATTACCTGCAGATCGCCAGAGAAAAGCTTTTGCCATCTCTCATCGATTTGTTTGATCCAGATACTATTTGGGTCTTTGGCTCGGTAGCGCGCCGCACTGCCACCGAAGATTCGGACATAGACCTTTTGATTGTCAGCGGCCCTGGACTGGATGGCGTTCCTTGGCTAAAAAGACAGCAGATGGCTATGGAGGCGGTGACTCAGACCGGGATGCCTTTCGGTTGCGATATCATCGTTTGGACGGAATCGGAATGGAAGAAGGAAATGCGAGGATGCAATGGGATACAGCGGGAATGCCTCAGGAATAACGAGGTGATTTATGAGCGATGAGACACGACTGGATCGCAGCAGACAGTGGTTTGATGCAGCATTTGATGAGCTAAAAGCCTCTAAAACGCTATTGGATAATGGATCTTATGCTCAGTCCTGTTTTTATGCGCAACAGTCCGTGGAAAAAGCCATGAAAGGCGTTATGGCCGCCGACGGCAAAGCAATAACCACGCACTCCATTGCGAAGTTGATGACTAATCTGCCCCAGGATAGTCAGCTCGACGATATGGAACCCATCCGGCTGGATAAATTTTATATTCTGACGCGTTATCCGGAATCTCTGCCGGAAGGCGCGAGCATAAGGCAGATATTTGGCAGGCGAGATGCAGAAGACGGCTATGCCACAGCATCGGGAACTGTACACTTGTTGGCCGGTTGGGCCAAAGAGTTGGGCGTCACGATTCCTGAACTGACTGAATCTCCCCACTGAGCGTGAGGCGAGCTTTGATGCCCTGGTGCGGATGATGGCTGAGGCGGATCTGCGGCGAGTGGCGGAGTAACCGCGCTGTGCTTATCATTGCCTCGCCAGAGGGTAATGATTACAATGAGATCATTGCCATCAATGCTGAATGAGGTTCACATGGCGTCTTTGACGATTCGTAATCTTGATGATGGTCTGAAATCTATGCTTCGGATGCAAGCCGCGCGCCATGGGCATTCCATGGAGGAAGAGGTGCGCAGTATTTTGCGCCAAGCCTTGTCCAGGCCTGCTCCCGACACGGGTTTGGGCCAGCGTTTGGCAAGTCGCTTTCAGGCCGTGGCGACCCAGTTGCCTATCCCCGCGAGATCACTCCCACGTACCCCGCCGAACTGGGATATGCCTGCATGATTTTGCTGGATACCAACGTCTTGTCCGAGTTCATGCGCCCGGCCCCGTCCCTTCAGGTCGTGGCGTGGCTTGATGCACAAGCGGCTGAGCAGGTATGGGTCTGTGCCATCAGCCGTGCCGAAGTTGAACTGGGTGTTGCCTTGTTGCCGGATGGACAGCGCAAACTGGGGCTGCAAGTGGCAGCCAGAGCGATGTTTTCTGAAGAATTTGTCGGGCGTTGCCTGCCTTTCGACGAGCAAGCGGCAACCTGTTACGCAGGCATTGTGGCATCGCGTACCCGCCTTGGGCGCCCTATCAGTGTCGAAGATGCACAGATTGCAGCCATCGCCCTGACCCATGGTTTGACGCTGGCCACACGCAATGAACGTGATTTTGCATGGATTGAAGATCTTTCGGTCGCGAACCCCTGGCAGACAGAGACATGAGACCAGGGGAATGGGTGGCATGATTCTCGCCGCCAACCCCCAGGTTCTGCCGCCCGGCCGGTCGCGAAAAAGCCGCGAATCTGCGTTGGCTGCTGGCCGACGATACATGGCCATTGCTTGATCAGTTGCGCTGATGCATTTCGAAAGGGGGCACTCATGAGCACTGCAACTGAAGTGGTGCTTCAAAAGATGAAGGCGGATCGTCTCGCTGCCTGTCGACAATTGTCTGAGGATTACCTGCAGATCGCCAGAGAAAAGCTTTTGCCATCTCTCATCGATTTGTTTGATCCAGATACTATTTGGGTCTTTGGCTCGGTAGCGCGCCGCACTGCCACCGAAGATTCGGACATAGACCTTTTGATTGTCAGCGGCCCTGGACTGGATGGCGTTCCTTGGCTAAAAAGACAGCAGATGGCTATGGAGGCGGTCGCTCAGACCGGGATGCCTTTCGGTTGCGATATCATCGTTTGGACGGAATCGGAATGGAAGAAGGAAATGCGAGGATGCAATGGGATACAGCGGGAATGCCTCAGGAATAACGAGGTGATTTATGAGCGATGAGACACGACTGGATCGCAGCAGACAGTGGTTTGATGCAGCATTTGATGAGCTAAAAGCCTCTAAAACGCTATTGGATAATGGATCTTATGCTCAGTCCTGTTTTTATGCGCAACAGTCCGTGGAAAAAGCCATGAAAGGCGTTATGGCCGCCGACGGCAAAGCAATAACCACGCACTCCATTGCGAAGTTGATGACTAATCTGCCCCAGGATAGTCAGCTCGACGATATGGAACCCATCCGGCTGGATAAATTTTATATTCTGACGCGTTATCCGGAATCTCTGCCGGAAGGCGCGAGCATAAGGCAGATATTTGGCAGGCGAGATGCAGAAGACGGCTATGCCACAGCATCGGGAACTGTACACTTGTTGGCCGGTTGGGCCAAAGAGTTGGGCGTCACGATTCCTGAACTGACTGAATCTCCCCACTGAGCGTGAGGTGAGTTTTGGTCAACTACCCCGGACTGAAGTCCGGAGCTTGCAAGGAGGTACGCAGGTTGGGTTGACCAGGGGGCCGGAGTAATCCGGCAGACGTTGGATACGGGTCGCTCAGACGCACCAGTGGATGCTTCCTCAGTCCACTGCTCTGCAAGGTTGGGATCGTGCTGGCGAAAGGTAAAACGCCGAAGGTTTCAGCCGCTGCTGGAAACAGCAGGAGCCGGTATCCATCCGCCCCGAGGGGATATTGACCGCAAGGTCAGAGTTACCAGGTGCGTAAGCACTGACAGGTCCGTAAGGACATAGGAGAGAAAGTGGCCGTATTTGTACTGGACCGAAGGAAGCGACCGCTGATGCCGTGCTCGGAGAAACGGGCGCGGTTGCTGCTGGAGCGCGGGCGCGCACGGGTGCATCGCATGGTGCCCTTCACGATCCGGCTGGTGGACAGGTTGCAAGCGGATTCCGTATTGCAACCTTTGCGTCTGAAGCTCGACCCCGGCAGCAAGACCACGGGGCTCGCGCTAGTGCGGGAGAAAGAGACGGTGGATGTTTCTACGGGCGAAGTCCTCCGCGCCATCACCATCCTCATGCTGCTGGAACTGAAGCATCGGGGCCAAGCGATCCGCGACGCCCTTGCCAGCCGGGGCGCGTTTCGCCGGCGGCGGCGTGGGCAGTTGCGGTATCGCCCCGCCCGCTTTGACAATCGGACGAAGTCGGAAGACTGGCTGGCGCCGTCTTTACAACATCGGGTGGATACGGTGCTGGCCTGGGTAAACAGGTTGATGCGTCTGGCGCCGGTGACGGCGCTGTCTCAGGAGCTGGTGCGTTTCGATAACCAGACCATGCAAAATCCTGAAATCTCCGGAACGGAGTACCAGCAGGGCACCCTGTTCGGGTATGAGGTGCGGGAATATTTGCTGGAGAAATGGGGACGGGAATGTGCCTATTGCGGGGCGGAGCATACGCCGCTCGAAATCGACCACATCCACCCCCGCAGTAAAGGCGGCAGCGATCGGGTGAGCAATCTCACCATCGCCTGTCATGACTGCAACCAGGCCAAAGGCAATATGCCTATAGAGCAGTTTCTGGCGAAGTTTCCGGAGCGTATCCGCAAGATACTGGCCCAGGCCAAAGCACCATTGCGCGATGCGGCCGCAGTCAACAGCACCCGCTGGGCATTGTTCCAACGGCTCAAGGCGACGAATTTACCCGTCGAAGTCGCCAGCGGTGGACGGACGAAGTGGAATCGTCATCGGTTGCAGGTGCCGAAAGAACATTGTCTCGATGCCGCCTGCGTTGGGCATGTGGATACGATAGAGCATTGGAATCAGTCTGTACTTAGTATCAAAGCGACGGGACGCGGCAGCTATCAGCGCACGCGCCTGACAAGGCACGGATTTCCGCGCGGATATCTGACCAGAAGCAAAAGCGCCTTTGGGTTCCAGACCGGGGACATGGTGAAGGCGGTAGTGACCAAAGGCAAGAAAGTAGGTACATACCTGGGCCGCGTCGCCATCCGCGCCAGCGGTAGTTTTAACATTCAGACCGCAACAGGGCTGGTGCAAGGCATTCATCATCGCTTCTGCACACGAATTCAGTGCGCAGACGGGTATGGATATTCGTGGACCAAGATAGCATCGACACAAGGAGAAGCGGGAATGAGGGCGGCTCACGCCGCCGCGCTATCCCTCCCCGGGCTGAACCCCGGGGTTTCCCGCGCAAATGGATGAACTGGTGCGGATGATGGCCGAGGCCGATTTGCGGCGAGTGGCGGGAGAAGTTGTGGAATGAACCCCCTGATCCCCGTCATCCTCTCCGGTGGTGCCGGCACGCGGCTCTGGCCCCTGTCGCGCCAAAGCCATCCCAAACCCTTCCTGCGATTGCCCGATGGCGAGACGCTGCTGCAAAAGACCCTGCACCGGGCGCTGGCCCTGCCGGAGGTGACCCGTTTCCTCACCGTGACCAACCGGGAGTATTACTTCCAGAACCGGGACGTCTATGCGCAGGTGCCCGGAGCGGCGGAGCGGGAGGCATTTTTCCTGCTGGAGCCGGTGGGTCGCAACACGGCACCGGCCATCGCCGCCGCCGCCCTGCAGGCGGAAGCCCTGGTCGGGCCAGAAGCCACCCTGCTGGTGCTCCCCGCCGATCATCTGGTGCAGGATCAGGCCGCCTTTGCCACCGCCGTCGCGCGGGCGCGGCGTCTTGCCGAAGAAGGCTATCTGGTGACCTTCGGTATCACCCCCGCCTGGCCGGAGACCGGTTATGGTTACATCGAAAGTGGGGAAGCCCTGACCCGGAGCGGTGACATACTGGGTTTTGCGGTGCGCCGCTTTGTGGAAAAGCCCGATGCGGCTACGGCTGCGGCTTTTCTAGCCCAAGGGGATTATACCTGGAACAGCGGCATGTTCTGCTTCCGCGCGGATGCGTTTTTATCCGCCCTTGCGCGCCACCAGCCGCAGGTCAGCGAGGACACCCGCGCCGCCTGGAGCGAGGGGCGCTGCGAGACGGATTTCCGTGAACTGACGCCGGCATTCGCGCAAGTGACGGATATATCGGTGGATTATGCCGTCATGGAGCACGCCGAACGGGTGGCGGTAGTGCCAGGCGATTTTGGCTGGAGCGACATCGGCTCATGGACGTCTTTCGGCGCCCTGATCCCCGAGGATGGCAGCGGTAACCGGGTGTTGGGGGAAAGCGTGCTGGAGGATGCGCAACACTGCATCGTCCATAGCGCGGACCGCCTGACCGCCCTGCTGGGCGTAGAGGATCTGATCGTGGTGGATACACCCGACGCGCTCCTCGTCGCCCGCAAGGACCGCGATCAGGATGTGAAGCGGATCGTCGCCGAACTCCGACACCGCGGTCACGATGCCTGCAATCTGCACCGCACCGTCCACCGACCCTGGGGTACTTACACGGTGCTGGAGGAGGGCTCCCGCTTCAAGATCAAGCGCATTCTGGTCAAACCGGGCGCGGCGCTCTCTTTGCAGATGCATTACCACCGCAGTGAACACTGGATCGTGGTCTCGGGCACCGCCAAGATCGTCAACGGCGGCGCGGATCACCTGGTCCAGACCAACGAGTCCACCTATATCCCCGTCGGCACCCCCCACCGTCTGCTCAACCCCGGCGTCATCGACCTGGTCATGATCGAGGTGCAAAGCGGCGAGTATCTGGGCGAGGACGATATCGTGCGCTTCGATGATCGCTATGGGCGGGTAGCGCCGTGATGGCGGGGCGCTGTATTTCTGGGTATCCGCATCCGTACTAATTTCATCGGGGAGGCTGCAGCTTGCGACAGGCGATTTGCAGTCGCATAATCAACACATGAGCGCCCATATGCTCGGCATAGGGAATAACTGGAGGTGTGAGCATGCTTGATAAGCGCATTACGATTGATCCATCTATTTGCCATGGCAAGCCCTGCATTCGCGGTTTACGTTATCCTATAGAAGATATTCTGGAATGGTTGGCAAGCGGCATGTCCATAGAGGAAATCCTAGCTGACTATGAAGATCTGGAGCGTGCGGATATCCTCGCGTCTCTTGATTATGCTGCGCGATTGGCGCAGATAAAAAGAGTTGATCGATTGGTTTCATGAAATTTTTAGTTGATGCGCAATTACCGAGACGATTGTCACTCTGGCTTATGAAGCAGGGCTATGATGCTAAACATACATTGGAATTACCGTTAGGCAACCGCACTCCAGATGCTGATCTAATAGCCATTGCTGATCGAGATGATCGCGTTCTAGTGACGAAGGACGATGATTTTGTGCAGAGTTTCTTCGTGTCTGGCCGTCCGCGGCGATTATTGCTGGTGGCTACTGGAAATATTACCAATGAAGACCTTTTCAGCATTTGGCAAAAACATATGGGCCTAGTTCATAATGCTTTCCTGGCGGCGCAGTTCGTGGAGTTTTCTAAAGCTGAGATTCTCATCCATCAGTGAAGCCGCTTATCGTGCGCATCGATGATCGCTATGCACGGGTAGCGCCGTGATGGCGGGGCGTGGCGCCGTTGACAGCGCATTTCTCTGTTCACAAAGTAGTGCCGAAACCTATTCTATGAGGTGTGGTTATGAGAACGGTGACTGCCGCAGATGCCAACCGCCAGTTTTCCAGCGTCTTGCGCGAGGTAAGTCAAGGCGAAACCTTCACCGTGGTATCCAGAGGCAGGCCGGTGGCGACCATCGCCCCCGCCAGCGCCGATCACGCCCGGCGCAGCGCGGCAAAGGCCCGGTTGCTGGTCCGCTTGCGCGCGCAAGAGAGGACGGGGGCGCGCGATTGGTCGCGGGAGGAGTTGTACGAGTGACGGCCCTGCGGGTCGCGCTGGACACCAATATCCTGGCCTATGCGGAGGGCGTTGGCGACGATGCGCGTTGCACCGCAGCCATCGCATTGATGGAACGGTTGCCCGCTGAAGGGATTTTGCTTCCGGCGCAAGCCTTGGGCGAGTTGTATCGGGTGATGAGCGGCAAAGCCAAACGCGATGCCGCCGCCGCCAGGGAGGCCATCCTGGGCTGGGCGGATAACTTCGAGGTCGTCGATTCCACCTGGGCGGCTTTTCAATCTGCGCTGGATCTTTCCGTGGATCATGGTCTGCAGGTCTGGGACGCTTTGATCCTGTCGGTAGCTGCGGAAAGCCGCTGTCGCCTCCTGCTCAGCGAGGATTTGCAGCCAGGCTTCACCTGGCGTGGCGTGACCGTGGTCAATCCCTTTGCCACGCCCCATGCGCCGCTGCTCGGCGGTATTCTGGGCATCGGTCGGCAGGAAAAATGAAAAAAAAGCGCGGCAACTCAAGGTCTTCCTGGCCCTCCCTGCTGCTTTTCGGCGGCGATGCCCTGGCGCTGGCGGTCGCTTTTTGGTTCGGCCGTATCGCCCATGCCCTGTATTACGGACAGGATGTGGTTTGGGTCCTGTTGCATTGGTGGGGGGAGGCGTACTCCGCCAACCTGCTCCTCTTCCCGCTCATGAGCTGTACCGCCTTGCTCTGGTTTTATTACCGGGGGCATTACGCGCGTCAGAAGGCTTTTTGGGACGAGCTGGGGGAAGTCATCCAGGTCATCTCCGTCCTGGCTGTCCTCAATGCGGCTTTCGCCTTTTCCGGCAGGCTGCCATTGTCGCGGCTGTGGCTGTTCAGTACCTGGGTGCTGGCGCTGATCCTGCTGCCCCTGTTGCGGATGGCCATACACTGGTTCATCTCCCGCCGCCGCGGCTGGCAGCGCCCTTATGCGCTGCTGGGGTGCGGCGCCAATGCCGCAGAGGCGGCGCGGGCCTTTGCCAGCGAGCCGCTGCTCGGCTACCGGCTGCAGGCGGTGTTGGTGCCCTCGGAATTGGATGCCGTACACTGCGCCATTCCTGCGGATGTGCCCCGCGTTCCGCTGGGGGCGGACCCGCTGCAGACCATGGCGGCGCTGGGTAACCCCCATGTGGTGCTGGCGCTGGAAATGGATCAGTGGCAGACCATGGAAAACCTGGTGTGGAATCTCGGCATGCGCTATCCCGACCTGACCATCGCACCCCCTTTGCGAGGCCTGCCCATTTTCGGGCTAGAAACTTTGCACTTTTTCAGCCACGAGATATTCATGCTGCGGGCGCGGGACAACCTCGCCCGCCCCGGGCCGCGGATCATCAAACGCGCCTTTGATCTGGTGGCGGCCAGCATTCTGGTGCTGCTCCTGTCGCCCCTGCTGCTCTTTCTGGCGTGGCGGATTCGCCGGGACGATGGCGGGCCGGTGTTTTTTGTGCAGGAACGGGTAGGGCGGGGTGGGCAACCCTTCCCCTGTTACAAGTTCCGCAGCATGGTCATCGATGCCGAAAGCCGTCTGCGGCAATATCTTACCAGCCACCCCGAGTTGCACGCCGAGTATCAGCGCAATTTCAAGTTGCGTGATGACCCCCGCGTGACCCACATCGGGCGGTTCCTGCGCCGCACCAGCCTGGATGAACTCCCCCAATTGTTCAACGTGCTCCGGGGCGAAATGAGTTTGGTGGGCCCGCGTCCTCTGCTGGACCGGGAGCTGGAGTGCTACGGCAACGGTTTTGCCCTCTATCGCCAGGTACGCCCCGGAATCACCGGCCTGTGGCAGACCAGCGGTCGCTCTGAGACCACCTTCACCGAACGCGCCTCTCTGGATGCCTGGTACGTGAAGAACTGGTCCCTGTGGTATGACATCGTCATCCTCCTGCGCACCGTCAAGGTGGTGTTGCTCCGGGACGGGGCATATTGATTCCGTGACGAAGGAAGCGCAATGGCGATAACGCTCTCTCAGGATGCACAAAAGGTGATGCAGGCGTCGGCCCTCATCTGGACCTGGCATCCCGCCAATCTGACACTCGACGCGCTGGGTGCGCTGATTATGAAGCAAGCCCATGGCAAGGCGTTCACCCATGCGGCGGTCGTTGATGCGCGAGCGGAACTCTTTGCTGCCGGTCTGCTGGTGGATCAGGTGGTTCGCCCGGCTTACGCCCGGTTGGCAGACTCCGTCCGGCTGAAACAATACCGCGAACTGCTGAATCGGTTTACCCCCGAAGTTTTGCGTCAGGCCCTGATCCGGGTGGTGGAACTGGACACCAAAAGATCCCATGGCTGGCCCCGCCTGGCGCGGGAAACCGGCATTGCCCTGTTGCGCCTGGGCGTATATACAGGCAGCACCCCGCAAGAGATGGAAACGCTGTGGCGGCAACTGCGGGTCATTTACGCATGGAAGGAACTGATTGCCCCGGCCTGCGTTGATGGTTTTGATCCGGACCGGATGTCCGGGGTGGATGCACGGTTTCGCGAAATCATCCTGCACCAGGCGTTCAATGCGTTTTCCCACCAATGGGACGCCAGTGCGCTGCCCGCGTTTCAATGGCTGATGACGCAACCCAGGGAATCCCAAATGTCCCCGGCGTTGCGCTATCCACTGGCGGAAGCCCTGCTGCATCGTGGGGAACTGGGGCACTTGCGGGACGTGCTCAGAGACGATGAAAATCCTGAGGCCGAAGCCTTGCGTGCTTGTGCACTGGTCCAGGAAGGCCAGTGGGCGGCGGCGCAGAAGATGTTTGAACCCGCGCTGAAAGCCTTGCGGCAGGAAACGGGGGCGAGAAAGCAGCTGCTGCCAGAAACCATCCTCTGGATGTATCCGTTGTGCCTGCTGGCCCAGCAAACCCCAAATCATCTGCTATTGGCCCGAAAATTTTGCATTACGGAATCCGGCTCGCGCAATCCCAGCACATTGGATCCCTGGGGTGCGTGGGTGCATGGCATCGATGTGCGCCTTGGGGACGCGGCGCTGAACAGCCATGCCCTATTTCACACCGGGTATTCGCCACTGGCTTTGTTATGGTTCGCCCTGTTGCGCGCCTGGTTGGGCCCTAAAGTCGTGCCCGCCGTAACGGACAAGCGACAAAAGGACCTTCGTCAGAAGGCTATCGCCACAGCGCACGAACAATTACGGGCCTGCGGTTTCACCTGGCTGGACACCCAATTGACGGCAGCCGACGAGGTCTATGCCGGGGGTGAAGCACCGGAAAACTGCTTTATCGGCGGTGGAGCGCAAAGCTGGCAAACCGTTCTCGCCTCCCTGAGGGCATTGGGTGCGCCAGCGGTGGCACCGAACGCCCCGGACAAGGCCACCCGTCTGGTGTGGGCGGTGACCTTGAATGACGACGGTGCGATTCAGGACATTCAACCCCTGGAACAGAAACAGGGCGCGCGTGGCTGGGGTACACCCAAACCCATCACATTGGCCAAACTCGCCAACAGCCAGCGGCTGGAACCCTGGGATGCACAGGTGGTCCTGGCCATTCATGCGCGACAGGGTCGTTCGCGTGACTACTTCATGGATCGGGCCGCTGCCATCCTGGCTCTCGTAGGACACCCTTCCGTGGTGATGTCTGATGCGATGGATATTCCCGTAGATGTAGTGGCGGGTACCCCCGACATTGAGGTCACCCACGATGGGAAACGATACATTCTGGAAGTGCGCCCCAATCTGCGTGCGGCCCCGGATACCCGCAACGGATACTTTGCCGATGGCAGTCTTGAAAAACGGGAGCAGGAAGCCTTGCGCGCCATCACGGTCGTACGCGACTCCCCGCAACGGATCCGTGTGGTCCAGTTTACCCCGGCCCAGCGCCATGCCGTCCAGCTCATGTCCGGTCGTCTCAGCATACCGGATGAAGCACAGCCGGAACTACAGCAAACGCTGGAATCATTGGCCGGTCATTTTCAGATACAGTCCGACCATGCGACGGCAACCCACGAAATGGACGCGGACCCGCATTTGCGCGCCGAGCTTTCACCGGCGGGCGATGGCCTCATGCTGCGTCTGGTGGTGGCTCCGCTGGGACTGGATGGTCCCCGGCTGATGCCCGGCAGTGGACATGCGCGGGTGATGGCTGCAGTGAAAGGGGAGACCTTCGGAGCGAACCGCGATCTGGATGCCGAACGCCAGCATTTGAACGCCGTGCTGGATGCTCTGCCCTTCCTGTCCGCCCCGGGCCAAGGGGATGTTGTGTGCGAATGGGTCGTGGATGACCCGGAATCGGCTTTGTCCCTGGTGGAAGTCCTGCCGACCTTGTCCGCAGTGGCAGCCGTGGATTGGCCGCGCGGCAAGGCGTTTCGGGTACTGACGGTGAACGCTCGACAACTCAGCGTACAGATCAGCAGCGGTCGCGACTGGTTTGCCCTCAAAGGGCGCGCGCAGGTGGAAGAGGACCGGGTACTGGAACTGGAAGCTCTACTTGCCGCCGCTGCCGGAAACAGTCGGTTCGTGCCGATGGGTCAGGGGCTTTATGTCGCGCTGACCCGGGATTTGCGGGAGCGTTTAAGGGATTTGTCCGCCATTGCCGAGCATCGCGCCGACGGTTTGCGGGTGCCGACCCTCGCCGCTTCCTGGCTCAAGGAAACGCTGGAAGGCGCGGCCACCAAAGCGGATAAGGGTTTTCTGGAGAAAGTCGAACGCTTGCGCGCCGCCCAGGATCGGTTGCCAGCATTGCCGACCAGCCTACAGGCCGACCTGCGGCCCTATCAGGAGGAGGGCTATGTCTGGGCCATGCGTCTGGCGGAAGCGGGCTTTGGGGCCTGCCTGGCCGATGACATGGGATTGGGCAAGACCCTGCAGGCCATCGCCGTGATGTTGGCCCGCGCGGATGACGGACCTGCACTGGTGATAGCGCCCACCTCGGTGTGCGGCAACTGGCTGGCGGAAACGCGGCGTTTCGCACCCACCCTGCAGCCTTTCCTTTACGGGGAAAGTGATCGCGACGACCTGCTCAAAAAAGCAGGTCCCATGGATGTGGTGATCGTGTCCTACACCATGGTTCAGCAAGCCCAGGAAGCCTTTGCCGCACGCGACTGGCATACGCTGATCGTCGATGAGGCGCAGGTCATCAAGAATGCCGTAGCCAAGCGGTCCCAAGCCATTTTTCAGATACCGGCGGACTTCCGGATGGCGCTTTCCGGCACTCCCGTGGAAAACCGCCTGGCCGAATTGTGGTCCATCATGCGTTTCTGCAATCCAGGGCTGCTGGGGCCATTGTCGCGCTTCAATGAGCGCTTTGCAGGCCCCATCGAGCGTAACCGCGATCGGGATGCGCAACGACTGCTGCGCCGTCTGATTGCCCCATTTGTACTGCGGCGCACGAAATCCCAGGTGCTGGATGACCTGCCACCGCGCACGGAACTGGTGTTGTCCCTGGCGCTGGAGGGGGCGGAATCGGCGCACTATGAGGCATTGCGACGGCAGGCCATTGTCGAAGCCGAAGCGGCCATCGCGCAATCCGGATCGCAGGCCCATTTTCATATTCTCGCGCAACTTACCAAACTGCGCCGGGCCGCCTGTGATCCACGGTTGGTGAGCCCCAATCTGGACATCGTCGGCGCCAAGGTGCGTACTTTCGCGGATCTCGCTGGTGATCTCTCGGCCAATGGACACAAGGCGCTAGTGTTCAGCCAATTTGTGGATTTTCTGACCCTGCTGCGTGAACCACTGGACGCGGCGGGAATTCCCTACCAGTATCTGGACGGGTCCACACCGGTTGCCGACCGCGAACGGCGCATCCGGGACTTTCAGGCGGAAAAAGGGAACCTGTTTCTGATCAGCCTGAAAGCTGGAGGATTTGGGTTGAACCTGACCGCCGCGGACTATGTCATCATTACTGACCCCTGGTGGAACCCCGCCGCGGAAGATCAAGCCATGGGCCGTGCGCATAGGATAGGTCAATTGCGACCGGTGACGGTCTACCGGCTGGTCGCACAGGGAACACTGGAGGAGCAGATCATTGCGCTGCATCATGACAAACGGGCGCTGGCCGATGGCGTGCTGGCCGATAGCGGTGAAGCCATGAGTTTGCCTTCCCAGGATGATCTGCTGTCCCTGATGCGGGGGACAGCAGATGAGGCCAGATAACGAGCGATGGCACCATCTCCGAATACCAGGCCAGTCCACTGGGGGGGGGTGGTCAGGATCGGTCTTTGGGGTGGTCCAAGACGGGAAGCGGTCGTTCATTCTGAAGTTTCACCGAATTTCATATTTCCGTGAGCGCCGACCCTCAAGCCACCATACGCATGAGCGCTTGTGTGAATGATTTATGGAGGGGTTGGCGACGTTCGCCGCACGGAAGACCCCGGTAGCGGGAAACCCACTTGTGCAGGCCGCCATGCGGCAACGCAATCACCCGCTGAATGTCCAAGCCTATCGATCTGTCTTCTCTGGAAACAGTCCGGGCATCCAGCGTGAAGCGAGCGTTGCGGGGAAGGTGAGGTGCAGCGGTGCGCGCGTGCTCTCGGAGGTGACCACGCCATAGTCGATAAGGGCGGAAACGACGCGGCGGGCCTGACGCTCGCCGGTCCCGACGATGGTGGCAGTATCGCCGCGCGGCAGATCGCCGCGATAGAGCAGCGCTTCGAGGATGTTGTTGGCCTTGGGCGGCAGCTTGTTCAGGCGCATTTCCTCCTCGGCCCATGTGAGGATGCGCGTACGAAGCTGGTCGGGCTGCATCAGCCCTTCCATGAATTTCACCTGATCGAGGCAGGTGGTCAGGAAGAATTCCGTGAAAGCTGCGAGGTTTTCTTCGCTGAGGTTCCCCCGCCCATCGAGATCGTTGCGGCGCGTCTCGTCGCAGGCGGCGAGGTGGCTTTTGTATTCGTGGACGTTGCGCGCGAGCCCGCGCGCAATCGACCAGACCGCGCCGGTATCGAGCGCGTCCAGCAGCGTGGCATGCGAGACGAGGCGCGCGACGCGGCCGTTGCCGTCCAAGAACGGGTGAATCCATGCCAGGCGATGGTGCGCCGCTGCCGTTGCGATAATGGTCTCCGTCTTGCCGAGCTTCGCATAGACCTCCTCGTAGCGCTTGAGGAAGTGTGGCACGGCCGGTGCGCTGACCGGGATATGCCGGCCGACCTGCACGTTGCGCTGGCGCAGTTCACCGGGGATGACCCTGATCTTCTCTTTGGTTTGTGGGTCTTCGATCCACAGCAGTTCTTCGGGCAGCAATTCGCAAAAGCGCCGGTGGATTTCGAGGATCGCGTCGGTTGTCGTGGCTGGAGCCTTGAGCCCGCCGGTGTCGATCCAGTGCTGAACGGCGATATGAGCCTTGGCCTCAAGCTGCAGGTCGCGCTTCTTGGCGTCCTGACTGTAATCGTCCTTGAGCGCGCGCTCGATGTCGATCGGGTGCGTGTCGTGGCCCTCGATCAGGTTGCTGTAGTAGCAGTTCATCGCCCGCACGAGGGTGGCAAGCGAGCCGAACAAGCTGTCGGGCAGGGAGCGGCGAAAGCCAGCACTCCTGGCGGCCAGTTCGACCGCCAAATCGGTCAGTGCCGCCCGGTGCTTGGAGTCGGCGCCGATCAGCAGCGGCTCCATGGTCGAGATCAGCTCGCCCCGGTCCTTGGCCGCTTTTGTGTCCGCTTCTATGTCCGGTTTCTTGTTGGTCATATCTCATTATATAACAATGTATTGGTTCTGAGAAACCTACTTGTCAGGCCGCTTTAAAGTCCGGTTCTGTGTCCGGTTAGATGGACCTTTGGAAGGTTGGTTCAAGGGGGCGAGCCCGTCTGCAGAGTCTTGCAGGTGGCCCATTGTACTGTAGAGCGCCTGATGCGATCTCAAAGTTGCAAGGGGTTCGGCGGGACCAGCGGCAACGTACGACGATTCCTGGTCCGCTGACTCCTTGTCCTTTGGATCTGCGGCAACGCGCCCATAGAAAGTTTGCTGCCCGGCTTGGGCATTTCCTGTTCCAACCAGCGATGAAAGCCCAGCCCTTGGATAAATGCGCATTCCGGCGATCGTGGGCAGTGATTCCGCTGATCGTGGGCACCCGCGAAAAGCGTACATTCTGGTCACCGTCATTTTATGCTCAGGTGGTCACGATGGGTCAAGTTTTGGTGTTTCGTGAGCATCACGATGACGGCGCAGGGAGTCCCCTTTCAAATCGAGTCGGTGGGCACTTTGCAGCAACCGGTCCAGCACCGCATCGGCCACGGTCGGTTCACCCAAGTATTCGTGCCAATGGTCCACAGGGAGTTGGCTAGTAATTAGCGTGGCTCGTTGGTTCACCCGATCCTCAATGATCTCCAACAAATCTCGCACGTCTTCCCCGTTCATGGGGGCAAGCCCCCAGTCGTCTAAGATAATCAAATCCACCTTGGCGAGCGTATTCAGATAGCGACCGAAGCTGCCGTCACCGTGACGAATCCGGAGCTCCTCAAATAGGCGCGGTAAGCGCAAATAACGAACGCTTAATCCCTGACGGCAGGCCTGGTGGCCCAGGGCACAGCCCAGCCAGGTTTTGCCGGTGCCGGTGGCGCCAGTAATCAGCAGATTATGGCCTTGCCGAATCCAGGTGTTCTGGATCAGTGCCATCACCTTGGATCGGTCCAGTCCACGGGAGCCGCGATAGTCGATATCCTCCACACAGGCATTCTGCTTGAGATGGGCGAGCTTCAGCAGGCGCGTCAGACGGCGTTGGTCCCGGGCACAGAGTTCTCGGTCCAGGAGCAGACCCAGACGCTCCTCGAAGGAGAGATCCTGGATCTGGGGGAGACGAGATTGTTCGTCCAGAGCCTCAGCCATGGCGTAGAGATTGAGCTGACGCAGCGCGTTCAGAGTGGGTTGTTGTAACATGCGATTTTCCTTCCTGTTCAATGGTAGTAGCGGGGTCCGCGGATGTTGTCGTGAGCGGGCAGTGGAGCCGCCTTTTGAGATGTCTCCGGTCTCTGGTCCAGTCCCTGTTGCAGGATGGATTTGACGCTGTTGGTGGTCGGGGATCCCACCTTCATCGCCCGGAGACAAGCCGCATTCAGGCGGGTTTTGTCATAGCTGCGGGAAAGACTGAGCAAGCCCAGGCAGGAACGATATCCTTGCTCGGGATGGGGTTTGCTCTCCAGCTGCCAGCGCACCACATCCCGGGTCGCGGGGCCGATGGAGAGCGCCCAGTTCAGTAGCCGTCCAGGGGTCCATTCGCTGTGCCGCTGATGGGCCTTGGGCATGTGCTCCGTGAGCGTGCTGCAGCGGCCCTGACTGTCCTCGCGCAGGTGGCTGGCCACCCGTTGCTGCTGATGGAATATTTCTACGGTTCGGGCACTGACCAGCAGATCGACCCGCTCATGGGCCAGACGGTAAGGGACCGAGTAACGATGCCTGTTATACTCCACGTGGTAGTCGATGCTGACCTTGGCGGTTTTCCAGACGGCAAAGGCATAATCCTGCGCCGGCAGGGGTTTTAGGGCGGGTCTATCCAAAGCCTCGAAGGTGCTTTTACGGCTGCCTGGCAGCCGTTTGAACGGACGCTGATTCAGATCCTCCAACAGGCGGCGGATCTCCATGTTGAGATCCATCAGCGAGAAGAACTGGAAGTGGCGTAGACGCGCCAGAATCCAGCGCTCCACCACCTGCACGCCGACCTCGACCTTCGCCTTCTTGTAAGTCATCAACTGCCTGTCATTCCGACAGGCATTCGCCCATAGACGTCACCTTTGAGATCACTCATCCCTTCCACCCGCAGCGGGGACAGCGATTTGTTTTGACCACGCGGCGGCAGAACTGGGGTGAGGACAGAGTCATGTATTACAACGCCCAGGGCCGTCTTTGCTCGATTCTGGCGTCGTGGACCAACGTTCCGGAAATGGATTTCTTTGCTCAGGCATCGGCAGGTCGGTCATGGTTCAGAACCGATGACCTGCTGCAACTGTCTGCGCTGATTCGCAGTTTACGGGAGGCTCATGGTGACAAGTAAATTATGCCGCACATGTCAGCATAATTATGCCGCAGGTGCACTCCTATACCCAGCCTGGCAAAGTGTTAACCGCTACTATATGACATTAAACACGAAGTTCTGTGGATTTATTGGGCTTGACATGAATTATCATGCGGCATATTTTATATTACACGTATGCTGCGGAGATTACCGATATGCCTCAGCCCGATCCAAAGTGCGAACGTTTGCGACGCTTGGGCGTTCTCAACCCCGATGCGCAACGCGTGCGAGCGCCTTTATTCCAGTCTGGCGATTTCTTCGATCCCCAGGACATGGTCCAGGTCAAATACGAAATGCTGCGCCACGCGCAAAATGGTGCCGCTTCCAAGTCCGTAGCCGCCACCCTGTTTGGTCTGTCGCGTCCCGCGTTCTATCAGGCAGAGTCCGATTTCAGGCGCGATGGCCTCTCTGGCTTGCTCCCCAAACAGCGCGGTCCCAAAGGCGCTCACAAGCTCACGGCCGAGGTGATGGCCTTTATCGAGGCGCGGCTAAACGCCGACGGTGGGATTCATGCCCGCACCTTGGCACAAGAAATTACCACGGCTTTAGGGCTTACCGTACACCCCCGCAGCATCGAACGCGCTGTGGCGCGCAAAAAAAAACGGTAACAGCCAGCGCGCCACGGCCACTGCCATCCTCTGCTACGGCCACTTACGAGGCGCTACGCCAGGATGTCCTGCAGGGATCTCCGTGTCATGAAGGCCGTGCGGCCTTACGCTACCATGGGATGCTGCCAGGTCTACAAATCTTGCTGCAAGCCACTGCGCCAATGCCAACGACACGGCAGACATCCCCTCGCCCAGTAAGCGACCCAGAACTGGTCCGCCTGCTCGCCAATCTCGTTTTACAAACCTACTCGGAGGCTACCCATGTCTACTGACCGGCTTCAGAAAATCACCACCGACCATCTCCGGCGCGACGCCTTTCTGTACGTCCGACAGTCTTCCTTGCGTCAGGTCATGGAAAACACCGAGAGCACCAAGCGTCAGTATGCGCTACGTGATCGCGCCATTGCTCTGGGCTGGCCGATTGAGCGTGTCCACGTCATTGATAGTGATCTGGGTTTGTCCGGTGCTCATGCACAGGATCGCGATGGCTTCCAGCATCTGGTCTCTGAAGTAGCGAATGGGCATGCCGGTATCGTCATCGGTCTGGAGGTGTCCCGTCTTGCCCGCAACAATGCCGATTGGCACCGTCTGATCGAACTTTCCGCGCTGAGCCAAACCCTGATCCTTGATGAAGACGGGATCTACGATCCCGCCCATTTTAATGATCGCTTGTTACTGGGCCTGAAGGGCGCGATGAGTGAGGCCGAATTGCACGTGCTCAAAGCCCGCCTGCAGGGTGGCATTCGCAATAAGGCCCGCCGCGGCGAACTCGAAATTCCCTTACCTATCGGCCTGACCTATCACCCTGGCGGCTCGGTCGTGTTGGATCCAGATGCCGCCATTCGTGCAGCCATTCAACTGGTTTTCGATACTTTTCGGCACACCCACTCAGCGACTGCGACGGTAAAACGCTTTCGTCGCGAGGGCTGGTTATTCCCACGTCGAATCCGACGCGGTATCGGCAAAGGAGAGGTGATGTGGGGCGCGATGGAACACTGTCGCGTTATCCAGGTGCTACACAATCCCCGCTATGCCGGTGCCTTTGTCTATGGACGCACACGAGGGGCCTATCGTCCAGGGAGCAGGCATACGGCCGTCACCGTTCCGCGGGAGGACTGGCAAGTCCTGATCCGCGATGCCCATGCCGGTTATATCGATTGGGAGGACTTCGAGCGCAATCAGATGATCTTGAAGCAGAATGCCGCAGGGTTTGGTCAATCCCAAAGAGGCAGTGTCCCACGGGAAGGGGTTGGCCTTCTGCAAGGTCGGGTCGTATGCGGTATTTGCGGGGCTCGCATGCGGGTACGGTACCAAGAGGTGGCGGGGAGGTTGGAGCCTTACTATATCTGCACCGAGAACGCGGTGCGGCGTGCCGGCAAACCCTGTCAGTCCATTCGTGGCCGCGCGGTCGATGACGTGATCAGCACCCTGTTATTGGATCGCGTAGCACCAACTGCCATCGAGGTGACACTGGCCGTCGAGGAAGAAATCGCCGGTCGTATTGCACAAGCGCAGGCCCAGCGGACACTCCAAATGGAACGTGCGCGTTACGATGCCGAGCTTGCGAGGCGTCGCTATCTGCTTGTTGATCCCAGCAACCGTCTTGTTGCGGATACCTTGGAGGCGGACTGGAATGAACGCCTGCGCCACCTGGATCTGCTGCAACAGGAACAAGATCGTCGACAGCAGGCAGACCAGAAATTGCTCAGTACACAGGAGTGCGCACAAATTCGCCAATTGGCAGAAGATTTCCCGCGAATATGGAACGATAACCGAGTGGCGCCGTTGGACCGCAAGCGCATGGTGGCTTTACTGATCGATGATGTCACCTTGATTAAGGCCGAACGCGTGACCCTCCAAGTGCGTTTTCGCGGTGGCCAAACCGCCACTCTGGAAGTCGACAAACCCAAACCCATCGCGCAGATCCGCAAGACGCTTCCTGAAGTCGTTGCCAAAATAGATGCTCTGCTGGAAACTTGTAGCGACCGGGAAGTTGCCGCAGAACTCAATGCGTTAGGCTATATGAACTGGCGTGGCGACACTTTCACCGCCAAGAAGGTGACCAGCTTGCGCAATGCTTACCACCTCGTCAGCCGCCATGATCGGCTGCGCGCCCGAGGTATGCTGACAGCTCATGAGGTGGCGGCCCAACTGAACGTGTGCGCGACGACAGTACATGATTGGGGCCGTGTGGGCGTACTGCAGGTGCATCGGTACGGTAATGACCGGCGTTGCTTATATGCGCCCCCAGGCGACGTTGTTGTAGTAAAAGGACAAGGCGGACGATACTGTGCTGTGCCGCCGAGGCTTATTCCTGTGCAATCTACTGAACAAGGTGCAATCTGATGCAGACTCCTTGTCTTTGGGTTTATAGGGGCGTGTCGGAAGCACTACGGCCCCGTAATGGGTGGCCAGATCCTGATAGCTGCGATTGATCTGCGGCTCATAGCGAGACGCCTTCGTAACGGCGGCTTTGAGGTTGTCGGGGACCAGCAGTACGGGGGCTCCGCCAAAGTACCGCAGGGCACGCACATGGGAGCCCAGAAAGTCGCTGAGGCTCTGGCTCCAGGTGGCTTCGCAATAGGTATAGCTGGAAGCCCCCAGCACCGCTACAAAGATCTGGGCCTGGCGAATCTCGCCGGTGCCGGGGTCAATGACTGGCACCGTGGGGCCGGCATAATCGATAAAGAGCTTGTCACCAGCCAAATGGTTCTGGCGCATGCTGCGCTTGAGACGGCCTTTCCACGCCCGATAGTGGGTGCAGAACTGGGAATACTGATAAACACGTTGCTCGTCATGCGCTGCTACATACTCCTCCCACAGCAGCTGTAGGGTCATCCCCTTGCGCCGCATCTCCGTGTGGATAGCCGCAAAATCAGGCATCACCGGCGCCGTCACAGTGGCGGATCGATGGCCGGGGAAAAGCAGCGCTTCCAGTTTTGCCGGGTCCATTTCGGGGGGCAAAGGCCATGAGACACTGGCCTGTTCGGCCTTCTGCAAATATTTGCCAACCGCTCCCTTAGAAAGCTGGCAGGCCTGCGCAATTTGCCGCTGGCTGAAGCCTGCGGCATGTAAACGGATTACTTCTTGAATTGCTCTCATGGTCATCCTCGGTGTGGGCATCCCTGATCTCCTGTAAAAAGAGCCAAGGATGCCGTTTAAGCCAATGAATGACCAAAATGTTTTCTTTTCGCCAAGGGGAAACCGGGACACCGTTCCGGCATCGTGGGCAGTGATTCCGGCATCGTGGGCACCGATTCCGGAAAACCCACAAAAGTGCCCACGATCAATCGTAATGGCTGCCCACGATCAATCGGAATCACTGTCCACGATCAAACGGAATGGGTGCCCACGATGCCCCGGAATACGCAGATAAATTCTCCATGGAGCACCAACCCCGATTGTGCGGTCATGGGTTCTTCCGTTGCTGCCAGCTTGAAAGGAAGCACGGTTCGTGCCATTTTCTTCATCGGACCCTCCTGCAAGTCTCCCGGTTGGTGATCAGCTTGTGCAAAGCCATTATACCGGAAACCCTTACAGATTGGGTCCTCCACGCTATTTTTCCCTTACTCCATCGCGGAATTAGGGATGCCTTATCCTCTTCCGGTTTCAGCCAGTCTTCAGCCAGCGCGGATTCCGAAAGCAAGGCTGCTTTTTTGGCAGGCGACGTCAGCAAGGCGCGCCCTGGCGGCAACGGCTTGTTGAGCCCTACCGGATGCACCTGTCCCTGTGCATCGATCTCTACCTCAATAGTCTGTAGCATGGCTCAATCCTCGGATTCTTCATCCAGTTGAAGATACACCACAAACTCACCCTCGACATCAACGGCCAGCATTTTACCCTCATGCAGGGCGCTTAATTCCTTCGTTGTGATCCTGATGAGGTCCCCGTTGCCCCAACGCTGGCCGAACACCGTATCCCCTTCCAGGGGACCCAAGGCTTCATTGACGATGGCTACCCCACGTTCCCGATCAACACTCATAGCGCACCGCCTTGTACCACCATGATATTTCCGGTCCCCGCGTGTTCCGGACCAATGACGATCTGGACATCTCGCCCTAGCCGCGCCAGACATTCCAGCATTTTGGCCTCGCTGATCCCCCGGAACTGCCCGCGTAGCATCAGGGACAGCTTGGGCTGCGGGATACCCAGCAATTCCGCAGCCTGGGATTGTGTCAGCCCTTTGCCCTGAATCATGTCGGCAATCCGGGATGCCAGTTGTGCCTTCAACAGCATCTCTTCCGCATCGGGCACACCGATGTCCGCATAGACATTGCCACCGCTCATCTCGATGTTCATTCAGTCATCCCCTTGGCGTGTCGTTCCGCCCATTTCAACCGCTCGTGTATCTTGTCCATGTCCGGTTTGGGTGTACGGATGCCCTGCGTAGATTTCTTCTGAAAGCAGTGAAGGACGTAGATCCTCTCTTGAAATCGCACCGTGTACACCGCCCGAAATGTATCCCCTTTGGAATCCTCGACAATCTCAACCACATCCGCCGAGCCAAAGCCCTTCATCGGCTTGGCCTGCACATGCTTGCCGCCAATTTGCGCCAGATGCAGCGCATACCCAAAGGTATCCCGCACGTCCCCAGGCATGTCCATGAGGTCCTTTTTGGCAGAGGCCACCCAGAGCAAATGGCGTTGCGATGAAACTATGGATCAAATTATATCTAATTGGGTATAAAGCGCAAACAGGGGCCGCTCACAGTTCATACCCCAGCATCCCCAGATTCTTCCGAATCTCATCTTCCAGCCGCCGTCCTTCTGCGAATTGTTCCGAGAGTTCCTTGGTCAACCTCGCCATCTTTTCTTCGAAAGGCTCATCGTCCTCATCCTTGGCCGCCGCACCCACATAGCGGCCCGGCGTCAGAACGTGACCGTTCTTGTGGATCTCGTCGAGGCTGGCCGCTTTGCAGAAGCCGGGCACATCCGCATATTCCCCGTCACCATCACCCCGCCAGTTATGGTAGGTGTCGGCGATCTTCTGGATGTCCTCGTCGGTCAGTTCCCGATGGGTGCGGTCGGCCATGAAACCCATGTTGCGGGCATCGATGAACAGCACTTCGCCTGACCGCTCAAAGAGTTCCTTGCCAGCCATGCCGCGTCCGTCATCCCGGTTCTTCGCCAGAAACCACAGGCAGACGGGGATCTGGGTGCTGTAGAAAAGCTGGCCGGGTAAGGCCATCATACAGTCCACCATATCCGCTTCGATGAGGTTCTTGCGGATCTCGCCCTCGCCGCTGGTGTTGGAGGACATGGACCCGTTCGCCAGCACGAGGCCCGCGATGCCATAGGGGGCCAGATGATGGACCATGTGCTGCACCCAGGCGAAGTTGGCGTTGCCGGTGGGTGGTATGCCGTACTGCCAGCGTTTGTCATCCCGCAGCAGATCGCCACCCCAATCGGAAATATTGAAGGGCGGGTTGGCAAGGATGTAATCGGCACGCAGGTCGGGATGCAGGTCTTTGTGAAAGCTATCCGCCGCTTCCGGTCCCAGATCGGCCTCGATGCCGCGAATGGCCAAATTCATGAGGGCCAGCTTCCAGGTGTTGGGATTGGATTCTTCCCCGTAGACGCTGATGTCGCCCACCTTGCCGCCGTGGGCTTCGATGAACTTTTCGCTTTGTACGAACATGCCGCCGGACCCACAACAGGGGTCATAGATGCGTCCCTTGTAGGGGGCCAGCATGGTGACCAAGGTTCTGACCACCGATGCCGGGGTGTAGAACTCACCACCGCGCTTGCCTTCCGCGCTGGCGAACCTGCCCAGAAAATACTCGTAGACACGGCCCAGGGTGTCGCGGGCCTGATGTTCCGCCGTGCCGAGGCCAATGGTACCGATGAGGTCCACCAGTTCACCCAGGCGGCGCTGATCCAGCGTGGGACGGGCATAGCCCTTGGGCAGGATGTTTTTCAGGTGGGGGTTTTCCCGCTCGATCTCGGTCATGGCATCGTCGATGCGCTTGCCGATGTCCGGCTGTTTGTCGGCGGCCTGCACCCTGTCCTAGCGGCCCGATAAGGGCACCCAGAACACGCCTTCCGCCGTGTATTCGTCGCGGTCTTCTGCTGCGTAAGTTCCGGCCTCTTCCCGAATGATTTCCGCATGCCTTTGGGCGAAGCGATCCGGGATGTACTTCAGGAAAATGAGGCCCAGCCCAGCACCACATGCTTGTAGTCGGCGGCGTCCAGATGGCCGCGCAGTTTGTCGGCGGTGGCCCAGAGTTTGGATTCGAGGCTCTGGCTGGTGGTGTCTTCGGTTTTCTTCTTGGCTGGTTCGCGCGGCATGGTGTCCCCTTTGCTTTTGTGGTGTTATAGCATGGAATGGCGGGGTGGTAAGAGGGGGGCTGGGATGGCGGGTGTGATTTATCTGATGACCAACATCGCCATGCCGGGGATGGTCAAGATTGGAAAAACCGAAAATGCGGACACCCTCTTGGGCTTAAATCGAATTCTGTTTGCTGAGGGTCGGCATAAATGGACCGTGTTGCAGACAAGCGAACAAGATTGAACTGCGCCGGCCTCATACTTGACCGCAATAAATCGGCGTCAGTGCGCTACGGTTGCTGTTTCGCACCCTGCGAGGGTGTGACAAATTTGTGTCACGATGTAACCTAAGTTCCTGGTGTGTGACATTGATTGACGTAGATTATGGCTTTGGCAAGCGGCGCAACTTATTGATAAATAAAGGGCTAAGATGAGAGTTACTGAATGGCATTCAAGAGGTCGGCGGTTCGATCCCGCCTGGCTCCACCAAATCAAAAGGCTGATCAGCCTTTTTTCCTCCCCGAAACGCAAAGCATGCATCTCGCCTGTTCCTGACAGGGCGCAATTCTTACAGGTTAAACTGATGGCGATATGGTGGCTGATTCCTTTGCTGACGAGGTTTTCCCTTGCAGGATGATCGGCTTTTTCCCTATGGTCATGCCCGCGGGGCGGGTTGGCGCGAAGCATTGTCCAGCGCTCTGGAGATGGCGGGACCGCGGGTGCGTGGTGGTACGCTGGGCTTTCTCTACGTCACCGACAGCTTTGAGTCCGATTTGCCGGATATCCTGAGCGCTGTGCGGGAACAGACCGGGGTACCCCACTGGACGGGATGCGTGGGGGCCGGCATCTGCGCGACCGCGCAGGAATACCTGGACGAACCGGCACTGGCTTTTATGGTGACGGATTTTCCCGAAACGGAATTTCGCCTCTTTGCCGGTATGGGCCCTTACCGGACCGGCAAGAGTTGGCCGACCGGACCGGGTCGTCCACCCTACTTTGCTATTGTTCATGGTGACTCCCAGACGCCGGATCTGCCTGATCTGGTCCGTGATTTTGCCGGGCAGATGGGCAGCGGTTTCATTACCGGGGGAATATGCAGCAGTCGCACCGACGGCGCGCAACTGGTGGATGAAGTCGTGCATGGCGGATTGAGCGGGGTGACGTTCAGCGAAAATATCGCCGTCGCTACCCGTCTGACCCAGGGCTGCAGTCCCATCGGGCCGATCCATCACATCAACGAAGCCCACAACAATGTAATTTCCCGTCTGGATGACCGTCCGGCGCTGGATGTGTTTAATGACGAGACCTGCGACATCCTCTCCCGGGATTTGCAGCGGGCGGCGGGCTTCATTTTTGTTGCGATGCCGGTGAAGAATGATGACCGTGGCGACTACATGGTGCGTACCCTGGTGGGCATCGACATCGAGCGCAAGCTGCTGGCGATCGGCGAATATGCAGAGGCCGGTCAGTCCCTGATGTTCTGCAAGCGGGATAGCGGTACGGCGGGCGAGGATCTCGAACGTATGCTCTCGGACATCAGCCGCCTGGCGGATGGAAGAAAGATCCGTGGGGGTCTTTATTTCACTTGTGTTTGGCGCGGCCAGAATCTGTTTGGCCCCGATTCTGCGGAATTGCGGATGATCCGGGACGGTCTGGGTGACTTCCCGTTGGTGGGTTTTTTTGCCAATGCCGAGATTTCTCATGATAAAATATACGGTTATACAGGGGTGCTTACCCTGTTTCTGGATGCACCCACTTCCTGAACCGTCAGTTGACTTTCAGCCATGGTGATCAGGCACCCGCTCTGTGCTAGAGTACACCGCTTATATTAGAGGTTGATAATGGCACAGATACCGGCGCAGCGGATGGATCAGCGGTTGATGCGGGAAGGGCGGCGCACCCGGGGTACGCTCTATTTCGGCATCGGACTGGGCCTGGCGGCTGGCCTGCTGATCATTCTCCAGGCCTTTCTGTTGGCGCACATCGTCGACGATGTCTCTTTTCATGGCTGGAATCTCGCGGCGGTGATGCCGCTGCTCTGGATCATGCTCGCTCTTTTCGTCGTGCGTGCGGGGTTTTCCTGGGCGAGCGAACTGGTCGCCTTTCACGCCAGCGCGCGTATCAAGACCTACCTGCGCGAGCGCCTGCTTTCCCACCTTCTGAACCTGGGGCCGGTGGCCGTGGCGGGTGAGCGCAGCGCCGACATCGCCAGCACCATGATTGAAGGTGTCGAGGCGCTGGAGCCTTACTTTTCGCGTTACCTGCCGCAAATGGCCTTGGTCAGCCTCATACCGCTGGCCATCCTCGTGTTCGTTTTCCCCGCAGACTGGATCAGCGGCCTGATTCTCCTCATCGCCGGGCCGCTCGTGCCCTTCTTCATGGTGCTGGTGGGCTACAAGGCGGAGGCCATCAACCAGCGTCAGTGGCGCAAGATGCTGTTGATGAGTGCCCATTTTCTGGATATGGTGCAGGGCTTGACCACGCTGAAAATCTTCGGCCGCGCCAAGGACGAGATCGAGATCGTCGCACGTATTTCGGATGACTACCGGCGCACCACCATGGCCGGGTTGCGGGTGGCCTTCCTGACGTCGGCGGTGCTGGAATTTTTTGCGAGCGTGTCCATCGCTCTGGTGGCCGTATCGTTGGGTGCGCGTCTGCTGGAGATCCCTCCCCCGGTCACCTTTTATACCGCCTTCTTCGTTCTTTTACTGGCACCGGAGTATTTCAACCCGCTGCGTGGCCTCGCCATCCATTATCATGCGCGGATGAGCGCCATTGCCGCCGCCAGACGCATCTTCGATATCCTCGACACGCCGCTGCCGGCACAGGGTACGCAGACGATGGCGTACCCCGACACCCAATCCGTCAGTCTCTCGGTGCACGACCTGCATTTCTCCTATGAGGAGGGCCGGGTGGCGCTGGCGGGTGTCAATGCCGAGTTCCCGGCGGGCAAGGTCACTGCGCTGGTGGGCGCCAGCGGAGCGGGCAAGAGTACCCTCGCCAATGCGTTGCTCGGCTTTGTGCAACCGGATTCGGGAGAAATCCTGATCAATGGCCGGATCCCTTTGGCCGTCCTGGACCGGGAAAGCTGGTGGCGGCAACTGGCCTGGGTGCCGCAGAATCCCCGCCTGTTTCACGGTACCATCGCCGAAAATATCCGCATCGGGCGCCCTGATGCGGATATGGCCGCCCTGCGGGAGGCCGCGAAAAACGCTCACGCGCTGGAATTCATCGAGGCTTTGCCCCAGGGCTTCGATACCCCGGTGGGGGATCTGGGGCAGGGCCTTTCCGGCGGCCAGATTCAGCGCGTCGCCTTGGCCCGCGCCTTTGTCAAAAACCCACCGATCTTCATTCTGGATGAGGCTACGGCGAGTCTGGACATGGAGAATGAATCGCTAGTCCTGGACGCCATGCAGCGGCTGATCCAGGGACGAACGGCGATCGTCATTGCGCACCGCCTGGCGATGGCAGAACGCGCTGATCAGATCCTGGTCATGGACGCCGGGAAAGTGGTCGAAGCCGGTACCCATAATGCACTTTTGGCGGCTGGCGGTGTCTACGCAAGGCTGGCGGCAGCCTATCGGGGGGACCATGCGTGATCTTTACCGGCTGCTGAAACTGTTTGGGCCCTTTAAGTTCTGGATGCTGGGAGGCGCCTTTCTGGCCCTGCTGACCATTCTTTCCAATTTCGGTCTGCTGGCCCTTTCCGGCTGGTTTCTGGCGAGTGCGGCGCTGGCCGGACTGGGTGGTTACGCCACCATGAATTTATATAACTTCTTCCTGCCGGCTGCCGGGGTGCGCGCTTTTGCGACGACCCGGGTCATCTCGCGCTGGCTGGAGCGCATTGTCACCCATGAGGCGACGTTCCGTCTGCTGGCCCAGTTGCGCACCTGGTTCTACACCCGCCTCGAGCCGCTCGCGCCCGCCGGGCTGCAAGGTTATCGTTCCGGCGATATTCTTTCGCGCCTCGTCGCCGATATCGATATTCTGAATAATTTTTACCTGCGGGTGTTTACGCCGTTTCTGGTGGCCGGGGTGGCGACGCTCACGATGGCGGGCGTCTTCGCTTTTTTCTCCTGGCGGTTGGCCATTGCACTCTTTCTTTTCCTCGCGGTTACCGGCCTGCTTCTACCGCTCCTCACGGAGCGGCTGGGTGCGCGCAGTGGCGCCGAGATGACCGGCATCCAGTCGGATTACCGGGTACAGGTGGTGGACGGCATGCAGGGCATGGCTGAACTGTTGACCTATAATGCCGGGCCGGAGATTCTGCGACGCACGGGCACACTCAACGATGCGCTGCTCCGGCGGCAGGCCCACATGGCGCAGATCGCCGGATTCGGCAACGCCGGCATGGGATTCATGGGCAATCTGGCGATTTGGGTTGTCGTGGTGCTGGCTATTCCTCTGGTCCATGGCAGGGTTCTGGGCAATTCGGATCTGCCCCTCCTGGCCCTCGGCGTGATGGGTTCCTTCGAGGCCATCGCCGCCTTGCCGCTGGCCTTTCAGTTTCTGGGGCAAACCCGCGCGGCCGCGCGCCGTATTTTTGAGGTGGCGGATACGCCCTTGCCGTTTCCGGATGCATCGGGACCCGCACCGCGGGTGGACCGGCCGGATCTGGAGCTCAAGGATCTGCACCTGCGCTATCCCGGCGCCCAACGCGACGCCCTGGCAGGCGTGGACCTCAGCATCCCGGCGGGCACATGGGTTGCGATCCTGGGGGCGACCGGGGCTGGCAAGAGCAGCCTCGCCAACCTGCTGCTGCGTTTCTATGACTATCAATCGGGCAACGCGTATCTGGGTGGCCATGAGTTGCGGGATTTCCCGGCAGACAATCTGCGCGCATATTTCGCTGTCGTATCCCAGCGCTCTTATCTCTTTCACAGTACGATCCGCGACAACCTGCTGGTGGCCAAGGGCGAGGCGGAGGAGGATGAACTCTGGGCGGCGCTGGCCACGGCACAGCTTGCGGAGTTCGTGCGCAGTCAGCCCCAGGGCCTGGATACCATTGTCGGCGAAGGCGGGGTGAAACTCTCCGGTGGTCAAGGCCGGAGAGTGGCCATTGCCCGGGCGATTCTCAAGGACGCTCCGTGGCTGATTCTGGATGAGCCGACCGAAGGGCTCGATCCGGTGACCGAGATGGAGTTCCTCAAAGACCTGCGCCAGATCATGGAAGGCCGCACCGTGCTCTATATTACCCATCGTCTGGTGGGCCTGGAGCACATGGACTGCGTTCATATTCTCGACGAGGGGCGGATCGTGGAGTCGGGGACCTATGGGGAGCTTTTACAGCGGGATGGACAACTCAGCCATTTCGCCACGTTCGGACAGGCTATTCCGGAGATTCACTAATTCTGGCGGCCGCCGCGGAAGCCGGAGAGCAGTTTCCGTTCCGTGGCCTCAGCTTGCTGCACGCTGGACTGGCAGGCCGCGCCGGAGGGGTTCCGCACGCACTTCAACTCGTCATCCAGCACCGCCGTGCCCGCTTTTTGCAACTGTGCCTGGCTGCTGCGGCTCCGGGGAGTGCTGGTTACCCACGACACCCCGTAACCGAGCGCCGAAGAGAGCAGTGTAGCCACCAGGAACACCAGCATCATACGGGTAAAACCGTGTTCTAGTCCCTGCTCGTCAAAGTAGCGCCTGCTGTACCAAGCGAATAGCGGATAACTGACCGTGCCCGCGACCAATCCCCACATAGGCTATTCCTCGCTGACAATGTCCAGAGGCAGGGTGTAGGGAAGTTTCCCCAGACTCAGAGGCGTGCCGCCCGGCGCCCCGGCCATCAGCGACTCCCCGGCGTTGGCGGCACGTAAAACGGCCAAGGCGGCAAAACCGCCCAGGGGATCCTGTGCGGCGTTGATAACGATGCCGATGCTCTGTGCACCCATGCTGGTGCAAAAGATTTCTTCGCCCGCCTGCAGTGGCGCCGACGCCGCGACCCGGTAGGTCTGGTTCTTGAGCTTGCCGAGATAGTGGGAGCGGGCGACGATCTCCTGCCCAGGATAGCAGCCCTTCTTGAAATTGATGCCCCCCAGCACCTCCAGATTCAGTTCCTGGGGAATGATTTTTTCCGTAGTGGCGCGGCTGATCATACCGACACCCGCCTGTATGGCCCACAGGCGCCAGTCCTCCGCGGCGCCGGATCGCGCGCCCGCTGCCCCCAGCTTGGCGCTCAGGGCCTCCACACGGGATGCGGGCAGAATGATCAGGAAGGCCTCCGCTTCCGCCCAGGGCAGGCGGGTAATGATGGCGTCGTCATGAACCACCCCGCTGTTGCCGCTTTTCCCCAACGCGATACCGAGGGCGCGGCCGAGTAGTTCCCCCGCACCGTTGCCATGGACGGCCAGCAAGGTGAATTCCGGTTCCCCCCGTTTGATCTCCAGCTTGGCCATCATTCGGAACTTGCGCAGACGCTCGATGACGGTATCGGCCATATCGTCGGCCAGACTCAGCCAAAAGTCGCTGCCATCGCGCTGTACGTAAAAATTGGCGATCATGCGTCCTTTGGCCGTGCTGTAGCTGCTCCATTGTCCGTGACCACTGGCCAGGGCACGCAGATCGTTGGAGAATTGCCCCTGTAAAAACTTTTCGGCATCCACGCCACTGGCGTGAATCAGGCCCAGTTCCGTATGCAGGGGGACAAAGGTAATGACGGCTGAAGACATGCGGATCGACTCCCGTTTGCAGAAACAGCACGGCCCCGATCATACCCCCATGGCCGACGGCGACAAAGTCCTGCCAGATCTATGCTTCGGCAGTGCCGGGCGACAACGCTGGTTGCAAAGTATTCCCTGCATCCTGGCTTTGCTTTGCGCGGGCTTTACGATGCTGCATGACTGGCGCTGGGGGCTGGTGCTGCTCGTCGTGCTGCTGGCATGGGTGGTCTGGCGCTGCCCCTGGAGTCTGCGCACGAATCAGGACATGCCGGAGGCCCTGTTGTCCGGCAGGGACGGCGGTCTGCAGGTACGGATGGACAGCGGCAGCGTGCTGCCCGTTCATCTGCGCGCCCGGCCATTTCTGCACCCGCGCCTCGGCATGATCCCCCTGCGGAGCGGCGATGGCCGTCGCGCGGTGCTGATTGGTCTGTTCGCCGCCGGGAACGATCCCTGGCGCCGCTGGCGCCTCAGGCTGCGCCAGGAATGGGACGCAAAAACGGAGACTGCTGATCCCGCTGGCTGATACTGTCCGCCGCGACGGCACGGCGTTGCGGGTGGTCACTGTTGAAATGGCAGCCGCGGGATTCTTCTCGCAGCAGCGCGGCACAGGTGAGGATTTTCGCGCATTGGCAGAGGTTGCGCAGTTCCTGATACGGCTGCGGTCCACACAGGCTGTCGCTGATGTGCGTACCCCGTTCATCCCAATACGCGCAGGCGGCGCGCAAGCCCTCGTCGTTGCGGACGATGCCCGCCGCCTGCCACATATTTACCTGCAGGTTCTGCCGCAGGGCGTTGATGTCCGTCCGGCGTGCGGCAGTGGTTGGTTGCCCCGGCGATCGCCCCGGCGTTTGCCGTGGTCTGTCGGGCAGGCGCGCTTGCCCTTCCAGGTCCGCAACAATGGCCGCCGCACCCACCACACATTCCAGCAGTGAGTTGCTGGCGAGACGATTGGCGCCGTGCAGTCCGGTAGAACTGACCTCGCCTGCCGCATAAAGGCCCGGAATGGTACTGCGCCCCGCCTCATCCACGACCACGCCACCACAGCTGTAATGGGCAGCGGGAACCACTGGAATGGATTCTCGTGTCAGATCATAGCCTTGTGCGCGGCAGTGTGCAAAGATGGCGGGGAAATGCCGGCGCACCAAGGTGGCTGGCTGTGCACTGATATCCAGAGTGACATAGTCGAGTTGATGTTGCTTCATCTCCAAATCGATGGCGCGCGCGACGATATCCCGCGGCGCCAGCTCGGCACGCGGGTCGTAACGCTCCAGAAAAGTGCTGCCATCCGGTAGACGCAGGATGGCACCCTCGCCCCGTAAGGCTTCAGACAATAAGAAAGGTTGGCTACCCGGCTGGTAAAGCGTCGTGGGATGAAACTGGATAAATTCCAGATTGGCAATTTCCGCGCCCGCCCGCCAGGCCAGCGCGATGCCGTCTCCGGTGGCCACCAGCGGATTGCTGGTGTGCAGATACAACTGTCCCGCCCCGCCGCTGGCGAGCACTACTGCCCGTGCCGTCCACAACTCGGGATGATCGCCCTTTGGGGGAAGCACCCAGGCGCCCTGGCAACGGTCCTCGGTGAGCCAGAGATCACTGGCATAGTGTCCTTCGGCCATCTGGATGGCGGGTTCCGCCAGCACCCGGCGCAGCAGGGTGCTTTCGATGACGTGGCCCGTGGTATCGGCACTGTGCAGTACCCGACGGGCCTGGTGTCCACCTTCACGGGTGAGATGCCAGCTTCCATCCGGCTGGCGGTCAAAGGGTACCCCCCAGTCGATTAATTGGCGCACGGCGTCCGGGCCCCGGCCGATGATCTGCCGGACTGCCTGCGGGTGACAAAGTCCCGCTCCGGCTCCCAGGGTGTCTTCGATATGCAGGGCAATGCTGTCGTGATCCATATCCATGACCGCTGCAATGCCGCCCTGCGCTCTGTCACTGGCGGAATCATCCGCCCGCCCTTTGCTTACGAGGCCGACACGGCCGAGTCGGCTGAGCCCCAGAGCCGTGCTCAGCCCGGCGGTGCCGGAGCCGATAATCAGAAAGTCGAAAGAAGGCATTTAGGATCCTGAGAAGGGTGTCGGGTGCGGGCGTTGCGAGAATTGGAATAAGTCATGATACGATGGTAAACGAATAAGGTGAATAACGGCATCCCAAGAAGAAAGGAAACGGCTGAATGGGTAAAATCATGGGACGCAGCACGGCGGGTGGTCAGGAACATGGCGCCCCCAGTGACCTGCTCCTCGTCCAGCGCGTACAAAAGGGAGAAAAGGGGGCATTTGATCTCCTGGTACGCAAATACCAGCACAAGGTGATTTCCCTGGTCGGGCGTTTTGTGCGCACTCCGGAGGAGGCCGAAGATGTGGCCCAGGAAGCCTTTGTCAAAGCCTACCGCGCGCTTGCCAATTTTCGCGGCGATAGCGCGTTTTACACCTGGTTGTATCGTATCGCCGTCAATACGGCAAAGAATCACCTCGTAGCCCAGGGCCGGCAGGTTTCCATTGTGGATGTGGAAACGGAAGATGCGGAACAATTTGCCAGTGCCGATGGACTAAGAGAATACGATACTCCGGAAGGGTTATTACTCAGTAGGGAGTTGGCGGAATATATCAACAAGGCATTGACTGCGTTGCCGGAGGATTTGCGCATGGCGGTCACCTTGCGGGAGTTTGAAGGCTTGAGTTACGATGAAATTGCCCAGGTCATGGAGTGCCCGGTGGGGACGGTGAGGTCCCGGATTTTTCGGGCGCGTGAAGCAATTGCCAGGGTTCTGGCCCCTTTGTTGGAGCGGGAAAAGTCATGAACGATGAAACGCAAAAAGAACTGATGGCGTTCATGGAGGGCGAGCTCAGTGGGCTGCGCGCCAGCCGTCTTGCCGCACGTATGCAGTGTGAGAGCGGTTTGCGTGAGGCATGGGAGTCTCAGTACCGCGTTTCCTTTCTTCTGCAAAATGACGGGAAAGGGGTTCGTCTGGCATCGGCTGGTTTCGCCGATCGGGTAGCCTGGGCGATCGTGAACGAACCCAGTCTCCTGGCGCCGCAACGTCCGCTGCGGCAGGGCAGTTCAAGAAGTTTCTGGGTGAAGACCGGTTCTGTGGCTGCGGTGCTGGTGGTATCAGTGACCTTGGTAGGTCTCCTGCCCCATCAAGGGGTGGGGCCATCCGTTGCTGGCGGCGGATCTGGTCATTATGCGCAGACCGCCGTGCTGAGGGGGTTTTCAACCCGTGGTGAAGAATTTCATCTCAGCCCCGTAGCGGATTTTGCGTCGCCGCCTGTCGGCACAAACGTGGTTATCCAGAGAGATATTCAACGGCTGTGGGTGCCCGGTGGTGGTAACTACCTCGTTTCCTCGCGGATTCCTTCCGCCTATGCTTCGGGGCAGTCTGGTCTGGAAAGTGCGGCCTATACGCCCGCGGAGGGGATCAGTGCGGCTTCCATGGCTTTTCCTGCAGGTTATCCCTAGAATCAGCGTTGGTCAGAATGCGTGCCGATACGTATCGGCACGGTGGCGCGATACCTGTTGCCAAGTGCTGCAGATACCGAGATGATAGATACGGTCTTGAATTAAGCAGCATATCGGATGGTTGGGAGGGGTCTTGAAAAATTGTGTGCTGGGTAGGCAGCGCCTTGTGATGGCGCTTTGTATGGGTTTGGGACTGAGCATAGGGGCGATGACGCCTGCTTGGGCGGATTCCGGTGCCAGCGGTCAGGCGTTGGTGGGGCTGCCTGATTTTACGCCCATCGTCAAGCAGTATGGACCTGCAGTAGTGAACATCAGCACGACGGAGACCAGAGTGGCGCGTGGTGTGACTTCCCCCTTCCCGCCGAACTCTCCCCTGAATCAGTTTTTCGCCCCCTTCTTTGGCGCACCGGGGCAACCTGGAGCACCTGGTGGCGGAGCCGGACAGAAATATCAGGTGCAATCCCTGGGTTCCGGTTTTGTCATCAGCTCCGACGGCTATATCGTGACTGCGGCGCATGTGGTGAAAGGGGCTCAGAAGATCATTGTCAGTCTCACCAATCATCATCAATATGCAGCTCACCTGGTGGGCCTGTCGGCGCGTATGGATGTGGCGTTGCTCAAAATTGACGCGAAGAATCTGCCGGTGGTACAGATTGGTGACTCCAGCAAGCTGGAGGTCGGACAGTGGGTGCTGGCGGTGGGTTCGCCCTTCGGCTTTGAGAACAGCGTCACCCAGGGTGTGATCAGTGCGACCTCGCGGCCTTTGCCGGATGATCCCTACATCCCGTTCGTTCAAACGGATGTGCCGATCAACCCTGGTAACTCCGGTGGCCCGCTATTCAATATGCGCGGTCAGGTCATCGGCATCAACGACCAGATCTATACCAATAGCGGTGGCTACATGGGGTTGTCTTTCTCTATCCCCATCAATGTCGCCATGGATGCGGTCAAACAGTTAAAGCTGCATCAGAAAGTGCATTTTGGCTGGCTCGGGGTCATGATTCAGGATGTCAGCATGGATCTCGCCAAGTCCTTCCACATGAAAGAGCCGGTGGGTGCCTTGGTGTCACAGGTTGTGCCTGACGGTCCGGCTGCCAAGGCGGGGTTACGTCCGGGAGATGTCATTGTCTCCTTTGACGGTCAGGCCATCTATAACTCTGGTCAATTACCGCCGCTGGTGGGAGTATTGCCCGCCGGTTTCAAGGCGAAGCTGGGGGTTATCCGTGATGGCAAGCCCATGAGCCTCAACATCGTGGTGGAGAGTCTGCCCGGCAACCTGGAGAATACGGTGGAATCCGCCGCATCCGGCGGTCCGGCGCAGGAAGGTGAAGTCAAACGACTGAATGTGCAGGTGGGTCCGCTGACTGCGGAGGCACGTAAGCAACTGCACGTGAATACTGGTGTCCTGGTCCTCGGGGTTGGTGTGGGGCCGGCGGCAGAAGCCGGTATTCGTCCCGGTGATGTGATCTTGCAGGTGGCACAGCAGCAGATTACCAATGCCGCCGACTTGCAGAAGCTGGTGGCTGCCTTGCCGGCGGGCCAGCCGATCCCGGTGCTGGTGCGACGTGGTGAGGGGAGTTTCTATCTGGTGCTTTCGCTGCCGCATTGAAGCAGGCGATCGCCGCGAAGGGCTGGGCGTTTGTACCAGCCCTTTTTGTGATTGCATCCGCCGGGGTGGTAGTACCCGCCCGGCGCCCATGGATTGACAGGCCAGATGACTGAACAGCAGCATATTCGCAATTTTTCCATTATTGCCCATGTGGATCACGGAAAATCCACTCTGGCGGACCAGTTCATCCGTCTTTGCGGGGCGTTGACCGAGCGTGAAATGTCCAGTCAGGTGCTGGATACGATGGATATCGAACGCGAACGCGGCATTACCATCAAGGCGCAGAGCGTGCGCCTGCAGTTTCGCGCCGCAGATGGACAGGAGTACCAGTTCAACCTCATCGATACACCGGGCCATGTGGATTTTTCTTACGAAGTGAGCCGTTCCCTGGCTGCCTGTGAAGGCGCGCTGCTGGTCGTGGATGCATCGCAGGGGGTGGAAGCGCAAAGCGTAGCCAACTGTTACACGGCGCTGGAACACAACCTGGAGATCCTGCCGGTCCTCAACAAAATCGATCTGCCGGCTGCCGATCCGGAGCGGGTGCGCAGGGAGATTGAAGCAATAGTCGGGCTGCCTGCTGACGATGCCGTAGAGGCCAGTGCCAAAGAAGGTACCGGTATTCGGGAGATTCTGGAGCGGGTGGTGGAACGCATCCCACCTCCCCAGGGTGATCCGGAAGCTGCGCTGCAAGCCCTCATCATCGACTCCTGGTTCGATAATTATCTGGGGACGGTGGTATTGGTGCGGGTGATGAACGGTTCCATCCGTCCCGGTCAGCGCATCCTGACGATGGTGGGTCAGAAACCTTATGTGGTAGAAAAGGTTGGCGTTTTTACCCCAAAATCCCTGATGGTCCCCGCCCTGGAAACGGGTGCGGTGGGCTTTGTCATTGCGGGCGTGCGGACCATTGAAGGCGCCCGGGTGGGAGATACCCTGACCGAGCAGGACCGCCCCGCCAGCGCGCCTCTGCCCGGTTTTCGCGAGGTGCAGCCACAGGTATTTACCGGGCTCTATCCGGTGGACTCGGCGGATTACGAAAGCTTTCGCGAGGCGCTGCAGAAGTTGCGCCTGAATGACGCGGCCCTGCAGTTTGAGCCGGAGACTTCACAAGCCCTGGGTTTTGGTTTCCGGTGCGGATTTTTGGGGCTTTTGCATATGGAAATCGTGCAGGAGCGTCTCGAACGCGAGTACCAACTGGAACTGATCAGTACGGCACCCACCGTGATCTATGAGGTGCTTACCACCGACGGCCAGGTGCTGAAGATTTCCAATCCCGCCGAATTGCCTGCGGCACAGAAGATTGCGGATATTCGCGAGCCGGTGATTACCGCGAACATTCTGGTACCGGAAACGTATCTCGGCCCGGTAATCGCTCTTTGTGAAGAGCGGCGTGGGCGACAGAAGAATATGCAGTTCACCGGCGGGCAGGTAATGCTGCGCTATGAGTTGCCGCACAATGAAGTGGTCCTGGATTTTTTTGATCGCCTCAAATCGGTGAGCCGGGGTTATGCCTCCATGGACTATGAATTTGCACGTTTTGAGAGTGGGCCGCTGGTGAAAATGGACATTCTCATCAACGGGGAAAAGCTGGATGCACTGTCCTGGATCGTGCACCGTGATGTGTCCGAACGGCGCGGCAGGGAACTGGTGGTCCGTTTGCGTGATCTGATTCCCCGACAGATGTTCGAGGTGGCTATCCAGGCAGCGATCGGCGCCAGGGTCATCGCCCGGGAGTCGGTCAAGGCCCTGCGTAAGAATGTGCTGGCCAAGTGTTATGGTGGCGATATTTCGCGCAAACGTAAACTGCTGGAGAAGCAGAAAGAGGGCAAAAAGCGCATGAAGCAGGTTGGTCATGTGGAGATTCCCCAGGAAGCCTTTCTGGCGGTGCTGAAAAGTGACAAGAGGTAAAACGCGCACTGCGCAACTTGTGCGGAGGCTGATTTTGGGCGCATTCACAATGAAGGACAGGTACTGATGGATTTTACCCTGGGATTGTTTCTGGCGGTTGTACTTTCCGGCCTGATCTGGCTGGGCGATCTGCTGTTTTTGCGAAGGAAGCGGCCCGCGGGAGCCAGGGAATCCGTCGTTGTCGAGTATGCCCGGAGTTTTTTTCCGGTATTGCTCATTGTTTTTTTGATCCGTGCATTTCTGTTTGAACCCTTCCAGATACCGTCCGGATCCATGATACCGACCCTGCGGGTGGGCGATTTCGTGCTGGTCAATAAATTCCAGTGGGGATTGCGGCTACCGCTGATCCACACACCCATTACCCGGGGCAGTCCGGTGGAAGCGGGTGATGTCATGGTGTTCCGTTATCCCAAAAATCCGCGTGTGGACTACATCAAGCGGGTCATCGGCCTGCCCGGCGACACGATTGAGGTCAGGGGGGATGCACTCTACATCAACAATAAACTAGTGCCACAAAAACTTATCGGTACTTTTAATTATCGGCCGGAAGGGCAGGGCGCGGAGGGTATGGTTATCCCTACCAAAGAGTATGAGCAGGAACTCGGTGGCCACAAATTCCATATTATTGAATTTGCCACGCCCGAAGCCCAAATGAATTTCGGTCCCTACAAGGTGCCGCCTCACTCTTATTTCATGATGGGGGATGACCGGGACAACAGTAATGACAGCCGTTTCTGGGGCGTCGTACCGGAACGCAATATCGTTGGGAAGGCAATGTTCGTGTGGTTCTCCTGGGATGCCGAGAATTGGTCCATCCGCTGGAACCAGATCGGCCGCGCACTGGACGGGGCTTCCTGAGTCCGGAGGTTGCACTTGCAAAATCCCTGTTCAGGACTAAGTAAGGGATAGGGATGAATCCAGAGATCCGGGAGGGCTCGGAATGTGTGACCCCATGTCAGACCAACAAGTCATAAGGATTTATTCGGGCCAGCAAAGCGGGTACGCGCGGTCCCTGATCACGCGGCGTTCGGGTGAGGCAGGGCTTTCATTTGTCGGTGCGATCTTCTGGCTGTTGATCCTGGTCTTTGTCGTCGCCTTTGTAGTGAAGGTGATGCCGTCCTACTATGATTACTGGTCTCTGAAAAATATCGTCAGCCAGCAGGAGCGGCAGTCCGTGCCGGGAGAGTCTGCTGCCCAGATTCGCCGCGACCTCAATGCCCGCCTGGATGTGGCGATGATCCATATCCCGCAGAAAGGCATCCAGATCGAAAAAGCGGGTGCAGGACCGGTGCTGATCACCGTCAGTTATGACAAGATCGTGCCATTGGTTGGCAATGTCAGTTTGTTACTGCATTTTGACGCCGCAGGGCATTGAAAATCTTTTAGGTATATGATGCAGTTCTTCTTCCCATTTTTAATGCCTGAGTCGATGCGTTTATGGATGTTTTAGAATCTCTGCAACAGTCGGTCGGCTATCAATTCCGTGAGCAGTCCCTGCTGTTGCAGGCGCTGACCCATCGAAGTGCGGGCGCCCGGCACAATGAACGGCTGGAGTTTCTGGGGGACGCGGCACTGAATTTTGTAGTAGCGGCAAAACTCTTCGCCCGCTTTCCCAAGGTGAGCGAGGGGGATCTGTCGCGGATGCGGGCACGGCTGGTTCGGGAGGAAACCCTGGCGGAGATCGCCGGAAAAATCGCTTTGGCCGATTCCCTGATCCTGGGCCCCGGAGAAATACGCAGCGGTGGCGCCCGGCGAGACTCCATCCGCGCCGATGCCTTGGAGGCGGTGATTGGTGCGGCTTTCCTGGATGGCGGCTTTGGTGCGGCGGAGCGTATCGTTGCACAACTGGTCGAGCCCTTGATGACTGATGACCTGGGTGGCGAAGAGTTGCGCGATCCCAAAACGCGCCTGCAGGAATTCCTGCAGGGACAGGGACGTCCTGTACCCGTCTATACGACGGTGGCGGAAAAAGGACAGGCCCATGAGCGGCGTTTCGTGGCGCGTTGCAGTGTGCCTGGCGCCGAAGCTACCGAAGCGGAGGATGGCAGCCGGCGGAAAGCCGAACAGCAGGCGGCGGCGCTGATGCTGGCACAACTGCAGGTTGCCGTGCATGGATGAGATCAAGAGCGGCGCTCCTGACGAAGGGTACCGCAGCGGATATGTGGCGCTGCTCGGGCGTCCTAATGTCGGTAAATCCACCCTGCTGAATCATCTGGTCGGGCAGAAAATCAGCATCACGGCGCCGCGTCCGCAGACTACCAGGGATCAGATTCTCGGGATACTGACCCGCCCCGACGGACAACTGCTCTTTCTGGATACGCCGGGCGTGCATAGTGGCTATCGCAGCCTGAACCGACACCTGCTGCGGGCCACCCGGGGGGCGCTGGAATCCGCGGATCTGGGCGTGCTGGTGGTAGAGGCGCTGCTGTGGACCCATGACGACGCGGAGGCCCTGCGCTGGTTGCAGCGGGCCGGTATTCCGCTGGTGGCCGTGGTAAACAAGGTGGATCGGGTTGCGAGCAAGGCGCGTCTGTTTCCCTATCTGCAGGCATTGGCGGAGCGTGGAGAATTCGCGGCGATCATACCACTCTCGGCGCGCAGGGCGCCGGACGTGGAGCGTCTGGCTGATGTGCTGGTGCCACTATTGCCACCGGCTCCGGCGGCTTTCCCGGAGGATCAGGTCACCGATCGCAATCTGCGGTTTATGGCGGCAGAAATCATTCGCGAGCAGATATTCCGGCAACTCGGTGCGGAACTACCCTACGACACGGCCGTTGCCATTGAAAGCTATCAGGTGGAAGGTGGCCAGCAGCGCATAGAGGCGACCATTTATTGTCGGCGGCCGGGGCAGAAAGCCATTATTCTGGGCGACGGCGGCAACCGTCTGCGGGTGATCGGCAGCCGGGCGCGGGAGGCACTGCAGCAGTTGACCGAAGAGCGGGTCTGGCTGGGATTATGGGTCAAGCAGAAGGAACAGTGGTCGGAAGACCATCATATCCTGCGCGAGTTGGGGTATGACGACTGAACCCGGTGATCGCGCCTGGGTGCTGCATCACTACCCTTACGGAGATACCAGCCTGATAGTGGAATTGTTTACCCGGACACAAGGTCGACTGGGGGTGCTGGCCAAAGGTGCCCGACGCGCGCGTTCTGCGCTGGCGCGGATCGAGGCGGGGCGCCCCCTGTGGGTGCGCTGGCTGGGACGGGGGGAGTTACCGGTACTGGCGCAGGCGGAAGAACTGGGTCCGTTTCTGCCACTCAATCCACTACAGAATCTCAGCCTTTTTTATGTCAACGAGCTGCTGTTGCGGCTGACCCAGCGTAGAGACCCCTTCCCCGATCTCTTTCAAGTCTATGAAGAAACCATCGATGCGTTGTGCAGTGAACCGGGGGAAGGCTGGTATCTCCGGCGTTTCGAACGGCGCCTGCTGGAAAATCTGGGGTGGGCACCTGATCTGGCGCATTGCGCGGAGTGTGGCCGGTCTCCCGATGCGGCATCTTCAGAACACTGGTTATACCAGGCCGCACACGGTGTATTCTGCCGGGCCCATGCGCCCGATGCTGCGGTGGCCATAGAGGCGGCGGCCCTGGTCTGGTTACGGGGGGCGATGCAGACACGCAGTATGCCAGTCTGGAATTCCTCCCTACGGCGTTGTCTGGAACAGGAGTTGCTGGTCCATCTGGGCGGACGCCCACTGGAGAGTCGCCGCCTCCTTACGGCATACTTGCGCAGAACACAGCCCGCGATGACGATACAGAAAAGGGAGGAGCACAGCGAATGATTGCCTTGGGGGTGAATATCGACCACGTTGCGACGTTGCGGCAGGCGCGCGGCACCCGCTATCCGGACCCGGTGGAGGCGGCCTTCGTCGCCGAACGCGCTGGCGCCGACGCCATTACCGCGCATCTGCGTGAGGATCGACGGCACATCGTGGAGCGGGATGTGGAAATTCTCAGCCAGACCCTGCGTACCCGCCTCAATCTCGAAATGGCCGTTGAGGAAGGTGTCTTGCGTGTGGCGGAGCGCCTATCCCCTAGCGACTGCTGTCTGGTGCCGGAACGCCGTGCGGAGCTGACCACCGAAGGCGGACTGGATGTTGCCGGACAATTGTCTCGTATCAAAGAGGCCTGCCAGCGTCTGGCCGCTGCCAAGGTCAGGGTATCGCTGTTTGTCGACCCCGACCCTTTTCAGTTGGAGGCGGCGATGGAAACCGGAGCGCCCGTGGTCGAGCTGCATACGGGCCGTTATGCCAATACCGCTGATACGGCGACGCGTGCTGAAGAACTGGGCCAGATCACCAGCGCAGCAAGCTTTGCCGATAGCCTCGGCCTGCAGGTGAATGCCGGGCATGGTCTCGATTACCACAACGTGCAGGCGGTGGCAGCGATCCCCTATATCCGGGAGTTGAATATCGGCCATGCCATCGTTGCCCATGCCGTATTTGTCGGTATGGCGACGGCGGTGGCGGATATGAAAAGACTCATGCTCGAGGCGCGTGGATGATCGTGGGAATGGGGACGGATATCGTTGCCGTCGAGCGAATGGCCCGTCTCCATGCCCGCTTCGGGGAACGTCTGACCGAGCGTCTGCTGGGACCTTTGGAGGTGGCGGACATGCCGGTGGAAGCCGCGGCCGGCGCCGCTTTTCTGGCGCGACGTTTCGCGGCCAAGGAGGCCACATTCAAAGCCTTGGGTAGCGGCATGACTAATGGGATGCGCTGGATGGACGTGCAGGTGGGCCACGATTCGGGCGGGCGTCCGCAATTGGTGCTGGGCGGTCGCGCGCAACAGCTCCTACGGGGGCTCGGGGATGGCGTGCGCAGTTGGCTGTCCATCAGCGATGAGCGTCGCTATGCCATGGCGGTCGTGGTGCTGGAACGGGGAGGATAGGCGATGAAGGTAACGGTGGTGGGGACCGGATACGTGGGGCTGGTCACTGGCGCCTGTCTGGCGCAGGTGGGTAATCAGGTGCTGTGCGTGGATGTGGACGCCGACAAGGTGGCGCGGTTGCAGACCGGAGATGTGCCCATTCACGAACCGGATTTGCCCGCCATGGTACAGGAAGGCATTGCCGGCGGGCGCTTGCGCTTCACTACGGAGGTTGCCGAGGGTATCACCCATGGGGATTTCCTTTTCATTGCCGTGGGGACGCCGCCCGATGAAGACGGTTCTGCCGACTTGCGTCATGTGTTGGCGGTGGCCGGGGACATTGGCCGACATTTGCAACGGCCGGTCACGGTGATCAATAAATCCACGGTACCGGTAGGCACTGCACAAAAAGTCCGTGCCCGAATTGCTGCTGTTTTGCAGGACCGGGCGGCGGACATTGTCTTCGATGTGGTCTCCAATCCCGAGTTCCTGAAGGAAGGAGCGGCGGTGGCGGATTTCATGAAGCCGGACCGGATTATCATTGGTGTGGATAACGTGGCGGCAGCGGAGCGGATGCGCGTCCTCTACGCCCCATTCAACCGCAATCATGACCGCCTGATCATCATGGACCCGCCTTCCGCAGAGCTCACCAAATATGCCGCAAATGTTATGCTCGCCACCAAAATATCGCTGATGAATGAACTGGCGGGACTGGCGGAGCGGATGGGAGCGGACATCGAACAAGTGCGGCGCGGAATTGGCGCCGATCCCCGCATCGGTTATGCCTTCATATATCCGGGTTGCGGCTATGGCGGATCGTGTTTCCCCAAAGACGTGCGGGCATTGGAATACAGTGCGCGGCAGTATGATTTTGATGCGCCTCTCCTGGCTGCGGTGGAGAAGGTGAACGATCGTCAGAAGGGGCTTCTGGAGCAGAAAGTGGTGCGCGCTTTGGGCGAGGACCTTACGGGTAAAACCATTGCCGTGTGGGGCCTGGCTTTCAAACCCAACACCGATGACATGCGCGAGGCCCCCAGCCGGGTGCTCATGGAAGCCTTATGGCGGCGCGGTGCGCAGGTGCAGGCCTATGATCCGGTGGCCATGGAGGAAGCACGACGGATCTACGGAGGAGAACCCGCCTTGCGGCTCTGCTCGGACCCTTACATGGCCTGTGAAGGGGCCGAAGCGCTGGTGATCTGTACCGAGTGGCAGCAATTCCGCAGCCCCGATTTTGTACGGATGCGCAGCCTGCTTCGTCAGCCCCTCATCGTCGATGGGCGCAATATTTACGATCCGGCGGTCGTGCGTGCCGAAGGGTTTGCTTATCATGCCATCGGACGCCCCTGATATGGCCGGGGATTTGCACAGTCTGGCGCGGGCGCAGGTGGCTATCGTCGGTGATGTGATGCTCGATCGTTACTGGTTTGGCAAGGTCGAACGTATCTCCCCGGAAGCGCCGGTGCCGGTGGTGCAGGTGCGGCGAGAGGAAGAACGTCCCGGCGGCGCCGCCAACGTCGCCCTGAATGTGCTGGCGCTGGGGGCGCAGGCGCGTTTGCTGGCCCCGGTAGGGGATGACGGAGCGGGTGAGCGTTTGGGCACGCTGCTGACGGAAGCCGGGGTCAAGACGGTGCTGATTCCTGACAAGGCCTGTCCAACGACCGTGAAGTTGCGCGTCATTGGTCATCAGCAGCAGCTCCTGCGCATGGATTTTGAGGCGCAGCCCAGCCAGGCCCACAGCGACGCCTTGCGTCAGCAGGCGCCGGCCTTGTTGATCAACGCCAAGGCGCTGCTGCTGTCCGATTACGGCAAGGGCGCCTTGCGGGAAGTGGAACATCTGGTGGCGTTGGGGCGCAGGCTGGGTATTCCAGTGCTGGTCGATCCCAAGGGTAGGGATTATCGCCCATACCAGGGGGCGACCATCATCACCCCCAATCTCGGCGAGTTTCAGGCAGTGGCGGGCACCTGGGCGAATGAGGCACAGTTCCGCGCGCTGGGCGAGCAGTGGCGGGTATCTCTGCAACTGGAAGCGCTGCTGGTGACGCGCGGCGAAGAAGGAATGACCCTTTTTATGGAGAATGCCATCCATCACCATCCGGCTCAGGCCCGGGAGGTTTTTGATGTAACGGGTGCTGGAGATACGGTCATCGCAACCCTGGCGACGGCCCTCGCGGCGGGCTGGGCGATGGATCGTGCGGTGGAACTGGCCAACCGCGCAGCAGGAATCGTCGTTGGCAAGCTGGGGGCGGCCGTCGTGACGGTGGAAGAGTTGGCCGCGACGGAATCCATGCGTGAAGGCTGAGATGGTGACGACTCTGCCGCGGCTACCCGTACCGAAGCTTTTACAGCGCAGGATCGGCCGGGCGGTTGCCGATTTTCGCATGATTCAGCCGGGGGATCGCGTCCTGCTCGGCCTGTCCGGTGGAAAGGACTCTCTGACCCTGCTGCACCTGTTGCGGGCCATGCAACGGCAATCCCCGGTGCCATTTGACTTGGCCGTGGCCACCGTCGACCCCATGAGTCCGGATTATGACCCACAGCCGCTGGTACCTTACCTGCGGGAGTTGGGCATCCCGTATTTTCTGGAGCGACAGAATATTTATGAGCGGGCACAAAAGCACCTTCTACGGCCCTCTTATTGCAGTTTTTGTGCGCGGATGCGGCGGGGGGTGTTGTATCGCTGCGCACGGCGCGAAGGTTATCAGGTCCTGGCGCTTGGTCAGCATCTGGATGATTTCGCTGAAAGCTTCTTCATGTCCATGTTTTATAATGGCGAGTTGCGCACCATGAAGGCCCATTACCGAGTGCGGGAAGGCGATTTACGAGTGATTCGCCCCCTGGTGTACTGCCGGGAAAGGCAAACGCGCCAGTTTGCCACGGAGCAAGCCCTGCCGGTGATTCATGAAAATTGTCCGGCCTGTTTCGGCAAACCGACGGAGCGCCAGCACATGAAAGAACTCCTTGCCACGCAGGAAGCATACGATCCCCGGCTGTTCAAACAACTCCAGCGTGCCTTGCTGCCGCTGATGGGGCAGGGACTGGAAGGTTTGGAATTCGAGGAAGCACATGACTGATTTTTCGCAGAGTTTTTATTGGGAGACCTTGCCATTGCGAGGGGCGCGCTGTCGCCTGGATGATATTTACGCGCGGGTGCTACGGGGTTTTTCCGGACCCGAAGGCGTGGCTAAGCTGCTGGGCGAGGTGCTGGTGGGCCTGGCGCTATTGGCTACCACCCAGAAAAACTATGAACGCTTGATCATGCAGACGCAGAGCAAGGGACCGTTGAAGCTGCTGGTGGCGGAGATGACGGCGGCGGGTGGCATGCGGGCTTACGGTCGCTGGGAGGAGGGCGCTACGGTGGATTTCTCGAACCTGCCCGATGCCCTGCTCGCCATCACTGTGGACATGGGAATGGATCGGGATCGCTATCAGGGTTTGGTGGCATTACGGGAAACACTGACGGCATCCCTGAACGCCTATTTTACAGAGTCGGTGCAGTCGCCCGCCTATTTCCGATTGGCGGTAGACGTGGCGGCGCAGCAGGCCGGAGGTTATTTCTTGCAACGGCTACCGGGTGTACTCCGTGTCGAGGATTGGCGGGTGGCTACCCAGTTTATCGCCATCGGATCGGATCAGTCTCTGCTGAAGGCGCAGCCTGAGCAGTTTCTTCCGGAGATTTTCCCGGAGGAATCGGTGCGTTTGCATACGGAGCAGCCCTTGACCTTTTCCTGTTCCTGTTCCCGTAAGCGGGTGGAGCGGATGCTGGTGTCACTGGGGCAAGCGGAAGCGGAAGAGACGTTGGCCACAGAAGGTGCGGTCATCGTCACCTGTGAATATTGCCATGAGGTCTATCGTTTTGCGGATACGGATATCGCACTGCTGTTTGCCGCGGGCAAACCGCTGCATTAGCAGTTTGTGGCATAGTCAGGCGGATGGTTCTCCTGTAATATTGGAGAAGGATGAGAGATTTGGCTTGCGCAACTTTTGGGCCGTATTCTTGTCCAACGAAGTGAATAGGGGGCGACCGGCTTCGACGCAGGTCGCGAAGCCTTCGGTGCATGCAGAGCTGCGGTTCGCTCTTAAAACTGGTCGCAGATTCATAATTGCCAACGACAGCAATTACGCTCTCGCTGCTTAAGCAGTGAGCCCTCTGCCCGGATTTGTCTGTGGATCCGGAGCCGAAAGGCGCGCGGAGGGTCATGAAACACGGAATCGTGCGCATTCTAGTCTGTGGGATGCGCGCTAAATTAAAGCAGAATCGCCATGTCGTCATCCTGTCTGTCGGAGGGCGGTGCGGTTAAAGCCAAAAGACAAACTACGCATGTAGATCCGGTGGTCTAGGTACTGCGGACGCGGGTTCAATTCCCGCCGCCTCCACCAATAACCTGTTGATTTGTAAGGAAAGAGCCAGCGCATGCTGGCTTTTTTTGGGGTGTTTTTGGGCTGTTTTGGCGCCAGTTCGCCAACATTACGCCAGCATTTTTGCCGGGCTTGGCCGCCCTTTTTCCTTCCAAGAGGGACACCATCGGAATCTTCCCTGTCCATCAGACCAAACGTAGCCACAGCCTTTTGGCCTGCATCTGGAATTGACCCCATGACAACTCTGTTTGCCGCAGAAGCCAGGCCTTACGGTGCAATGCCAGCAGCGAATCGCTGTAGTCGCTGCCCCTCGGCGCATGCCTCGGCCAGCAACTGGTTCCAGTCATCCGGAGGACGGCCGCTTTCCAGCATCTTTCGGAACACCCGATAGGCGTCGTCACTGCTCTCATAGGCGCGCTTGGTGTCCTCGTCATTGACCCAGGCGAGCACGATCACCTTGCTCGGCGCGTGGTAGCGGAAGAACAGCCGGTATTGCTGGAAAAACTTGGCGCGGAACCAGTGCTTGTGATCTTCACCGAGGGTGTTGCCTTGACGGTACTCTGGCCGTGTCGGGTCTTGCGGGATGGCGTCGAACGCCAGTTTGATGATCGCCGCCAGTCGCTTATTGGCGTTCTTTTTCACGTATCCGACGGGATCCTTTTTCTTGAAGGCCTCGACCTGCTGGGCCAAGGTCTCAATATGCGCGAGGAATAGCGGGTGGGCAAAAACCGTCCAGCCATGAATGACCAAGGGCGCGAGCTTGCTCGAGCTCATTCATCGTCCGCAGACAAGGGGGCATCGAGATCGACTTCGATGCCGCCGGTCAGCGATTGGAGGCGCTGCACGAAGCTGACATCGATGGCCTGCAGGCGCTCTGGATGCGTGGCGATGTCGCGGGCCAGGAAGCCCAGGAACTGACCGAGCACCGGATCGTCTTCCTCGGAGTCCTCGGCGCGCGTCAGCACGACCTCGCCACCGGGGCGGATGGTGTAGTGGATCTTGTCGCGCTTGCCCAGCCGGAGGGCCCGGCGGACGGTCTCCGGCACCGTGGTTTGGTAGCGGTCAGTCAGCGTGGATTCGACTTCGAGGGTGGCAGCCATGGCGCTCTCCGGTCAAAGGTGCAGATGTCTTGCATGATAATGCAATCGCCTTGCCATGTCAATGCAATTGCATTGTCTGCGATTGTTGCCGTCCGGCCTGGTAACTGGGGTGGCAACCGGCTACCAGTTGCCCGCATTCTTACCCCCATTCTCCGGATCTCGTCGGTGTCCTGCATTTTTCCCGCAACCGCTGCTCGGCGATCTCGTCGGCAAACTGGTTGATACTTTTAATGATTCCGTCAAACAGGTCATTGACTGACTGCTGAAGACCCTCAGGTCCGCGAAAATGCTGAACGTGCCCAGGAAAATCTGTTGCGGCTCGGCCGCATTGATTATCTGGACGTTGAATGAGGGGAAACATGCCATGACTGACCGCGACAAAAAACTGATTCGCAACTCCACCGCTGAATTCCTGATCTTCACCGGTTAGGCGGGTGAACAAAGCATTGAGGCCCGTTATGAAGATGAGACCATCTGGAAGTAGCCATCCTTCTTGTACCAACGCTTGTTCTCGGCCGAGGCTTCCGCTTCGGCGGGCGTTTTGCCCGCATCGATTTCGAGCTGGATTACTTCGGCGCGGCGCTGTTCGAACACGTCGGAGCAGCGCTTGAGGAACAGCATCCCGAAGATGTATTCCTTGAACTCGGAGGCATCTATCTTGCCGCGCAGGATGCCGGCGGCTTTGAAGATGTGGCGTTCTAGCTGTGGCAGGGTTAAGGGCATGTAGGAAATCCAGTCAAAGTCGGTTGTTCTATATTGCGTGGCGCGTCAGTCGGCCTTGCCCATGATGTTTTGTGAATCTGGCGATCGATAACCCGGGGCCAGCAGCGCGTTCTTTACGCCGTAGAGCGCCAGGTGATCTTTCTGGAACCCGCAAGAGTTCGAAATAGTCCGCGCGGCCTGACGGTAAGTTGTTGATTTTGCATAAACCGCTTGATGGGTCCGCGCTTGTGGACTGCGGACTTTCAATTTGGTTCATGGCGGCCGCCGCGAACCCTTTCACGTTGCAACACGTTGGTAGTTGTTGATAACTGGCGACGAAACGGAACAGTCCTCGGTCGGAGCAATCAAGCCTTGATGCTATTCAGGCGCAACATCAGCGTCATCGGATGTTGTGGTGACTCCTGAAAGCCGTAGTGCTCATAGAACTGTTTGGCGCGTTCGTGGAGCGCATGAACCAGCAGTGCACGAACCCCCGTGTTCTGCGATACGGTGATGGCACGTTTCACCGCGTCCTGCAGCATGGCCGCCCCCAGCTTGATGCCTTGCGCTCGACTATCCACCGCCAACCTACCGAGCACCATGACGGGAACCGGATCGGGCATATTGCGACGAACCGAGCTAGTCGCCACTTGATGTGCGACTGCGCCAGCCGCCATGGCGTAGAAGCCGCGCACCCGATTTTCTTCATCAACGACCACAAAGGTTCGACTGGCCCCGGTGAGCTGGTTGTTCATCGCCCGGCGTTTTAACCACTCATCCAGTGCAGGCTCACCGCTCTCGAAGTCGCCCAACAGGTGCACGGCCGCAAGTGGCTGCGGCGCGGATAGCTTCAAACTCATGCTTGATTGCTTTCCCATGGCGCCTTGACTGCCATCAGACGCTCAAGACCTTCGTTGCCACGAGGCGGTGCGTCGAGCATGGCGGTGAACTGCCGGAACTTTTCCGCATCCAGCCCAAAAAACACCTGATCGAGCAGTACCGATTGCGCACGCTCGCAGGCGGCTTCCAGCATGAAGTCCGAACGGTTTTTGCCTAACAGGTTGGCGGCGTGATCAATGAGATCACGCTGCTCCGGCAAGGCTCGTAAATTGATGGCAGCGGCACGCATAGCAACCTCTCGTGTAAATACAACAGATACACAAATGATAGATGCGCGTGTAGCTGTTGTCAACACGTGGCATCAACAGGTCAGCCAGCACTGGTTTGAGCCTCTGCTGTCTTGGTCGACGTCGCCAGGCACGACTTCTCGTAGGCTTCGATGTCGACCTGCCGATACAGCACGCGCCCCTTCAGCTTCATGAATTTCGGCCCGATGCCTTCGCTGCGCCAGCGCTCAAGGCAGGCCTCGCTGAGATGCCAGCGCGCGGCCAGTTGTTGTTGGTTGAGGTGAACGACTTCCATTTTGGCTCCTTCCGAATGAGTTGGCAGGAGTCCATGAAGGCGCTGTTCCGCCCACGAGCCAAGCGATATGTTGCGCCGAACTATTCGCCGCAGTTCTTGCGGAGATTGATGCCGCAATTCTCCGCATGCGACAAAAGTTACTGATCGGGAATATGGTTATAAGAGGACTATGCACCGTCTAGTGGCAAGGGGGCGATTCCCGTTGGATGCTCATCCAACACATAGCTTGTGCTGCGCCCGCCCGCATCCATTTTCTGCAGCACGCCCCGCGCCAGCAGGTCGTTGATGTCGCGCAGCGCCGTATCCGGCGAGCGTGTGTTGCGCTTGATCGACGGCACGATGAAGGGTGTCGAGGAACCAGGCAAGCCACTCGGTGACATCCACCTTATACGACCATTACGGCAGTTTCGCCCGCCCTTGGGTCGGTTATGGCGGCAGTCGGCAAGTTTTGTTCGATCTCGCCAATCAGCTTGTTACACATCATCGGGGCGTCAAGCCCTATCGGTCCCGCTATTGGCGGGATACACCACGTTCCCGGGAAGCGCCGGGGTGTCAGTGACAGGAGGCTGGAAATGCCGAAAGTTGCCTTTGCATCCAACGACCACGTCGGACAAGGTAATCGTCACTCAGCACCGAATTTTTCAGATATCACGGGATGGCGGCGTTCGCCTCCAGCCTCGATGAGCTCGACGGCCTCACCGTGAGTTGGCGAAGTACGTCGTGTCACGTGATTACCTGACTGTGGCCGAGGTGCTCGGGCTGGTTCCGAGACCTATGGGTACCTCAATGCAGGGAGACCTGGGATTCCTCATCCCAGTGCACCAGTTCCAGGCGCCCCGTTGCGTGTTCCACGAGCGCCGTGCAACTCTCCACCCAGTCGCCGTCGTTGTGATACAGGATGCCTTCGATTTCCTTGATCTCCGCATGATGAATATGGCCGCAGATGACCCCTTCGTAGCCCTCCCGGCGGCATGCCTGCGCCAAGACCTGTTCATAGTCGCCAATGAACTGCACCGCCTGTTTGACGCGGCGTTTTATGGTCGCGCTCAGGGACCAGCGACTATGCAGACCGATGCGGCGTATCGCCCATTGATACCGGCGATTGATGAAAAGGAGCAGCGTATAGCCGTGATCCCCGAGCCGGGTAAGCCAGGGAGCGTACCGCATCGTCACATCGAATTGATCCCCATGGATCACCCATAAGCGGCGGCCGTCGGCGGTCTCGTGAACGCAGCTGTCCACGATCTGGATATCTCCCAGGAGGATACGTTCCCCCTCTACAGGGACGAGATCGGAAAGCATTTCAAAAACCGGGTCATGGTTGCCCCGTACATAGCGTACCTGCACCCCATGCCGGGCGAGACGAAGGATCTTTTGTACCACCGTATTGTGCGCGGGCGGCCAGTACCAGCGGCGCTTGAGTTGCCAGAGGTCGAGGATGTCTCCCACCAGATACAGGTATTCGCAGTGGTAATGACGCAGAAAGGAGAGCAAAGCCTCCGCCTGGCAGCCTCGAGTGCCCAGATGAATATCGGAAATAAAAATGGCGCGGCAGAAGACACCGAGCGGCTCCTCAGCATTCTTCGGCGCAGTGTGCGGCGGCATGAGACCCCCTGGTCAGGTCGAGGTTGAGGATTTTTTGCCCCGGTAGTATAGCCGCAAACCTGGGAAGAGATGCACTAGGTCAACATCAAACCAGCGGGAACCCTCCCAGCTTTTCTGAATAGCTCACGCCTATGCGCAGGTCAGGTATTCCGCAGACGTTCACGAAACTGTCACATTCGATCGGTATGATTCACGATGACACTTCGGTATCGCCCATCTACGGATATTCAGGAGAATGCCATGACCTCCATGCACGAAACACCGGATAGCCATGAACAAGTCCCGTTCAGTCCCGTCCCGCTCCCCGAAACGCCGGCTTCCGTAGCCGCACCGATGATGAGCGACCCTGAGCTTCGGCATCACCGGATCGCCGAGGCTGCCTATTTTCTGGCGGAACAGAAAGGATTCCCGGCCGACCAGGCGGAAGCCTGTTGGCTCGCCGCCGAACAGGACATAGACCGGGAAGGGCTTGCCGCAGAGCGGTAGGGTGGTGATGCTCAACAGTACCCGTCCGTGGGCAAGAAACCTTTCTCACAGTAGCTTGGAGGGCACCCCTTGCGCTGGTATGGGCAGGTACTGAATATGGCCGTACCGCGTGGAATGGCGGGAGCAGCTCTGCTGGAGATCCTGGAGTGCATGCGGATCGCGGCTGTCCGGTTCTCGCCCGAGACCAGTGGCGCATGACGGAAACCGCGATGCGGGTCACCCTGGTTACGGAGACCTACCCGCCCGAGATCAATGGGGTGGCCATCACCCTGGGGCGCGCCGTCGAGGCCTTGCAGGCCCGAGGCCATGAGGTCACCCTCATCCGTCCGCGACAAGCGGGGGAATCCCCGAGTCCGGGCCTCATGCCCGCGCTGCCCCTCTTTTTTTACCGCCAGGTGCGCATCGGGTGTGCCACCCCTATCACCCTGCAGCGCTGGTTGCGGGATTGGGGCAGCGAGATCGTCCATATCGCTACGGAAGGTCCTTTGGGCCTCGCCGCCCTCATCGCCGCACGGCGTCTGCACATTCCCGCGGTAACCAGCTTCCATACCAATTTTGATCAGTATGCCGCACATTACGGGTTATCCCTGCTGGGCCACGGGGCGAGAATTTATCTGCGCGCCTTTCATAATGCGGGCAAACTCACGCTGGTTCCCAGCCAGAGCACATTGGATCGTCTGCAGGCGCAAGGATTTCAGCAATTACGCCGTTGGGGTAGAGGCGTGGATACCGTGCGTTTTCATCCCCAATGGCGGGACGATGCGCTGCGGGAAAGCTTGGGCCTGGGGCCGGAGGGCCGACTCTTGCTGTATGTGGGGCGACTGGCTCCCGAAAAGAATCTCACACCGCTCATCACTGCCTTTCGCACATTGCGCCGGAACGGTCTCACAGCGGTGCTCGTGCTGGTGGGCGACGGTCCCTTGCGCCCAGGGTTCAGCCGCCTCTCCCAAGAAGGCATTCTCTGTGTCGGCATGCAGCAGGGCATGGATCTGGCGCGCTGGTATGCCAGCGCCGATCTGTTCTGCTTCCCCTCCTGCAGTGAAACCTTCGGGAATGTGGTGCTCGAAGCCGAAGCCAGCGGCCTGCCGATCCTCGCTTATGATTGCCCTGGGGTGAACGAACAGGTGAGTGATGCGGTTCATGGACTGCTCCTGCCTCCGGGCAGTGACTGGGCCCCCATGTTACAACTCCTCAGCAAGGATTCCGGTCTCCGCCAAAAGTTCGGTGCGGCCGGTCGTCTGCGGGCCGAATCCCAGAGCTGGGTGCACAGTTTCGACGTGCTCGAAGCCGCCTATCGCGAACAACTAGGATCCGAACCTGCTCCGCCGTAATGACACTTGAATCACTTTCGCAAGGACACCCCGATGCGCATACTGATGCTCTCCGATACCTATTTCCCCCGCATCAGCGGGGTCGCCACCTCGATTCGCAGCTTTCGTAGGGGGCTGCAGGGACTTGGACACACGGTGGATCTGCTGGTCCCCGATTATGGGTCTTCCGTGCCGAACGATGATTCCGGCATCATGCGTGTGCCGGCCTGGAAAACGGGTTTTTATCCCGAAGAGCGATTGATGTGGCCTTGGGCACTCCTGCGCATGTCCCGTGAGCTGGCCGCCCGTCGCTATGACCTGCTGCATGTCCAAACCCCCTTTGCCGCCCATTATATGGGCACCCATCTCGCCCGTAGGCTGGAGATACCGGTCCTGAGCTCCTACCACACCTATTTTGAGGCCTACATCGGTCACTATTATGCGGGCATACCCAAAATCCTGCGCCAAGCCCTGGCCCGGATCCCCTCACGTCAGCAGTGCCAGGCGGTAGATGGTGTGATCGTGCCCTCCATGGCCATGGCGAACGTGCTCTGGGGCTACGGCGTCAATACCCCGATCCGGGTCATCCCCACCGGCATTGATCTGACTGTGCAGACAACGGGGGATCGGTCCGCCTTTCGCGATCGCCACGGCATCGCGGCAGACCGTTTGGTACTGCTTTATGCCGGGCGGATCGCTCCCGAAAAGAACATCGCCCTGCTGCTGGAAGTGGTCGGGCACCTGCGCGCGATTTTTCCGGATATCCTCTTGCTTCTGGCGGGCGACGGCCCTTTCAGGGAATCCCTGGAACAGCAGGTCGTGGAGAAGGATCTGACGGAGCAGGTTCGCTTTCTCGGCTATCTGGACCATGACACGGACTTGCGGGATGCCTATGCCGCCGCCGATCTTCTGGTGTTCGCCTCGGAAACCGAGACGCAGGGCATGGTATTGCTTGAAGCCCTGGCGGCGGGGCTACCTCTCGTCGCCATTGCGGCCATGGGTGCGGCGGACTTTGTGACCAGTGGCCGCGGCACACGACCCGCACCGGCCCAAGCGTCCGGTTTTGCCGAGGTCTGTGCCGGCATTTTATCCAATGACATGCTGCGCGCGCGGATGGCGCAGGAAGCCAGACAACTGGCCACCCAATGGACCGAACCGGCCATGGCTGAACGTCTGCAGGCGTTTTACGCTGTTGCCGTCGCGGGCGGCAAGTCTGCTTCGAACCCCGCGGGTACATCATCCGCCCCTCATCGCACCAGTTCCAGATGAACATCCAGATACGCAACGGGTACCGCGCAGTTCTCCACCCGGTCCTCATCATTATTGGCGCATGACACCTCCATCACCTTGATTTCCGTGTGATGGAAATTGTCGCAGATCGCTCCGGCGTAGCCCTGGCTGCGACAGGTCTGCGCCAGACCTGCTTGTTCGCGATCATCGAGGTACCGTATTGAACGGTTTCCTGAGTTGGCGCCTAAGCACGATCCACAATACCCAATAATGTGCACATAGAATAATTTTTGGATCGTTTATCTAATTGATTATTATCTTATTTAATGGCATGGCGAATCTGTCGCGGATAAGTCCTGTCGATGGGTTGACATCCGGCTGAAAAAGAATTAAACCTGCATCATACAAAACGATAAACGCATGTTAACATATTTGTTACATGCATCTGTTCGGCATCGAGTGGTGATGGATGGGTTTTCCATACGCTCCGGGTCCCAATCAGGCGGAGTGCCTGTGCGGTGGTCGCAGGACTGCGTATTCCGGTCAAAGGCGATCAGCGCGATGGCCGTGGTTCTTTTTTGTGAATCTGTATCAGTGAATCACCATGTTTATGAATGCTAACAAGGCGAATGGTGGTTCGTAACGTTTGGGATGTTTTCGATGTCGGGGATTTGTCTTTCGGCGCGAATCGTTAACGAAGGGGGCAACAAAGGCAGGTGTGGGTTTGCAGCCCGGGAAAGGAAGAAACAAAAAAAGGGAGATCAAATATGAAAATTGAGTCGCGGAGCAGCATGCAGTGGAAGCACAAAATTCGTTGGGCTACATGCGCTACATTTATGGTCGGGGTGGCCGCATGTTCGGGCAATGCGTGGGCATTGCCGACATTCGCTCGTCAGACTGGCTGGTCGTGCGCAACGTGCCATACATCCTATCCTCAACTCACCCCCATGGGTCGTATGTTCAAGCTGCTGGGGTATACCAGTAATAATGTTCAGCGGCAGCAGAAACTGGAAGCAAAGTTTGGAAAAAGCACCGCACTTCTGCTGATGCGCGTATCCCAGTTTTCGATTTTTTTTCAGGCGAGCTATGCCAATGTGGCCGGGGGCCAGGCGGCCTTTAATGGGGCGGGGGTATCCAACCCGCCGGGTAACCAGAATGACATTCAATTTCCGCAACAGGTGAGTTTGTTCTATGCGGGGGAAATCACCCCCCATATCGGTGCATTCCTGCATCTGACATACAGCGGCAGAGGCGGTTTCGGTATGGACGACAGCGACATCCGTTGGGCGCACCCATGGAACCTGGGTCCCGATCAACTGCTGATCACCGGTGTCGAAGTGAATAATACGCCGACCGAGCCGGACATCTACAACACGGTACCAGACTGGTATGCGCCATTTTCGAGTTCCAAATATAGTGCCATCCGGCAGATACCCACCACCTTTATCGAAGGGGCGCATGGCGCCGGTTATCCTCTTGCGGGTATCGGCACTTACGAAGCCTATATTTTTGGGCAGGATAAGGCCAACTGGCTCTACTTCGAGGCGGACGGATACACCAACGCGGACGGTATTGGTGTACAGGCGAACTCCGGAGGAGCATTCGGATATGCTAATGACGGCAGAATGCAGGGTGTCGCTCCCTATGTTCGTCTGGCCTATCAGCGCGACTGGGGTAACTGGAACTGGGAAGTCGGTACCTATGGGATGTGGAGTCGCCTGTATGATAGTCCCAATACCAAAGGCGGCCCGGTAGACAGTTTCGATGATTTTGATCTGGATAGCCAATTGCAATGGCTGGATACGACGGACAACAGCAATGTCACATTGCACGCGGACTGGATACACGAGGATCAGGGCTTTGGCGCTTTTGGTGGTCCGACCAGTAATCTTTCCAGTACGGCAACTGGACATCTCAACTCTCTCAATATAAATGGTTCCTACTGGTATCATGATCATTATGGTGTATCCGGTGGATATCTGGACACCTGGGGTTCTGCCAACCCTGATCTCTGGGGAACGAGCTATTCCCATAATGGGTCTCCGGATACCAACGGAGAATGGATCGAGGCGTCTTATTTGCCCTGGTGGAACACCAGATTCTCGTTGCGGTATACCATGTTTAACCAATTTCGCGGGCTGACGAACAGTACGGCCACGAGTTTCGGCGCCTCGGCATACAATACGCTGGAGCTGCTGACCTGGATTTCATTTTAAGGAGGGGGTGGGCTATGTATCCTGTATTATCATCGAGCCGTTTCGCTCCTTCCCAAAAGAAGGGTGTTATCTGCACTGCCGCCGTAGCGTTGGCGATATTGAGCGCAGGTCCAGCACTGGCGCAGGTGCCACAATCTGTCCATCAGTCATGCATGATCTGCCACGGGCAGACCGGCGAAAATACCATCTATCCGATGGTTCCGCGCCTGAGCGGCCAACAGGTGCAATATCTGGCATGGCAGCTGAAGCAGTTCAAGGCGCATACCCGTGCGGATCAAAATGCGCAGATTTACATGTGGCCGGTCGCGCAGGCCATGAGTCAGAAGGAAATCCAGTCGGTTGCGAAGTATTATGCGGCGCAATCGCCCATGCACAGCGCATCCTCGCCACGTCCCGGAGTCTCCGCGGGTAAGCAGATATTCCTGCAGGGGGTCGCTGCACAGGGTGTTCCCGCGTGTATGGCCTGCCACGCCGTGAACGCGACAGGTCGAGGGATATTCCCGCGACTGGCCGGGCAGCGATATGCATATATCGTTCAGCAGCTAACCTATCTGCATGATGGAAACCGGGTGAATCCCATCATGCAGCCCGTGGCGGAAAAGCTGACCAACCGGCAAATGCGGGAGGTGGCGGCTTATCTGTCCGGTCTGCATTGAGATCAATGAGGTGCGGTGGAGGCGCAGACTCTGGCACGCCCGGTATGGGCCATGTCCGGGTCTGCCACCAAACTTATACCAGATGCTCCCCGGCCAGCTTGCAGGGATGGCCCGGATCGCCTGTTTCCACTTGCAAGGTAGGATGGACGATCTGAAAATGCGCGCGCAATTCTTCACCGATTTCATGGAGCAGCGCATCGCCGGGATAGCCGTCGGGCATGACCAGATGCGCAGTCAGCGCAGTTTCGGTGGTGCTCATGGCCCAGATATGCAGGTCATGCACGGCCGTGACGTTGGGTATCCCAAGCAAATAAACCCGTACCGCGTCGGTGTCGATACCCGGGGGGACGCCGTGCAGCGCCAGATGGGCGGAGTCACGCAATAAACCCCAGGTGGCCATCACAATCAATGCGCTGATAAGCAGACTGGCCGCAGAGTCCAGCCAGAACCAGTGGGTGAACAGCATCACGATCCCCGCAACAACTACGCCAAAAGAGATGGCTGCATCGCCTGCCATGTGCAAAAACGCCGCGCGGATATTCAAGTCGCCTTTTCGTCCCGATAGGAAGAGCAGGGCGGTTCCCGTATTGATCACTACCCCGAAGGCCGCCACACCGATTACGACGACACTTGCTACAGAGGCCGGGTGCAGCAGTCGCTCGATGGCTTCCCAGGCGATTCCGCCGGTGACCACCAGCAAAAAGACGGCATTCGCCAGCGCCGCGAGAATGGAAGAACTGCGTAGTCCATAGGTAAATCGCCCCGAAGGGGGGCGGTTGGCAAGGGCACTCGCTCCCCAGGCCATGAGCAGCCCCAGAACGTCACTGAGGTTATGGCCGGCGTCTGCCAGCAGCGCGAGGGAATGCCCAAGCACCCCGAACACCGCCTCGGTCAGTACGAAGCTCAGATTGAGTCCAATGCCGATCGCAAAAGCACGGCCATTCACGGGGGCATGACCATGCGCTCCATGGTGGTGTCCGTGATCATGAGGGGGCGCATGGGTATGCGGGGATTCTGTATGATCGGTGTGGTCGTGTGCCATATGGCATTCCTCAGCATTTTGGTTGAATATGACGTATTAAAAACCCTGGCGCCACTCCAGGGTCAAGGGGGTATGATATAGCGGTTTCCCTTGTGGGGGCTTTATGCAAATTGGCGCTTTGGGGCAGACATCAGGGGTGAGTCCGGACACCATCCGTTACGATGAACGGATGGGTCTTCTGAGCCCCCCAGGCCGACGGGCAAACGGCTATCGCGTTTATGGTCCGGCGCATCTGGAGCGGCCCGCCTTTGTGTGCCACTGCCGGGATCTGGATATGCCTCTGGCCGATATTCAGCGCCTTTTGCATCTGCTGGATCATCCTATGGAAGGAGACGTATGAAAAAATCACGTTTCGTGGTCATGGTCGGCTTGCTTCTCGGGGCGGGTGCGGGTTGCGCCGTATACCCCACCGGCTATGATTATTATGCTTATAGAGGCCAAGGGTATTACAGCGGTTACCCTGCGGTTGGCTACTGGTATCCACCCGGTGCTTACGCCCAGTATTACACCCCGCAATTATATTTTCAGACCCAACTGTGGAACTACTATCCACGGTCCTATTATTACCGTTATTTTGCGGCGCCGCCGCCGCCCATGCGCCGCGGGATACCGTTGCCACCCAGACCGCCTGTGGGTGTACCTTTGCCGCCGCCACCGCGCGTACCCATGGGTGCGCCCGGGCGATTCGTTTCACCTCCTCCGCCGCCACCGCGCGTACCCATGGGTATGCCGGGGCGATTCGTTTCACCTCCTCCGCAGGCTTTTCCGGGGTACAGGGCGCAGGCTCCGGAAGGGCAGCGGCCACGCTTCGCGCCACCTCCGCAGCGCCCCGGACAGCATCCAGATCGGGGGCCTCCGGACAAGTCGCGGCAGCCCCAGGGCGGTCCCTGATGGTCTCCTGGGCAGCCCAGCGCTTTGCCGGATATGGCCGTCACCATTTATCACTCGTAATGGGTAATCTGTTCTGTTAGAGTGCGCTTGCCGTCATGCCTCAGTCTGTATGACGCGCGTCGCACTGGTCCCCACCTTTATGAAGCGTCTGCCATAGACTGGCGCCCTTGTGGCGAGGCCGGTGTTTTCGGAGTAAAACTTATGTCGTCTTTTGAATCTCTGGGCCTTTCTGAGCCTATCTGGCGTGCGGCTGCCGAACGTGGCTACACCAGTCCCACCCCTATTCAGGAACAGGCCATCCCGGTAGTCATGTCCGGTGTCGATCTGCTGGCGGGTGCACAGACGGGTACCGGCAAGACTGCCGCGTTTGCCATGCCCATCCTGCACAAACTGGCGGTTACCGCAGGTAGTGCGTCACGCGCTCCTTCCAGTGTGCGTGCGCTGATTCTGGTCCCCACCCGCGAACTGGCGGCGCAGGTGGAGGCGAGCGTGCAGTTGTACGGGCGCTATCTTCCCCTGCGCTCCCTGGTGCTCATCGGTGGGGTCAAGATCAATCCCCAGATGCAGAAACTGCGCCGCAGCGTAGATATCCTGGTAGCCACCCCCGGTCGCCTGCTGGATCATATCCAGCAGCGCAGTGTCGACCTCTCTCACGTCGAAATTCTGGTGCTCGACGAAGCCGATCGCATGCTCGACATGGGCTTTATCCGTGACATCCGGCGCATCCTTGCGGTATTGCCGAAAAAGCGCCAGAACCTGCTGTTCTCGGCGACGTTTTCGCCGGAAATCCGTGGGCTGGCCGATGGCCTGTTGAACAACCCGACCAGTGTTGAGGTCGCGGCACGCAATGCCACTGCCGATAATGTCGCCCAGCGGGTTTTTGCCGTCGATCAGGACCGCAAACGCGAGCTTCTTTCCCATCTGATCGAAGAACATCAATGGGGGCAGGTGCTGGTTTTCACTCGTACCAAGCATGGTGCCGACCGCCTTGCCAGGCACTTATCGCAGGATGGCATGCAGGCGATGGCAATCCACGGCGATAAGAGCCAGGGCGCCCGTACCCGCGCCCTGGCGGAGTTCAAGGAAGGCAAAGTGCAGGTCCTGGTGGCGACGGATATCGCCGCTCGCGGTATCGACATCAGCGAGCTGCCCCACGTGGTGAACTTTGAACTTCCTCATGTGCCGGAAGATTATGTCCATCGTATCGGACGGACCGGTCGCGCCGGTAACAACGGCCAGGCCGTATCGCTGGTGAGCAGCGAGGAGCGTAAGCAGTTACAGGACGTGGAGAAGCTCCTGCGGCGCTCCTTCGACCGGGAGATCGTCATCGGTTTCGAGCCGCGGCAGTCTTTCTCCGGTCATGCACCGTCAGCGGCGGCGCGTCGTCCAGCTCAGGCCGCAGGGCGAGGTCGGCCCGGTTCAGGAGCGGTGCCTTCGGGTCGTGCCCGCCGCGCCTGAGAACATGATCCTTCCCATCCTGTACTGACGGGGTTATTTTGGTGTGCAACGTCTTGGCATTCCGCCAGGGCTTGCGCCACAATAAGCGGACAGTGGGCGTATCCGGACAAAAGGCAGGTATGGACGAAGACAAGGTATCCTCCCGTGTCCTGGTAGTGGAGGATGAGGAAGGCATTCAGGAACTCCTGCGCGTTACCCTGCAGCGTAATGGCTTTGACGTTCGCTGTGAGGGCAGCGTCGAATCGGCGGAAGCGGTACTCCAGACCTGGGGGCCGCAGTTGCTGGTGCTCGACTGGATGCTTCCCGGCAAAAATGGCCTGGCATGGTGCCGTATGCTGCGCCGTCGTGAAGAGACCCGGAAGCTGCCCATCATCCTCCTTACCGCGCGCGGTGAAGAGGGTGACAGGGTGCATGGTCTGGAATCAGGTGCGGATGATTATCTGGCCAAACCCTTTTCTCCGCGGGAACTGGTGGCGCGGGTCAATGCCCTGCTGCGGCGCAGTTACGGTGGTACGGCGGCGGGCCGGGTGCGGCTTGGCGGTCTGCAGGTGGATCTGCGCGCGCATCGGGTCTACGCCGATGAGGTACAGGTTCATCTCGGGCCAACCGAGTTTCGTCTTTTGCGTCTTTTTGTGACCAATCCGGAACGGGTCTTTTCGCGGGATATGCTGCTCGATCAGATCTGGGGGCGGCAGAGTTTTGTCGAAGAGCGCACGGTCGACGTCCACATTCGCCGCTTGCGTCGGGGGCTGGAGCACCACGGTTACGCCCAGATCATCGAAACTGTCAGGGGCGAAGGCTATCGCTGTAGTGCTTTGGGTTTCCAGCGGGAAGTGGTGGACGAGCGATGACTGGTGTGGCGGTTTTTGCGCATTCAGCAGGCCGCAGCACACCCCGGCATATCTTTCCGGCGTGAAGTACCTCCGTGCCTGGTTTTACCCCTTGGCGCTCTGGGCGTTGATTCCAATTTTTCTGGCCGCCGATGATCTGCACGCCTGGTCCTACCTCCCACTGGTGATCATCGCTTTCTTGCTGGCGCTCTGGGTCGGATGGCATCGCCAGCAATCCCTGAGTTTCAGCGCTTGGTTCCGTAACCCGTCTACCTCGTTGCCACCGCTAGCGGGGGGGATGTGGGAGGAGACGTTTGCCGAGGGCTACCACTGGCGACGTGATCAGGAGGCGCAGCACCGCCAGCTCAGCGCCCAGATCGTACAGTTGCGTGACGCCTTGCAGGCGATGCCCGATGTTGTGGTATTGATGGACGAGCGTGGCCAATTGCTCTGGGTGAATCCTTCGGGTATCCGCTTGCTGCAACTGCAATGGCCCGATGACGCGGGCAAGCCGCTGGCTTTCTGGCTGCGGACTCCGCATCTGCGCGCCTTTCTCGCCGGCGAAGGGCCACCCAGCCTGCAGCTCCCGGCCCCGGCAGATGCACAACAGATTTTGGAGGGCATGCGTTATCCCCTCGCCGATGCGGGTGCTTTGGTCATCTTCCGGGATGTGACCCGTATCCGTCAGCTTGAACAGGTCCGTCAGGACTTCGTAGCCAATGTCTCCCATGAGTTGCGCAGCCCGCTGACGGTGGTACGCGGTTTCCTGGAAAACATGCTGGACAGTCCCATCGCTGCCGACGATGAGGTGAGTAGTCAACTCCGTCTCATGGAACAGCAGACGCTGCGCATGCAGTCTTTGGTCGAAGACTTGCTGTCTCTGGCACGTATGGAGGCCGCCGAGGCGAATCCGGAACACTGCGAAACGCTCATGATCGCGGCTATGATACACAACACCCTGGACACCCTGGCCCCCGCCATAGTGCAAAAACGGTTGCAGATCGACACGGCGCTGGATGGCGACTTGGGCATTTTCGCAGAAACCATCGATCTGACCAGTATCATCCGAAACTTGTTGGAAAACGCCATCAAATATACCCCGGCGGACCGCACCGTCAGCGTGCGCTGGGAACGTCGCTCGGGCGATCTGCGTTTGGTGGTGCAGGATACCGGCGACGGTATCGCTGCCGAGCACTTGCAGCGTATCACCGAGCGTTTTTATCGGGTGGACAAAGGTCGCTCCCGACGCATGGGGGGTACGGGGCTGGGACTGGCCATTGTCCGTCACGCTGTCGAGCGTTATCAGGGGTATCTGGAAGTGGCTAGTGAAGTGGGTAAGGGAACCACTTTTACTGCGCATTTTCCGCTCCATCTCGCCCGCAGCTTTCCTTCCGACTCCGCAGTGTCATAAAACAGTAATAAAACCTTGCTATAGTCTCTGTGCAGCTTTTCATTAAACCTGTATAGGGGGCGTGATATCATGAAGATCAAGGGTGTGGCTTTTGTGTTGGGGGTGATGAGCCTGGGTGTGGCAGGGCTGGCGCAGGCGGAAACCATTTCCGCCGCAGGCGGCACAGCCATTTATCCCGTCCTGTCCAAATGGGCGGAAACTTACAAACAGAAAACCGGCATCATGGTGAATTATCAGGCCATCGGTTCCGGTGGCGGGATTGCCCAAATCAAGGCCAAAACCGTCGCTTTCGCCAACAGCGACATGCCTCTCCAGCCTGAATATCTCAACAAAGACCAGCTCGTCCAGTTTCCGGCTGTGATTATTGGCATTACCCCCGTCGTGAATGTCCCCGGTATAAAGCCCGGTGAACTGACCTTCAACGGCGCCGTACTCACCGGTATTTATCTGGGCAAGATCAAGAAATGGAACGACGCGGCCATTGCCGACCTCAATAAGGGCGTTCATCTGCCGGATATGAATATCACGGTGGTCCATCGTTCTGACGGTTCCGGAACCACCTTCAACTTTACCAATTATCTGGCCAAGGTCAGCCCGGAATGGAAGCAACGGGTGGGCGATAACACGGCTGTTTCCTGGCCCGTCGGTGTGGGTGGCAAGGGCAATGCGGGCGTCGCCGCATATGTACAGCGGATTCCTGGAGCCATCGGCTACGTGGAATATGCCTACGCCAAGGAAAATCACATGGCTTACGGCAAAATGATCAATGCTGCGGGCAAGGTGGTGGCCCCTGATCTGGCTACTTTCCAGGCCGCCGCGGCAAATGCGGATTTTACCAAGGTAGAGGATTTCTACGTGATTCTCACCAACCAGCCGGGTGCCCAGAGTTGGCCCATTTCCGCTGCGACTTACATCCTGATGCGCCAGGATGCCCATAAGACGGTCAATGCGGGAGTCCTGAAGTTTGCACGCTGGTTCCTGACAGCCCCGCAGGCGCAAGCGGAAGCCAGGGGCCTGGATTATGTGCCATTACCAAAAACTACGGTGACGCAGATTGAGGCGTACTGGAAAAGGAATCTGGGCCAGTGAGCTAAGATATGGACGATACCCGCGATGCAGAGTCGGGAATACGGATGGCGGCGACGGTGCCGTCCCCCGCAGTGCCATCTCGCATCAACCCCGCGCGATCACGACGCCTGCATGCCATGGACCGGAGATTCCGCTGGCTGACGGCCGGGCTCGCCTTTTTGGTCCTGCTCCTGCTGGTCGGGGTGGCGTTGTCCCTGTTTTTGCGCGGGTGGGAAGCTTTTCATCGGTTTGGCTTCGCTTTTTTCTGGAGCGATAGCTGGGATCCGGTTACCGAGAACTTCGGCGCTCTGGTACCGATTTACGGAACTTTGGTCAGCTCCCTGATCGCCCTGCTGATCGCCGTGCCCATCAGTTTCGGCATCGCGTTATTTATCAGCGAACTCGCACCCGAATGGTTACGCCAACCGGTCGGCAGCGCCATTGAACTGCTGGCGGGTATCCCCAGTATCATCTTCGGCATGTGGGGTCTTTTCGTCTTTGCGCCGGTTTTGGGCAGCGCAGAGCCTTGGCTCAATGACCATCTGGGTGCTCTGCCGGCTGTCGGGGCACTGTTTCGCGGTCCGCCGATGGGCATTGGTATGCTGACTGCCGGTATTATTCTGGCCATCATGGTGATCCCCTTTATTTCCGCGATCATGCGCGATGTTTTTCTGGTCGTGCCAGCGCTGCTCAAAGAGTCGGCCTATGGCCTGGGTGCCACGACCTGGGAAGTGGCACGCCATGTGGTTCTCCCTTATACCCGTACGGCGGTAGTCGGCGGAGTATTCCTCGGTCTGGGCCGTGCCCTTGGTGAAACCATGGCGGTAACCTTTGTGATCGGTAATGCCCACGACCTCCATATCTCTCTGCTCGACGCCGGAAACTCCATCGCCGCCGCGCTGGCGAACGAGTTTGCGGAGGCCTTTTCACCCATGTACAAGTCGGCGCTCATGGCCTTGGGTTTCATTCTCTTCATCATTACCTTCGTGGTGCTGGTGTTGGCCAAACTGATGCTCTGGCGTCTCGGTCAGGGACAAGGGAAGGTGGGTTTATGAATACGGCCAGGAACGCCCGTTACCTGCGCCGCCGCTTCTGGAATATCTTCAATCTGGGTATGGCCATGGCAACGACGCTGTTTGGCCTCTTCTGGCTGGTCTGGATTCTTTGGACCACTCTCTCTTATGGTGCTGGCGCCCTCAACCTGGAACTGTTTACAGGTGACACGCCGGCGCCTGGCAGTATCGGGGGCTTGCGCAATGCCTTCGTGGGCAGCCTGCTGATGATCGGCGTGGCGGTGATGATTGGTACCCCTGTGGGAATCCTGGCCGGCACCTATCTCGCGGAGTTTGCGCAAGGCAGCCGACTCGCGGCAGTCATCCGTTTTTTTAATGATATTCTGCTCAGCGCACCCTCCATCGTGATCGGTCTGTTTATTTACGCAGTGGTGGTGGTGCCCATGGGGAGCTTCTCGGGTCTTGCCGGGGCTTTGTCACTGGCTATTTTGCTTTTACCGGTCGTCCTGCGCACTACGGATGAGATGCTGGGCATGGTCCCTGGCACCATGCGCGAGGCGGCTCTGGCCTTGGGAGCGCCTCACTGGAAGATGATCGTTCAGGTGAGTTACCGGGCCGCACGTTCTGGTATACTCACCGGGGTTCTACTGGCGGTGGCGAGAATCAGTGGCGAGACCGCACCACTGCTGTTCACGGCGCTCAGTAATCAGTTTTTCAGCACGAATCTGGACAAACCGATCGCCAATGTCCCGGTAGTCATCTTTCAATTTGCCATGAGTCCTTATCCGGAATGGCAGCATCTGGCCTGGGCGGGCGCGTTGATAGCTGCCATGGCTGTGCTAGTCTTGAGCCTTGTTTCCCGCTTTCTTATCAAAGACAGGAGCCCGCGTTAATGTCGGAACCCCAGAAAACCAAAATATCCGTCCGCCACCTGGACTTTTTTTACGGGAGCAACAAGGCCCTCATAGATATCAATCTGGAAATACCTGAGAATCAGGTGACCGCGTTCATCGGGCCGTCGGGTTGCGGCAAGTCGACGCTTCTGCGGGTATTTAATCGCATGTATTCCCTATACCCCGGGCAACGGGCGACCGGCGAAGTGCTGCTGGATGGTGAGAATATTCTCGCTCCCGGCATGGATGTGAATATGCTGCGCGCTAAAATCGGCATGGTGTTTCAGAAGCCAACGCCTTTCCCCATGTCCATCTATGACAATATTGCTTTTGGCATCAAGCTCTATGAAAAATTGCGCAAAGTGGAGATGGACGAGCGGGTGGAGCAGGCGTTGCGCCATGCTGCCCTCTGGGAAGAGGTGAAAGACAAACTCAAGACGAGCGGGCTGGGGTTGTCCGGTGGGCAGCAGCAACGCCTGTGTATCGCGCGCGCGGTGGCGGTGAAGCCGGAGGTGATCCTGCTCGATGAACCGACCTCCGCACTGGACCCCATCGCCACCCTCAAGATTGAAGAGCTGGTGAGCGAACTGCAGAATCAGTTTACCATCCTGATCGTCACCCATAACATGCAACAGGCGGCGCGAGTATCTGATTATACCGCATTTATGTATATGGGCGAGATGGTGGAATTTGATTCCACCCATCAGTTATTCACTAATCCCAGCAAGAAGCAGACTGAAGACTACATCACGGGTCGCTACGGTTAAGGAGCGCAGCTATGGACAAAGAACCACATATTTCCCAGCGTTTTGATGAAGAACTCCATGAGGTCCACGCCCTGGTGCTCGCCATGGGCGGTGTGGTGGAGGAGCAGATCACGAATGCTATCAAGGCACTGCAGGAGCCAGATGCCGAACTGGCCCGTGAAGTGATCGGGCGTGACCACGAGGTGAATGGTTACGAGGTGCGTATTGAAGAGGAGTGCATCAACATTCTGGCTACGCGTCAGCCTGCCGCCAGCGATCTGCGTCTGGTGATGACCCTGATCAAGACTATCGCGGATCTGGAGCGTATGGGCGACAAGGCCAGCAAGATTGCCGATATGGCCTTGGCTATGGGACATGGCGCGCGCAACGACAATCCGGCCTTTCTCAGAGACGTGGGCGTCATGGCCGACTATGCCCTGAATATGTTGCGCCGCGCCATGGATGCCCTGGCCCGTGCGGATGCGGAGGAAGCCATTGCCGTCGCCAAAGGCGATGAGGTGCTCAATCAGGAATACCGCTCTGCCCTGCGCCGTCTGATTACCTACATGATGGAAGATCCGCGCACCATCACCCCGGCCATTGATGCGCTCTTTATCGCCAAAGCCATCGAGCGTATTGGAGATCATGCCCGGAACATCTGCGAATACGTCATTTATCTTGCCAAAGGGAAAAGTGTCCGGCATCTTCCATTGGACGAGGTAGAACAAAGCATCCAGGGGAAATAGCGGTGGCAGAATCCGCAGCCACAGCAGGGCTCGAAAATTTTCTGGCGGCGGTGGACCTGGGTTCCAACTCTTTCCATATGGTGGTAGCAGAAGAAATCGGCTCTGATATCCGTCTGCATGATCGTTTGCGCGAAGGCGTTCGCCTGGCGGAGGGCTTGCGCGACGACGGCAGTCTCGATCCGGAAGTCGAAAAACGCGCGCTGGATTGTCTGGCACGCTTCGGGCAGCGTCTACGAGGCATTCGTCCGGAGCGGGTGCGGGTAATCGGCACCAATACCCTGCGTCAGGCGAGCGCTACGGAAGGTTTTGTCCGTGCTATTGAAAACACCCTCGGCTATCCGCTGGAAATCGTGGCCGGCCGTGAAGAAGCCCGTCTGGTCTATCTGGGTGTCGCGCACAGTCTTGCGGTGGACGCCCGTGAACGACGTCTGGTAGTGGATATCGGAGGGGGCAGCACCGAATTGATCGCGGGCCAAGGGTTTATCCCTGACCTGCGGGAGAGTCTGCATTTCGGCTGCGTGGCCTCCACCCGTGCCTATTTCCCCGATGAGCAGATTGCAGCACCTGCCTGTGAGCGCCTGGAAAAGCGGGTACGCATGGCGGTGGAACCCATGCTGGAGGACTTTGCCAGTCACGGCTGGGATCAGGCTGTGGGTTCATCTGGCACGATCAAGTCGATTGGCCGTATCCTTGCCGAGGGCGGTCAGGGCCCGCGCATCACCCGCGCAGGCATGCACTGGCTGCGTGAACAGCTGATGCGTCTTGGTTCGGTGCGTGCGTTGACTCGGCTGAAAGGCCTGAAGCCCGATCGTGCCGCAGTCTTCCCAGGCGGTTTCATCATCCTTTTTGCGCTCTTCGAGTCATTGGGTCTGCAGGAAATGCGCTTTTCCGAGGGAGCATTGCGCGAGGGGGCCATTTACGATCTGCTTGGCCGCATCCATCAGGAAGATACCCGTGAGATGAGCATCTGCAGCCTGCAGGAACGTTTTCACAGCCAGGTATTGCGTAATCAGAGCGTGGCGCGGTGGGCGGAACGCTTTTTTACCTCTGCGACCGGGACCTGGCCGCTCCACGAAGGCCATCAGCAATGGCTGCGCTGGGCCGCCTTAACCCACGATATCGGTCTGGACATCGCCCATTCCGGATATCACAAGCATGGTGAATATGTCTGGCGGAACGCGGATATCGCGGGTTTTTCGCGCCGTGAGCAGGGTGTCGTTGCGGCATTGCTCCGTGCCCAGCGTAAACGCTTGCCTGGTCTTGCTCAGTTGCGTTCTTTGGGAGTGGCTGCAGAGGATGTGGTGCCTCTTCAGCAGTTGGCGATCCTGCTTCGCCTGGCCATCCTTTTCCATCGGGGCGCACTCCCGCTGGTGGCCCCGCCGGATTTGACGGTGACCGGCCGGCATGTCGTCCTGCACCTGCCAGCGCGCTGGCTGACGGATATGCCGCTGCTGGCCGCTGATCTCGAACAGGAGCAGGAATGGATCACGCCGGATTTCCACCTGCAGTGGTAACCGCTGGTGGCAAGCCTGACCCAGCGGCATTTGGCGAGTTTTTTGCTGGAGGCCATGGCCAGCGCTTTGCCGGTCGGCCTACGATACCGCTGAAGTCAATGAATATTCCTGCGGAATAGCGACGCGGTCTCGATGGCTTGCTAGATCAGCCCCCGAACCGATTTGCGTCTGTCGGCACCTTTGTTATTGTTGCCCATGCCGGAGACGCTCCCGGCCGATCGGGGAGGATGCAACCATTGATGTGATCAACGAGATGCTGGGCTGGCTGCGTCTTCAACCTATCACCCTGGATATGATCATCGCCTTTCTGCGCCAGTACGGTTACTGGATTCTCTTCATTGGCACGCTGCTCGAGGGGGAGGCTGTCGTGATTGTTGCCGGTGCCCTGGCCCATGCCGGAGTACTGGATCTCCCCTTGGTGATATTCGTCTCCTGGCTGGGTAGCACGCTCAACGATCAGGTGCTTTACCAGCTTGGTTACCGTTATGGCGAACGCCTGCTGAATATGCTGCCGCGCTTTCTGCGCCGCCACGTGGGCCAGGCCGAGGGTTTGATCCGCCGGTTTGGTGACTGGGTGACGCTGTTCTTCCGTTTTATCTATGGTACCCGCACCATTACCCCCATCCTGCTAGGGGTGCATCGCTATCCAGCGCAGCGTTATCTGTGGATGAACCCGGCCGCCGCAGCGGTGTGGGCGGCCGCCATCGCCGGGATCGGATACGCCCTTGGCGCCTCGCTGCGGAGTCTGCTGAAAAGCGTTCAACATGTGCAGATTGTGCTCCTGCTGCTGTTGATCGCTGTAGCGTTGGCGTACTGGTGGTGGCATCGGCGCCATGGTGAATGAAGCGCCGCGGTCGCCCCAGCAGGGCAGGGCAGATGCCTGATTCGCATACGTCGGATGATTTGCCAGAGCCCCCGGTTTTGTGCTAAAAAGCGCTGGGCTTAGGCCTAATACTCACACGTGCCAATACAGGGCAGCCGGGTGTCCGTAAGGATGGCTGCATGGGGCGCGTGGCGGATCATAACCCTGAATACTGGAGAAAACCCTATGAGCAGCAATGTTACCATGCGCGCCCTGTTGGAAGCCGGCGTCCACTTTGGTCACCAATCCCGTTACTGGCACCCGAAAATGGCACCATACCTTTTCGGTGAGCGTAATCGCATTCACATCATCAATCTCGAACACACTTTGCCCATGCTGCGCACGGCGCTCAGCTTTGTCGAACAGATTTCCCGCAAGCACGGCCGCATCCTTTTTGTCGGTACCAAACGCCAGGCGCGCGAGGCCGTCGAGCAGGAAGCTCGACGCAGCGGCGCCTTCTTCGTGAATCAGCGCTGGTTGGGTGGTACCCTGACCAATTTCAAGACCATCCGTCAGTCCATTCGTCGTCTCGATGAACTGGATCAGATGACGGCGGATGGCACCATGGAAAAACTCACCAAAAAAGAAGGGCTCACCCTGACTCGCGAGCGCGACAAGCTGGAGCGCAGCCTCGGTGGCATCAAGGACATGAACGGTCTGCCGGATGCCATCTTTGTCATCGATGTTGGTCATGAAAATATCGCCGTTCTGGAAGCCCGAAAGCTGGGTATCCCGGTGATCGGTGTGGTGGATAGCAACTGTGATCCGTTGCTCATCGACTTTCCCATCCCCGGTAATGATGATGCAACCCGCGCCATTCGCCTGTATGCCTCGCTGGTAGCCGATGCCATTCTCGACGGTCGTCAGGGTGGAGAGTCTGGGCTGCTCGACGAGTTTGTCGAGGTGGACGAAGAGACCATCGAAATCGACGCAGACTAACCCATTCATCATAACCAAGGAGCATTCATGGCTATCAGTGCACAACAAGTCAAGGAACTGCGTGAGCGCAGCGGCGCCGGCATGATGGAATGTAAAACGGTGCTGACCGAAGCCGAAGGCGATATGGAGGCGGCTATCGACCTTCTGCGCGCGCGCGGTCTGGCCAAGGCCGATAAAAAGGCGAGCCGGGTGGCCGCAGAGGGCGTCATCGTCACAGCCCTCAGCGAGGATCAAAAGCGGGGCGTCGTTCTCGAGGTCAACTGCGAAACAGATTTTGTCGCCAAAAATGAAGATTTCCTGGCGCTGGCGAAGGACTGCGCCGGGCAGGCCCTGGCGCAGGGGCTCAAAGATGCCGAAGCCCTGCTGGCGGATGCCGGAGTGGAAGAGCGGCGTAAAGGTCTGGTCAGCAAACTGGGCGAGAATATCAGCCTGCGTCGCCTGCAGCACCTACAGGTCATGGATGGTGTGATCGGTGCCTATGTTCACGGCAGCCGCATCGGTGTGCTCGTGGCCCTGGAGGGCCAGGCGGCCACCAGTGAACTTGGCCGCGATGTGGCCATGCATGTGGCTGCGGCGCGCCCCGAAGTGATTCATCCCGGCGAAGTATCCCCGGAACGTCTGAATCGTGAAAAGGAAATTTTGATCACCCAGGCGGCGGATAGCGGCAAGCCGGCAGACATCATTGAAAAGATGATCTCCGGACGTCTGAACAAGCTGCTCAACGAAATCGCCCTTACCGGACAGCCTTTTGTCAAAGACCCTGACCGCAGTGTCGGCCAGTTGATACAGAGCTTTCCTGGCGTCGAGGTGCTGGAGTTCGTCCGTTTTGAAGTGGGGGAGGGGATAGAAAAGGCCCCCACCGCGGATTTTGCGACCGAGGTCATGGCGCAAGTCCGGGGGTCCTGAGTGGCGGCGCCCTTGTATTCCCGTATTCTCCTCAAGCTTAGCGGCGAGGCGCTCATGGGCGATGGTCAGTACGGTGTGGACCGTGAGGTCGTACAGCGTATAGCCAGGGAAATCAAGGATGTCTCCGACACCGGAGTACAGATCGCCATCGTGATCGGTGGCGGTAATATTTTCCGGGGTATGGCCAAGGCGGCCGAAGGCATGGATCGCGCCACCGCCGACTATATGGGTATGCTGGCGACGGTCATGAATGCCCTCGCCGTGCAGGATGCCCTGGAGCACCTCGGTCTGCCGACCCGGGTGCTGTCGGCGCTGCATATCGAACAGGTCGCGGAGCCTTATATCCGGCGGCGTGCTATCCGCCATCTGGAAAAGGGACGGGTGGTCATCTTCGGCGCTGGTACCGGGAATCCCTTTTTTACCACCGATACGGCGGCCAGCCTGCGCGCGGTGGAAATCAATGCCGAACTAGTGCTTAAGGGGACCAAGGTAGACGGTGTTTACACAGACGACCCCGTCAGCCACCCCGAGGCCATGCGCTACCGGGAACTGTCCTATAGCCAGGTATTGGAGCAGAACTTACAGGTTATGGATGCGACGGCTATCACCCTCTGCCGCGATAATGACATGCCGATCATCGTTTTTTCCATCAACAAATCCGGCGCATTGATGCGGGTGATGCTGGGTGAAGAGGAAGGCACTTCCGTGCGCAGAGAGATTGCATGACTATTCAAGGAATCAAGAAAGATTCAGAAGCCCGGATGAAGAAGAGCATCGAGTCGCTGAAGGGGGAGCTTACCCGGCTGCGTACCGGCCGGGCCAGTGCCGGTCTGCTGGATCACGTACAACTGGACTACTACGGCGCGCCGACACCACTGGCGCAGGTCGCTTCGGTTTCGGTGGCGGATGCTCGCTCACTGCTGGTGACACCGTGGGAAAAGAACCTGATTCCCAAAATTGACAAGGCCATTCGTGACGCCGGTCTGGGACTCAATCCGGTGGCGGGTTCGGATAACGTTCGCGTGCCCTTGCCGGCGCTTTCAGAGGAACGTCGTAAGGAAATGGTAAAGGTGGTCCGGCAGGAAGGGGAGGGCGCACGCGTGGCGATTCGGAACATCCGTCGCGACAGCATTTCTCAGGTCAAGGAACTCCATAAGCAGAAAGCCATCTCCGAAGATGAAGAGCGACGGGCTGAGGAGGAGTTTCAGAAGCTGACTGACCGGTATATTGACGAAGTGGATGCTGTGGTGGAGGCCAAGGAAGCTGACCTCATGGAGGTCTGAGCCATGCCTTCCGCCGACCTGACCCCGCCCGCCATGCCCCGCCACATTGCCGTCATCATGGATGGCAATGGTCGGTGGGCGTACCGTCGGCACTTGCCACGGGTGGCCGGCCATCGCCGCGGTGCCGAGGTGGTCCGGGAGATGGTGCAGTCCTGCGCGGATCTCGGTATTCCCTACCTGACGCTTTT